>CAIORQ010000030.1 GCA_903860745.1 uncultured Actinomycetes bacterium | reverse complement strand
ATCAGCGATCCCACGATGGCCGAACTTCACCAACGACGAGAGCTCGACGGTGGATTGAGGCTCAGACGGACCTAGAGACCCGATTCGAAGAGGTCGCGGCAGTCCTGGCCAACTTCGACATTGAAACGCTCTGGGAAGCCGCAGACGACCGCGAGCGACGCGTCCTCATCGAGAACATGGTCGAGTCGGTGACAGTGTTTCCCGATCACTTGGAAGTGAAAGCGGTAGGTAGTCCCGCGCTTCACGTGCTTTACTCGGAGGTCGGTCTCAAGGGATCGGAGAACGTGCAAGTCGGTGGGCCGACGTGAACCCGCACTCGTTCGATGAACCTTCATCCCCAGCGGTTGTGGCCCTTCTCTCCCGCTCGGCACAGCCATATCAACGTCCACACCCCGTTGATGACAGCCACGACGAGACCAGCCTCCCCAAAGTCGATGAATCTGTGTGTGCGCGTGGACAATCCTGGTCCAAGGGCCGACACCACCACCGCAACGAATCCGATGATCGCGAGAATCGTGGCCACGTAACCGACGGCGTAGTTGAGCACCGCCCACCACATGGAGCGACCGATGTCGTGGTACCGGCGTACGAAGGCCTTGAACATGATGACCGACAAGAACACGGCGACGACGATGGCGACGGGACCCTTGTCGTGGGGACCGAGCGCGGCGCGAATCGCCATCGTCACCAGCGAGGAGAACACGGCCAGCCACCAGTACTCCGAGCGGGAGCCGCGCACCCCGAAACGCCAGTCCGTCACCCCGCGACGAATCGCCTCGCCGAAACTCACGGGTGGTGCCGCGTGCGAGACCTCGCCGTCACCGAAGGGGGCCACCGCGCGCATGCCGAAGTGTATCCTCGCGGCTCTGGAGACGCGTGGCCGGCGACCTCAGGGGATGCGTCGAGCGATGGCCCGGGCGCAGCGCGCAGCCGCCCCCTCGTCGAAGGACAGATAGAGAGCCGGCTCGACGAGCTCGAGCTCCATCAGCTGCCACCCCGCGGGGGTCTTGACGAGGTCGACGCGCCCGTAGGTGAGGTCGGCGAAGCCGCCGCTCAGGAGCCCCCGCGCGACGTCGAGGGCGCCGTCCTCGGCGGTGACCGCGTAGGTCTGACGGTTGCGGAAGGCCCCGTCGCGCTCGTGGGCGGCCACCTTGAGGTGGGCGCGTTTGGCCAACGCGTGGGAGAACTCCCCGTCCAAGAACACCAGCCCCCGCTCGCCCTCCTCGTCGATCGCCGCGACGTAGGGCTGGATCACGGCGGCGCGACCCTTTGCGTGAAGGCGCCCGACGTGCGCGCGGGCCGTCTCGTGCTGGTCGGTGGTGAAGCGCTCGGCGTCGACGGACCCCGCCCCGATGGCCGGCTTGACGACGAACTCACCGTCCGGCCAGGCCGGCTCCTCGCCCACCTCGCAGAATCCGGTCTCGATGACGGGGTGACCCTGGGCCGCCAGGTCGCCGAGGTAGTGCTTGTCGCTCGAGTACTCGACCACGGCGTAGGGGTTGACCAGGTGGGCCCGGGCGTGGGCCCAGGCCAGGAACTCGGGGTACTTGTCGGCGTAGCCCCAGGTGGAGCGGATGACCACCAGGTCGTAGGACTCCCAGTCGACCCGCTCGTCGTCCCAGACCTCGGCACGCGCCTCGACGCCGAGGCGCGCGAGCTCGGCCACGAGGACGGGCATGTCCTCGTCGAGGTGGGAGGTGACCGACGGACCCGCTCCGGGCAGGGCGAAGAGGGAGGTGGCGAGAGCGACGCGGCTCACGGAAGGAAGTAGACGCTGGCGTGCTGGGCCAGGGTCGCCAAGGGACCCGGCCAGACGCCGAACAACAGGGCGACGACGACGCCCGCGCCGATGGTGATGCGCGTGCCCGTGGGCACCACCACCCGGCTCACGTCGAGCTCCTCGTCGGGCTCGGCGTAGAGGACCACGGTCCATCGCAGGTACACCGAGGCGGCGATCGCCGCGCTCAACAGGGCGATCAGCGCGAGCGGCGCGCCACCCGCGTCAACGGCCGAGGCCAGCACCGAATACTTCGCGTAGAAGCCCGCCGTCAGGGGCGCGCCGAGCTGGGTCAGCAGCAGCACCGCCAGCGAGGCCCCCAACCAGGGCTGGCGCCGCGCCAGAGCGCGGTAGCTCTCGATCGAGTGGCGCTCGTCGCCGAGGCCCCCCATCACCGAGACGATGGCGAAGGTGGCGACCACCACGGGCGCGTAGGTCGCCAGGTAGAAGAGCGAGGCGGCCACGCCGCGCGCGTCCGCGGACCAGACGCCGATGAGGATGAAACCGGCCTGGTTGATCGAGGAGTAGGCCAGCAGTCGCTTGGCGTTGCGCTGGGGCACCGCCAGCGCCGCGCCCACCACCGTGGTCAAGACGATGAGGGCCCAGAAGATCGGCCGCCAGGTCGCCAGTTGCGTGCCCAGTCCCGAGATCATCACGCGAACCAGCGCCGCGAAGGCGCCGACCTTGACGATGGAGGCCATGAAGCCGGTCACCGGCGTGGGCGCGCCCTCGTAGACGTCGGGCGACCACATGTGGAAGGGCACCGCGGCGATCTTGAAGGCGAAGCCCACCAGCAGCAGCGCGCCGCCGGCCACCAGCAGACCCGGCTTCAGGAGAACGTTCGAGCCCAGGAAGTACGAGACCGTCGTGATGTTGGTCGAGCCGGTGGCGCCGTAGACGAGGGCGGCGCCGTAGATGAAGATCGCCGAGGCGAAGCCGCCCAGGATGAAGTATTTCAGGGCCGCCTCGGCCGACTCGGTCTTGCGCCGGTCCAGCGCGACCAGCACGTAGAGGCCCAGCGAGAGGATCTCCAGGCCCAAGAAGATGACGATGAGGTCGTTGGCCTGGGTCATGAGCATCGCGCCGGCCGTCGAGGCCAGCGCCAGGATCTGGTACTCCGCGCCGCGCACGTTCTCGCGCCGCAGCCAGTCCCGGGCCACCAGGGACGACAGCGCGGTGCACACGGCGATGACGGCGGTGGCCACCACCGAGAAGCCGTCGAGCACCACGGCGTGGGCGATGGTCGTCGACGCGCCGCTCTTGTCGAGGCAGTGCCACTGGAAGAAGGACACCACCACGACCGCCAGCGAGGCCGCGACGCTCACGGTGGTCGAGAAGGCCAGGGGCACCGAGCGGCGCCACATCGCCGAGGCGATGAGCAGCGCCAGCGAGGCCCCGAAGAAGATCAGGACCGGCAGGATCACCAGGTAGTGGATGGAGGGGATGGTCAAGGTCACTTGGTCACGCTCGCAGTGCTCACCTGGGTCACGAGGACGTGCGCGGAGGGACTGATCTTGTCAAGGACGGGCTTGGGGAAGACGCCCAGTGCCACGATGAGCACCACGACGGGCACCAGCACCCAGCGCTCCTTGGCGCTGGCGTCGGCGAGACCGGCGTTCTCGCCCTCGGCGCGGCCGTGGAAGACGCGTTGGTAGGCCCACAGCAGGTAGACCGCCGAGGCCAGCACGCCCAGGGCGGCCACCACGCTCCACCACGCGTGGGTGGTGAAGGTGCCGATCAGGATGAGGTACTCGCTCACGAAGCCCGAGAGACCCGGCAGGCCGATGGAGGCCAGCATGGTCACCGTGAAGATCGCGGCCATCACCGGCATGGGCCGCTGCAGGCCGCTGAAGTCGGCGATCTGCGTCGAGAGGCGGCGGCGCTCGAGGAAGCCGATCACGAGGAAGAAGCCCATGGTGATGATGCCGTGGTTGAACATGAGCAGCACCGCACCGGTGACGCCGATGGTCGAACCCGACACGACGCCCAGCGTGATGAAGCCCATCTGGGCCAGCGAGGAGTAGGCCACGAAGCGCTTGAGCTCGGTGGAGACCGCCGCCAGGATCGAGCCGTAGAGGATGCCGATGACCGCCAGGGTCATCACGTAGGGCCGCACGCTCACCTGGGCCAGGGGCAGGAGTCCGACCGCGAAGCGCAACAGGCCGTAGCTGCCGAGCTTGGCCAACAGCGCCGAGAGCTCGATGGAGCCCGCGGTGGGCGCCTCGGCGTAGGTCAGGGGCGACCAGGTGTGCAACGGCCAGATCGGCGACTTGGCGCCGAAGGCGATGGCGAAGGCCACGAAGAGCCACACGGCGGTGGCGTGCGAGAGGCTGGTGCCCATCAGCGCGCCGTAGGCGAAGCTCAGGCCGCTCGTGGGGTGCTGGTGCTGGAGGGCGAAGCCCATGTACAAGATGCCCACCAGCAGGAACGCCGAGGCCGTGAAGGTGTACAAGAAGAACTTCAGCGCCGCGCGGTTGCGCTCCCGGCCGCCCCAGCCCGCGATGATGAAGTAGCACGGCACCAGGGTGAGCTCGAAGAAGATGAAGAACTCCAGCACGTCGTGGCTGACGAAGGAGCCCATCGTGAGCCCCGTCAGGATCAACAGCCACGCGACGAAGGAGGGCTCGCGTCGACGGTCGCGACCACCCAGCAGCGACAGCACCAGCACCAGGGCCGTCAGGACCACCATCAGCAGGCTCAGCCCGTCCAGGGCCACGTCGTAGGCGAGGCCCAGGGGTGCCGAGAGCACGTGGCGGGTGTAGAAGTCGAAGCCGGCGGTGCCCGCGGCGCCGGGGATGTTGCTCTTGTAGAGCACCGCCACCACGAGGGAGATCACCAGCTCGACGACGCCCGTGGCCACGCCCACCGCGTAGGCGGCTCCCGGGGCCCTTCGCACGAGCATCGCCACCAGCGCGCCGAACATCGGCAGCGCGATCAGGACGGTCAAATACACCGAGGAATGCATGACTACCTCACCCGTCCCACGAGGTAGACCACGATCACGGTCACCCCGAGCACCATCGCCAACGCGTACTGTCGCACCAGGCCCGCCTGCAGCTTGCGGATCCCCTCGCCGCTGCGGCGCACCGAGGCGCCGATCCCCTCGACCGCGCCGTCGATGACGCGCGTCTCGACCACGTCACTGGTGACGTGGGCCAGGGCGGTGAGCGGGCGGCCGAGCGTCGCGTCGTAGGCGTCGTCCCAGCGCCAGACGTGCTCGAAGAAGGGCTTCTCGAAGGTGGGCGACTCGACGGTGTTGCGCCAGATGGTGAAGGCGGCGAAGAGGCCGATCAGCGCGGCGGCCACGTCCACCAGCGCCAGGCCCGTCTGCAGGCCGGTGCTCTGGGCGGCGCTGGGCGCCACGTAGCCGAAGGTCGGCGAGAGGAAGTGCGACAGCGAGAAGCCGTGCGCCCAGGGCAGGTCGAGCAGCCCGCCCAGCACGCTGAGCACCGCCAGGATGAGCAGCGGGGCGGTCATGACGAGGGGCGACTCGTGGGGGTCGTGGTCGTGGGTGACCTCGCGGAAGCGCTCGCCGCCGCGGAAGGTCAGGACGAAGAGGCGGCTCATGTAGTACGCGGTCAAGATGGCGGTCACCACGCCCAGCGCCCACAGGAGCTTGTTGTGGGCGAAGACGTTCGTGAGCACGTCGCCCTTGGCCCAGAAGCCCGCGAAGGGCGGCACGCCCGAGATGGTGAGCCAGCCGATGAGGAAGGTCGGGAAGGTGAGGGGGAGCCACTTGGCCAGCCCGCCCATCTTGCGCATGTCCTGCTCGCCGCCCAGGGAGTGGATGACCGAGCCCGATCCGAGGAAGAGCAGGGCCTTGAAGAAGGCGTGGCTGACCATCAAGAAGATGGCCGCGCCGTAGGCGCCCACGCCCACCGCCAGGACCATGTAGCCGATCTGGGAGACGGTCGAGAAGGCCAGGACCTTCTTGATGTCCTTCTGGGCGGTGGCGATGGTGGCCGCGACGAAGGCGGTGACGCCGCCGATGACCGCGATGGTCATGCGCCCCGAGGACGACAGGGCCAGCACCGGCGACATGCGCACGAGCAGGAACACGCCGGCGGTGACCATGGTGGCCGCGTGGATCAGCGCCGACACCGGGGTCGGACCCTCCATCGCGTCGGGGAGCCAGTTGAACAGCGGGATCTGGGCGCTCTTGCCGGTGGCGCCCAGCAGCAGGGCGAGCACCACCAGGGTCGCCACCGTCGGACTCAGCGCCGAGGTCGACGAGAAGATCGACAGGTAGGTCAGGGTGTGGGTGTGCTCGAAGAGCAGGAACATCGCCAGGAGCAGTCCGACGTCGCCCACGCGGTTGTAGATGAAGGCCTTCTTGCCGGCGCTCGCGGCGGAGTCGCGGTCGAAGTAGAAGCTCACCAACCAGTAGGAGCAGGCGCCCACGCCCTCCCAGCCCACGAAGGTGAGCACGAGGTTGTTGGCCAGCACCAGGGTCAGCATCGAGAAGACGAAGAGGTTGAGGTACAAGAAGAACTTGCGGAAGTCCTTCTCGCCGGCCATGTAGGCGGTGGAGTAGAGGTGGATCAGCGTCGAGATGCCGGTCACGAAGAGGCACATGGTGATCGACAGGGGGTCGACGAGGAGCGCCGCGGGCACGTGCAGGGTGTCCACCGAGATCCAGGTGAACAGGTTCACCGTCACCTCACGGCTCTTGTCGTGCAGCAACAGCACGAAGGCGATCACGCTCACGACGAAGCTCAGTCCCACCACCGAGGTGGCGATGGTCCCGGTGGCGCGGTCGCTCAGCGAACGGCCGTTGACCAGCACGAGCAGGAAGCCCAGCAGCGGGAAGGTCAAGATGAGGGGGGCGAGGTGTGCCATCAGCCCTGCAGCTCCGTGAGTTCGTCGACCGAGGTCGAGGAGCGGCGCCGAAAGACCGCCACCACGATGCCGAGCCCGACGGTGACCTCCGCGGCGGCGACCACCATGATGAAGAAGACCGTGGTCTGGCCGCCGATGTCGCTCATCGTGCGCGCGAAGGTCACGAAGGTCAAGTTGACGGCGTTGAGCATCAGCTCGATGCACATGAACATGATCAGCGCGCTCCGACGGGTCAGGACCCCGAAGGCCCCGATGCCGAAGAGCACCGCCGCCAGGACCAGGTACCACGACGCGGGGATGGTCGTCACTGCTCCACCTCCTCTGTCGTCTCGTCGTTCTCGGCCACCGGCTCGTCGAACCGGGTCGCTTCGACCTCGACCTCGACGTCGTCCTCGGCGGGACGCTCGCGGCGAGCGAGCAGGACGGCGCCGACGACCGCGATGATCAAGAGGCCCGCCGTGGCCTCGAAGGCCAGGAGGTAAGTGGTGAAGACGGAGTCACCCAGCTGGGTGACGTTCTGGTAACCCGTGGCCAGCGGCGTCCCCCCGGTGGAGGCCGAGAGCACCCCGCTCACCCAGTGCGAGTTGACCATCAGGGTGATGACGCCCGCGACCGTGACCAGCACGCCCACCGCGGCGAGCCAGCGCTGGCCCACCAGGGGCTCGACGTGGGGGTGGCGCGAGGAATCGACCCCGAGGAACATGATGACGAACAAGAAGAGGACCACGATGGCGCCGGCGTAGACGATGACCTCGACGGCGGCCAGGAAGTCCGCGCTCTGCGCGAGGAAGGCCAGCGCCACGCCCAACAGGGCCAGGATGAGGCTGAGCGCCGAGTGCACCGGGTTCTTCATCGAGATGACGCCGATCGCGCCCATCAGGATGAACAGCGCCGCGGCGGCGAAGACGAGGACGTCCGGGATGGCGTACGCCGTGGCGAACATCAGCTCTCCCCCCCGGACCGACGACGCGGACGCTTGTCCTCGAGCGACTTGAGCAACCCTTGCAGACCGCGCTGGTCGAGGGGGACGTCGTCGGGCTCTAGGTGGCGCGAGAAGGCCTCGCGGATCGACTTGGTGCCGGTGGCGACGTCGTCACGCTTGTCGGACTGGCCACCCTCGGGCGCGCGCACGCCCACGCCGAGGTCGCCGGTCCACTGGACCTCGCCCTCGAAGGACGCGTCGCCCGAGGGCGAGGTCGCGCGCATCCAGCCACCGGTGAGGGCGGCCTCGCCGGGACGCCAGTCCTCCCAGGGCAGGCGCTGGGGGAAGCCCTCGTCGTCGACGAGCAGCTGCTTCTTGGTGTAGATCGCGTCGGCGCGGTTGGTGAAGGAGAACTCGAACATCTTGGACTCGGTGATGGCCTGGGTCGGGCAGGCCTCCACGCACAGGTCGCAGTGGATGCAGCGCAGGTAGTTGATCTCGTAGACGTAGCCGTAGCGCTCGCCGGGCGACACCGGGTGGTCCGCCGGGTTGTCCAGGCCGCGCACGTAGATGCAGTTCACGGGGCACACGCCGGCGCAGAGTTCGCAGCCGATGCACTTCTCCATGCCGTCCTCGTAGCGGTTGAGCACGTGGCGACCGTGCTGGCGCGGCTGCTTGGGCCGTTTGACCTTGGGGTAGGAGTTGGTGACCCGCGGCTTGCCCAGGTGCGCGAGGGTCAGGCGAAAGCCGCCGAAGAAGTCCGTCCACGAGGCCATTACTGCTCCCCCTCTTCCTCGTCGTGCTGGTCGGTGAGGGCGCGGATGACCTCGCCGGGCAGCGGGCGCTCGCCCACGATCGGGATCAGCGCGCCGGGTCCGGCCCCGCGGTCGTCGCCCAGTTCGAAGGCGCGGCTCAGCAGGGTCCAGGCCAGGATGACCGCCGCCGCCATGGCGAAGCCGTCGGCCGGCTTGATGAGGAAGCCCGCCACGATGAGCATCCACCCGAGCGACAGGGGGATCAGGCGCTTCCAGCCCAGCTCCATGACCTGGTCGTAGCGGAAGCGCGGCAGCGCGGCGCGGAACCAGATGTAGGAGAAGGCAAAGGCGACGGTCTTGACGAGGAACCACAGGATCGGGAAGACCCAGCGCAGGTGCGCGATGTTGGGCACGTAGCCGGCCGGTCCGCCCAGGAAGAGGGTCACGATCAAGGCCGACATCGTGATGGTGTTCATGAACTCGGCCATGAAGAACAGCGCGAAGCGTAGCGAGGAGTACTCGGTGTGGAAACCGCCCACCAGCTCGCTCTCGGCCTCGACCACGTCGAAGGGCGGACGGTTGAGCTCGGCGGTGATGGCGATGACGAAGAGGAAGAAGGGCACGAAGCCCAGGCGGATCAGGTTCCAGTGCCAGATGCCGTCGGCCTGGCTGGTCACGATGTCGTGGGTGGAGAGCGAGCCGGTGACCAGCGCCACGGTCACGATGGTCATGCCCAGGGCGGCCTCGTAGGAGATCATCTGGGCGCTGGCGCGCACCGAGGAGAGCAGCGGGTACTTCGAGCCCGAGGCCCAGCCCGCCAGCATCACGCCGTAGACCGAGATGCCCGACATGGCCAGCATCACCAGGATCCCCATGGGCGGATTGGCCACCTGGAGCTCGATGACGTGTCCGGCCACCGTCACCGTGCCGCCCACCGGGATGACCGAGAAGGTGATCAGCGCGGGCACCAGCACGAGGTAGGGGGCGAGCTTGAAGACGAAGCGGTCCGCCTCGGCGGGCATCAGGTCCTCTTTGGCGAAGAGCTTGATACCGTCCGCCAAGGTCTGGAAGAGGCCGAAGGGCCCCCAGCGCTGGGGCCCGATGCGGCTCTGCATGTCCGAGATGGCCTTGCGCTCGAACCAGATCATGATGACGACCGCACCCATGAGCGCCGCGAAACCCACCAGGACCTTGATGACCAAGATGAGCAGGATGGCCAGGGTGACGTGCACCCCGTTGTTGAAGAGCGGGTCGGCCGTCGCGAGGATCATCGCGTCTCCAGTCGCACTTGGCTGACGGGGCTCGAGGGGTCGAGGATCTTGGCCACCAGGTCGACCCCGTCACGCTGCGTCGCCACCGCCGCCACGCAGGTGCCGCGCACGATGGACTCGTCGGTCACTACCGGCGCGGTGAAGTCGCCGCCGCTGGCGCGCACGGTCAGGACGTCGCCGGAGGCCACGCCCAGGCGGTCGAGGTCGCTCGGGTGCACGCCCAGGGTCGTCTCCTCGACGAGACCCGCCAGCGCGGGCGAGCCCTGCATGGCGATCCCGCGGTCGTAGAGGCGGTGCACGAGGACCACGCGCAGGGCGTAGGCGTCGGCCGGGGGCACGTCCAGGCTGGTCACGCTGACGTCGGAGCGCTGGGCCGCCGCGGTGGCGGCGACGCCCTCGACGTCGAGCTGCACCGTGGCGCCGGTGGAGTCGCCGAGCCCCGCGGTGCGCGTCGAGCGGATGCCCGGGAAGGCCATGGGGTCCATGGCGTGGCGCGCGATGGGCGTGGCGTCGAGTCCCACGACCACGCCCTCGAAGGCCTGGTCCTGGAGGACCGACAAGGCGGCGTAGCCGGTGGTCTCCTCGATGGCCTGGGCCGCCAGCTCGACCGAGCCGAGCCCGAGATCCTGGCCCCAGGCGAGCGCGAGCTCGGCGGCGATGGCCACGTCGGACCACGCCGAGCCCGGCGCGGAGATCTTGGGCGCGAGCGCGGTGACGCGGCCCTCGAGGTTGGTGACGGTGCCGGTGCGCTCGTAGGACACCGCCGCCGGCAAGACGACGTCGGCGTGGGCCAGGGTGGCTCCCCCGTGGCCGGTGACCGCGATGACCTTGGACGCCGCCAGGGCGGCGCTGGCCAGTTCGGTGTCGACGACGTTGCCCAGGAGGCAGCCGCCGAGCAGGATGGTGGCGCGCTGGGTGCCCGCCACCATGGCGGCGAGCTGGGCGGCGGTGTCGCGACCGTCGACCGTGGCGTCGAAGCCCCGGCCCGGGCGCAGCCGGGGGCTGAGTCCCATGTCGAGGGCGCCGCGCACGTTCGCGCGGCGCAGGGCCACCAGGAACTTGGCCTGGGGCAGGCCCTCGGCCAGGGTGCGCACGGCCTCGTCCACCAGACGCTGGTCCTCGGCGAGGTTGGCGCGTCCCACCACGACGACCACGCCCGACCCGTCGCCGATCGCGGCGCGCGCGCCGGCCAGTTCGTCGTCGTGGACCAGGGTGCCCACGGGCAGGTGCCCGCTCACCAGGGCGCGCGCGATGACCGGCGCCTCACCCGGGCGCAGCGCCAGGGCGTGGGTGGCCAGCGGGCGCAGCGCGCTGGGGCCGCTCGCGAGTTCGATGAGGGTGTGGTGACGGTGCGCGAAGCTCTCGCGCAGGCGCAGGAAC
Organism: uncultured Actinomycetes bacterium; assembly: GCA_903860745.1. Taxonomy (GTDB): domain Bacteria; phylum Actinomycetota; class Acidimicrobiia; order Acidimicrobiales; family RAAP-2; genus RAAP-2. The sequence goes on along the minus strand of CAIORQ010000030.1, from coordinate 25,535 downwards.
AGCACCGGCAGCTCCTCGCGCAGGTCACCAGTCAGGGTCACCACGACCGGGGCCGCGCAGGCCTGGTCGATGGTCGCCAGGGGCAGGGTCTGCAGGAGCACCGGGTCGAGCCCGTCGCCGTACTGCGCGTCGAGGTTCTCCGACCCCAGGGCCCCGCGCACGAAGCGCTCCCAGGCGAAGGCGCCCTCGTTGGTCAGCGCCGCGCCACCGATGGCGCCGATGGCGTCGCCCTCACCGGCCTCGTGCAGGAGTCGGGCGGCCTCGGCCAGCGCGGTGCCCCAGGCGACGGGGACCAGTCGACCGTTCTCGCGCACCATCGGCTGGGTGACGCGCGTCGCCGCCGAGGTGAGGTCGTGGGAGTCGGGGTTGCCGTCGATGGAGTCGAGGGTGAAGCGGCCCTTGTCGCAGAGCCAACCGTGGTTGACCGGCTCGGAGTCGACGCCGAGCACGCGGGTGAGGCGATTGCCCGAGGACTGCACCGCCACGCGACAGCCGACGGCGCAGGTCGTGCAGGTGCTCTCGACCTGTTCGAGGTCCCAGGGGCGCGCGCTGAAGCGGTAGGGCTTGGCGGTCAGGGCCCCGACCGGGCAGATCTGCACGGTGTTGCCCGAGAAGACCGAGTCGAAGGGTTGCGTCGGCGACGGGGCCACCTCGATGAGGTCGCCGCGACCCGAGAAGGCGATCTGGGCCTCACCGGCGACCTCGGAGGCGAAGCGGGTGCAGCGCGCGCACTGGATGCAGCGCTCGCGGTCGAGCAGGACCAGCTCGCCGATCGAGATGGGCTTGACGTGGTGACGCTTCTCCTCGACGAAGCGGGTCTCGCCCGAGCCGTGGGCCAGGGTCTGGTCCTGGAGGGGGCACTCGCCACCCTTGTCGCAGACCGGGCAGTCGAGGGGGTGGTTGGCGAGGAGGAACTCGAGGACGCCGTCCTGGGCCTTCTTCACCTTCTCGGAGTCGGTGGTGACCTTCATGCCGTCGGCGACCTTGAGGTAGCAGGCCGGCTGCAGGCTCGGGCCGCGCGGGCCGTCGACCTCGCACAGGCACATGCGACACACCCCGACGGGCTCCATGCGCGGGTGGTAGCAGAAGCGCGGGATGTACGAGCCCGCGCGCTCGGCGGCCTCGATGAGCAGTTCGCCGGGCCGGGCCTCGACGCTGCGGCCATCGACCGTGATGCTCACGGTGGTGCGGGCTTCGTCAGTCATGGGGGCATCCTCCGTGGTTCACGTGGGCCACGAAGTCGTCGCGGAACATGGTCAGCGCGGAGTGGACCGACGAGGGGATCGACGGACCCAGCACGCAGATGGTGGTCTGCTGCGGGGGCCAGCTCAGTCCCGGGGCGATGTTGTCGCAGAGGTCGAGCACGAGGTCGAGGTCCTCCATGCGGCCCCCGCCGTGCTCGAGGCGGTACATGATGCGCTCGATCCAGCCCGAGCCCTCGCGACAGGGCGTGCACTGGCCGCAGGACTCGCGCGAGAAGAACTTGGTGATGCGCCAGGCCGCGCGCACCACGCAACTGGCGTCGTCGAGCACGACCACCGAGCCCGAACCCAGCATCGAGCCCAGCCCCCCGACCTCGTCCTGGCCCAGGGGCGTGTCGAGCTGGTCGGGTCCGAACCACGGGGCCGAGACGCCGCCGGGGACGAAGGCCTTGAGGCGGCGCCCCTCGGCGAGGCCGCCGCCCAGGGCGGGATCGAAGATGAGGTCGCGGAAGGTGTTCTTCACCATCTCGAGCTCGTAGACGCCGGGGTTCTTGACGTCGCCCGCCAGGGCGAAGAGGCGCGTGCCCGTGGAGCGACCGGCGCCCAGGGCGGCGAAGGCGGCCCCGCCGTTGTTGACGATCCAGGGCAGGTTCGACATGGTCTCGACGTTGTTGACGACCGTGGGCTCGCCGTAGAGGCCGGTCACGGCGGGGAAGAAGGGGGGCTTGATGCGCGGGAAGCCGCGCTTGCCCTCGAGGGCCTCGAGCAGGGAGGTCTCCTCGCCGCAGATGTAGGCGCCCGCGCCGGGGTGCACCACGATGTCCAGGGAGAAGTCCGACCCGAAGATCTTGGCGCCGAGCGCGCCGTGGGCGTAGGCCTCGTTGAGGGCCTGCTGCACGCGCTCGAGGCCCAGGGCGAACTCACCGCGCAAGAAGATGAAGGCCTGGTTGACCTGCAGGGCGTAGGCCGCGATGATGACGCCCTCGACCAGCTGGTGGGGGTCGCGCTCGACGAGGTAGTGGTCCTTGAAGGTCGCGGGCTCGGACTCGTCGCCGTTGACCACGAGATAGGAGATGGGCGCGCGACGCAGCATCGACCACTTGCGCCCGGCGGGGAAGCCGGCGCCGCCGCGGCCCAGCAGCGAGGCCACGTCGACCTCGGCGGCCACGGCCTCGGGGAACATGGTGAGCGCCTTGCGCAGCGCCACGTAGCCGCCGGTCTCGAGGTAGCGGGTGAGGGTGAAGGAGTCCGCGAAGTCGCGACGCGACGAGACGATGCGGGGGGCGTCGAGGGAGGCCATCACGTGCTCCCCTGGGCCGCCGCGGCCGCGGCCGCGGCTTCGGCGCGCGCGCTGCGCGCGGCGATGGCCACGGATCGCTCGGCGGCGATGTCCTCGGCCGACACGCGCAGCCCGCCCTGTCGCTTGACGCGGATCAGGGTGCCGTGGCTCGGCACGTCGTGGTCGAGTCGCCCCTCGCGCAGGTCGTCGACCAGCTGATCGAAGGCCTCGGGGGTCGTGGTGCGCACGTAGCGGTGGTTCACCTGTACGCAGGGCGCGATGTTGCAGTCCGCGAGGCACTCGCTCTCTTCGAGGGTGAACAGGCCGTCGGCCGAGGTGGATCCGGGCGCGCAGCCCAAGGTGGCCGCGGCGTGCTCGAGCATCTCCTCGCCTCCGGCCAGGAGGCAGGCGATGTTGGTGCACACGCCCACCACGTACTTGCCCACGGGCTCGAGGTGGAACATGTCGTAGAAGGCGGCGGTGCCGCGCACGTCGGCCGGCGTGGTGCCGGTGAGGGCCGCGACCTCGGCGATGCCCTCCTCGCTCAGGTAACCGTCGTTCTCCTGGGCCAGGTGCAACAGGGGCAACATGGCGGAGCGCTTGCGCGGGTACAGCGCGACGAGCTCCTCGCAGCGCTGGCGGATGTCGGCACGGAAGTGACTCATCGGTCGACCTCTCCCAGGACGGGGTCGACCGTCGAGATCATGGTGATGGCGTCGGACAGCGACGCGCCGCGCATGAGCAGCGGCATGGCCTGCAGGTTGACGAAGCTGGGCGTGCGCACGTGCAGTCGGTAGGGCTTGGGCCCGCCGTCGGACACGAGGTAGCAGCCGATCTCGCCGCGCGGGGACTCCACCGCCGAGTAGACCTCGCCGGCGGGGACGTGGAAGCCCTCGGTGAAGAGCTTGAAGTGGTGGATCAGCGCCTCCATGGACTCGCCGATGCGCGCGCGCGGCGGCGGGGTCACCTTGGGGTCCTGGCTGCGGTAGTCGCCGGCGGGCATGCGCTGAGCGCACTGGCGGATGATCTTGATCGACTCTCTGATCTCGTTGAGGCGGATCGCGTAGCGGTCGAAGTTGTCACCGTAGGTGCCCACGATGACGTCGAAGTCGACCTGGTCGTAGGCCAGGTAGGGCATGGTGCGACGCAGGTCCCAGGGCACGCCCGTCGAGCGCAGCAGCGGACCCGTGAGGCTCAGCGCCAGCGCCTCCTCGGCGGTGATGGCGCCCACGCCGATGAGGCGGTTGCGGAAGATCGGCTGGCCGGTGAGGAGCTGGTCGTACTCGTCGGTGCGCTCCTCGATCGTGTTGCAGATGACCTCGATGTCGTCCTCCCACCCGTCGGGCAGGTCGGCGGCCACGCCGCCGGGACGCACGTAGTTCAGGTTGAGGCGCAGCCCGGCGGTCTTCTCGAAGAAGGCCAGGACGAGCTCGCGGTCGCGCAGGCCGTAGATCATCATCGAGGTGGAGCCCAGGTCCATGCCGTTGGTCGCCATCCACACCAGGTGCGAGGAGACGCGGTTGAGCTCGGACATCATCATCCGGATCCAGGTGGCGCGCTCGGGCACCTCGACGCCGAGCAGCTTCTCGACGGCCAGCGAGTAGTTGAGCTCGTTGATCACCGGCGAGAGGTAGTCCATGCGCGTGACGTTGGTCGCGCCCTGGACGTAGCTCAGCGCCTCGGCGGTCTTCTCCATGCCGGTGTGCAGGTAGCCGATGACCACCTTGGTGCGCAGCACGAACTCGCCGTCGAGCTCGAGCATGAGGCGCAGCACGCCGTGGGTGGAGGGGTGGGCCGGGCCCATGTTGATGATGGTGGTCTCGTCGTCCTTGCGCTCGTAGTCCACCTGGCGCGGGTCGAGGGTGACCCCGTCGAGGCGCAGCACGGCGCCGACCTCGCGACCGAGCTCCTCGGTGGGCGTGGCGACGCGGCGCGACAACTCCTGGGCGCCCTCGGAGGTCTCCGAGGTCAGCCGGTCGGGCCGGTCGGCGATGCGGACGTCGTCGCTCACCGCGGACCCGGCGCTTCCTTGAACTGGACCGGTACGTGGCCCATGCCGTAGTCCTTGCGCAGGGGGTGCCCCTCCCAGTCCTCGGGCATGAGGATGCGCGTCAGGTCGGGGTGGCCCTCGAAGAGGATGCCGAACATGTCGAAGGCCTCGCGCTCGGGCGCCTCGGAGCCGGGGTAGAGCGAGAAGAGCGAATCGACGACGGGCCGCTCGGTGCCGGCCTGGACGCGCACGCGCACGCGCTGCCTCTTCGACAACGACATCAGGTTCACCACGACCTCGAAGCGCGTGGGCGTCACGCCCGCGGGCAGGGCCCTACCGGGGTGCTCGAGGTAGTCCACGCCGCACACGTCGACGCACATCTCGAAACCGTCGGCCTTGAGGGCGGCGACGAGGTCGAGGTACTGCTCACGGGTCGGGAAGAAGGCTCCGTCGCAGGCGAGAGCGTCCTCGCAGAGGACGGCTGGGGGGGCCGAGGGAGGGAGGGGGATCACTTCGGCGTTCCCATCCTCACTGTCACCGGCACCTCGGGAGTCCAGACACCGCTGTCCTCGCCGAGGTGAGTCGGACGGCCCTCGGTGCGACGCTTCATGATCTCACCGGTACGGATCTGCTCGTGCAACGTCAAGATGGCGTGCATCAGGGTCTCGGGGCTGGGCGGGCAGCCCGGCGCGTAGACGTCGACCGGGACGATCTCGTCGACGCCCTGGACGATGGCGTAGTTGTTGAAGAGCCCACCGGTCGAGGCGCACACGCCCATCGAGATGACCCACTTGGGCTCCATCATCTGGTCGTAGACCTGGCGCAGGACCGGGGCCATCTTCTGGCTGACCCGTCCGGCCACGATCATCAGGTCGGCCTGACGCGGGGAGTTGCGAAACACCTCCATGCCGTAGCGCGCGAGGTCGAAGTCGGCGCCGCCCGCGGCCATCATCTCGATGGCGCAGCAGGCCAGACCGAAGGAGGCCGGCCACACCGAGGCGCGGCGGGCCCAGCGCACCAGGTCCTCCAGGGGCGCGGTGAGGAAGTTGTGCTGCAGGTCTTCGAGGGCCACTACGCCGCCTGTTCGGGCTCGGCGCCGATGCGCACGATGGTCGACGAGCTGGTGCGCTCGGGCATGGCCACCGTGAGGTGCTGACGCGGGCCCCAACTGAGGGCGCCCTCGCGCACGAGGTAGAGCAGGGCGCCGAAGACGGTGAGCGAGAAGACCAGGACCTCGATCAGCCCGAAACCCGCCAACTGGCGAAAGACCACCGCGAAGGGGTACATGAAGACCACCTCGATGTCGAAGATGACGAAGATCATCGCCACGAGGTAGAAGCGAACCGGGAAGCGCGCCGGGGGCTCGAATTCAGGGACTATCCCGCATTCGTAGGGGGCCACCTTGGCGTCGGTGGGCCGCTTGTGCGGCGCCAGGAAGGCCGACGCGACAAACGATCCGGACGCGAAGAGCGCTCCCAGAATCAGGAGTCCCAGTATCGGTAAATACTGGTTCACGGCTTCCTTTCTATCACTCCCCACCACACCCCTCCGGACAGGGTCCGACGCACGAGGGCGTAATCTGTCTCGATGCCCACTCTCCGCGAAGCCGCCTCCCGCACCACTCCCTACGACGTCGTGATCGTCGGTGCGGGACCCAGCGGCTCGGCCTGCGCCTACTGGCTGGCCCAAGCCGGATGGTCGGTCTGCCTGATCGAGAAGAAGAGCTTCCCGCGCGAGAAGACCTGCGGCGACGGCCTCACGCCGCGCTCGGTGCACCAGATCATCGAGATGGGCCTCGAGCCCGAGGTGGCGCGTCACGGCCACCAGTACCGCGGGCTGCGCTCCTTCGGCTTCGGCGCGTCTCTGGAGATGAACTGGCCCGAGCACCCGGTCTTTCCCAACTACGGCTACACCATCACCCGCTACGACCTCGACGGGCTGGTGGCCGAGCACGCCGTCGCCCACGGCGCGACGCTCGTGACCGGTGCCGAGGCCCTCGAACTGCTCGACGCGGTCGACTCCCCCGACGGGCTCAAGGGCGCGTCCGGCGTCGTGGTCAAGGAGAAGGCCAGCGGCGAGACCGCCGAGCTCCGGGGGCGCTACCTGGTGGTGGGCGACGGGCAGAACTCGCGCATCGGCCGCGAGCTCGGCGTGACGCGCAACCGCGACTGGCCGCTGGGGATGGCGCTGCGCGGCTACTACACCAGCGATCGCCACGACGAGCCCTGGATCGAGTCGCACCTCGACATCCGCGACCCCAAGGGCGACGTCGTGCCGGGGTATGGCTGGATCTTCCCCCTGGGCGACGGTCGGGTGAACGTCGGGGTGGGACTGCTGTCCACCGGGGGCGCCTGGAAGGGCGTCAACACCACCAAGCTCCAGGAGTACTTCGTGGACCAGACGGCGCAGGCCTGGGGTCTCAACGAGTCCACCTGTCAGGGTCCGGCCACCGGCGGACGCCTGCCGATGGGTCTGGCGCTGGGGCCCCACCGCGGACCCAACACGCTGGTGGTGGGCGACGCCGCGGGCACGGTGAACCCCTTCAACGGCGAGGGCATCGCCTACGGCTACGAGTCGGGGCGCCTGGCGGCCGGCGTGCTGGGCGAGGCCCTCGTGCGCGACGACGCCTCGCAGCTCGCGCTCTACGAGGAGCGCCTCCAGGCCGCCTACGGCGACTACTACAAGGTGGCGCGGGCCTTCGTGCGCCTGATCTCCGAACCCCGGATCCTGTCGGTCTGCGTGGGGGCGGGACTGCGCATCAAGCCCCTGATGAACGAGCTGCTCGCCATCATGGCCAACCTGATGCGCAACGACGCCCAGGGACCCGCCGAACTGGGCTATCGCGCCATGGTGCGCCTGGCGCACGCCGTGCCCGACGAGGCCTACGAGCTCCTGCTCGGATCGCGCTAGGGCCTGGGACGCCCGGCGTGCCCATTTCTCACACGCACCTAGGATAAACGAGTGATGAGTGCGTCGACGTCCTTGCCCCGCGAGGTCCCCGCGCCGTGATCCCCACCTTCATCATCTTCCTGCGCGAGGGCATCGAGGCCTCGATGATCGTGGCCATCCTGCTCGCCTACCTCAAGCGCCTGGGCCAGACCCAGCACTTCCGCGACGTCTTCTGGGGCGTGGGCGCCGCCATGGTTCTCGTGGTGGCCGGCGGGGTGGGCGTCTACGCCGCGATCTCGCAGTACTCGGGGTCGAAGCTGCAGACCTACTTCGAGACCGCGACCTACGTCGTGGCGGCGGCGTTCTTGACCGTCATGACCTTCTGGATGCACAAGCACGCGCGCACCATGGGTCGCGAGCTCCAGGCGCGCAGCGACGCCGCGCTCTCGCGCGGCAACCGCTGGGGGCTGGGGCTGCTCTCCTTCCAGGCCGTCGGGCGCGAGGGGCTCGAGACCATGGTCTTCACGCTCGCCATCATCTTCGCCAACTCGCGCCAGGCCGCCACGCCGGTGCACGGCGACCTGCTGCTCGCCGGCGGCGCGGCGGGACTGCTGGTGGCCCTGGCCCTGGCCCTGGCCATGTACCGCCTGGGCACCAAGGTCAATCTGAAGGTCTTCTTCCGCGTGCTGGGCGTCACCCTGATGCTCTTCGCCGCCGGCCTGCTGGCCGACGCCATCGAGAACCTGCAGCAGCTGGGCTGGGTGACCATCGGCTCGCACGTGCTCTGGAACACCAGTGGCATGATGAGCGAGTCCTCGAGCCTGGGCGACGTCTTCCATTCGCTGCTGGGCTACGCCGACCAGCCGACCATCCTGCAGGGCATCGTCTGGCTCGCCTACGTGGCCGTCAGCGTCGGCGTCTTCATCTCCTGGGGACGACGTCCCCGCCGCGCCCTCTGACTCAGGCCGCCGAGGCGGGCGTCGAGGTGACGCGCAGCATCTGCGCGTTGACCAGGTTCGCCAAGGTCGCCCTGGCGGACGACAGCGAGCCCACCAGGGCCGCCAGCGTGACCTCGTAGTGGCCCGAGACCTCCACGACGATCACCAGGTCCACGTGCGCCAGGCCCGCGAGGGGCAGCGACACGGCCTCGGAGGCCGCGCGGACCCACCCCTTGACGAAGGGGTGCAGCGACAGCACCGTCGCGCCGCGCAGGTCCGGGGTGAGCGAGCCGCTCGCTCCCACCAGCTCGTCGGCCTCGGCCTCGACGAAGCAGCGCGAGAAGTCGCCGCGCGACATCTCGGACTGGTCGGCGGCGACGTCGGCCAGGTTCGGGTAGTACTGCGCCACCGATTCGACCTGCACACCGCCGAAGCTCGACGAGGAGAAGATCGGCGAGGCCACCTGGTAGAGCGGCTCCTGGCCGGCCTGGCCGAAGACCCGGTCGTCCACGTTGGAGACGCCCAGGCAGCGCTGGAAGTGGAAGGCCGCCAGGGCGTAGGGACTGTCGGCGGGCGGGGCGGTGGTGTCGGTGGTCAGCGTGAGGACCTCACCGGGCGGGGTCAAGATGAGCTGCAGCGCCGAGGAGTTGACCGAGTCGGACGCCCCCCAGGTGCTCGACACGTCGCCCGCGTTCAGGTTCACGGCCTCGAGGGCGCGCAGCTGCGCCGAGCTCGTGGCCCTGGCGGGCGAGGCCAGGGAGGCGAAGTAGCCCCCGAAGGAGGCGAGCGTGACGACGAGCGCGACGACGAGCGCGCCCGCGCGTCGCAGTCGCGGGGCCTCTCGCCCACCGTGGGCGCCCAGCAGCGCGGCGAGCTCGGTGGACTCCTCGGGGCCCAGGGCCCCGTCGCGGCGCCACTGGTAGAGGGTGCCGGCCACGAGCATCACGATGGTGGTGCCGCGACGACGTCGCACCAGCCGCAGCTGGGCCACCTCGCTCCAGGGCGTCTGCCAGGCCACCGCCGGCTGGCCCGCCAACTGGGTGAAGCCCGCGTCGTCGAGGAGCAGCGTCACCGGCGAGGTCGGCCCGTGGGGCGAGAAGCTGGGCTGGACGCTCCAGCCCTCGCTGCGCAGCGTCACGACGTCGGCGCGTCGGCCGCCACGCGCGCGGCCTGGGCCACGGCCTCGACGCTGCGCGCGAGGTCCTCGTCGCTGTGGGCCAGCGAGACGAAGAGGATCTCGTAGGCGCCCGGCGCCAGGGCGACGCCGCGCTTGAGCAGGGCGTGGAAGAAGGGGCGATACAGACCGTTGTCGCACAGGGCGCGGGCCTGCGTGAAGTCGAGGGGCGCCGCGAAGGCCTCGCGCGACAGGTACAGGCCTGCCAAGGGTCCGCACACCGGGACCTGGGCGAAGAGGCCGGCCGAGCCCACGGCCTCGGTGAGCTCGGCGGCGAAGGCGGCGACGCGCGCGCTCAGGTCCGCGTAGTCCGCGGGCGTCACGCGCGAGAGCACCTCGGCGCCCGCCGCGGTGGCCAGGGGATTGCCCGAGAGCGTGCCGGCCTGGTAGACGGGTCCCGCCGGGGCCAGGGCCGCCAGGACCTCGCGACGTCCGCCGAAGGCGCCCACCGGCAGTCCGCCGCCGATCACCTTGCCGAAGCAGAAGAGGTCGGGCGTGACGCCGAAGTGGGCCTCGGCGCCGGCGTAGTCCAGGCGGAAGCCCGTGATGACCTCGTCGAAGATCAACAGGGCCCCGACGCGGTCGCACTCGGCGCGCAGCGCGGCCAAGAAGCCCTCGCGCGGCGCCACCATGTTCATGTTCGCCGCCACCGGCTCGACCAGCACGGCGGCCACCGTCTCGTCCAGGCGCGGGACCACGTTGTAGGGGGCCACCAGGGTGTCGGCGATGGCCCCGGCGGTCACCCCGGCCGAGCCCGGCAGACCCAGCTGGGCGACCCCGCTGCCCCCGGCGACCAGCAGGGCGTCGGAGTGGCCGTGGTAGCAGCCGTCGAACTTGAGGATCCGGTCGCGTCCGGTGAAGCCGCGCGCCACGCGCACGGCGCTCATCACCGCCTCGGTGCCCGAGGAGACCAGACGCACCTGCTCGAGGCCGGCCACGCGCGAGGTCATCAACTCCGCGAGCAGCACCTCGCCGGGGGTGGGCGCGCCGAAGGTGGTGCCCAGCCCCGCCGCCTCGCGCAGGCGCTCGACCACCGCGGGATGCGCGTGGCCCAGGAGCGAGGCGCCGTAGGACTGGACGAAGTCGATGTAGGTCTTGCCCTCGACGTCGGTGACGTAGGCCCCCGAACCGCTCACCACGGTGTAGGGCGTGCCGCCCACCGAGCGGAAGGAGCGCACCGGCGAATCGACGCCCCCGGGGATGACCGCGAGGGCGCGGTCGAACCACTCCTGGTTGCCCGTCACGGGTTGAGGACCTCGGCGACCTCGCGCGCGAAGTAGGTCAGCACGAAGTCGGCGCCGGCGCGGCGCACCGCGGTGAGCTGCTCGAGCGCCACCGCCGGGCCGTCGATCCAGCCCTGCGCGGCGGCGGCCTTGACCATCGCGTACTCCCCGCTCACGTGGTAGGCGCACAGCGGCACGTCCACCTCGCGACGCAGGTCGCTCAACACGTCGAGGTAGGTCATGGCGGGCTTGACCATCACGATGTCGGCGCCCTCGTCGACGTCGAGGCGCGCCTCGCGCCAGGACTCGCGACGGTTGCGGTAGTCCTGCTGGTAGCTGCGCCGGTCGCCGCCGTCGGCGATCTGCACCCCCACCGCCTCGCGGAAGGGTCCGTAGAGGCCCGAGGCGTACTTGGCGGCGTAGGCCATGATCACGGTGTCGACGAGACCCTCGGCCTCGAGGGCCTCGCGGATCGCCCCGACCTGTCCGTCCATCATCCCCGAGGGGGCCACCACCGCGGCGCCGGCGCGCGCCTGGGCCACCGCGGCGCGCGCGTAGAGGTCCAAGGTGGCGTCGTTGTCGACGGTGCCGTCGGCGCGCAGCACACCGCAGTGGCCGTGGCTGGTGTACTCGTCCAGGCAGAGGTCGGCCATCACCACGAGTTCGTCACCGAACTCCTCGCGCAGGCGCGCCAGCGCCACCTGCACGACGCCGTCGGCGTCGTAGGCGCCCGAGCCGAGTTCGTCCTTGGTCGCGGGGACCCCGAAGAGGATGACCCCGCCGACCCCGCAGGCCACGAGCGCGCGCGCCTCGGCGCTCAGGCTCTCGAGGGTGTGCTGGAACTGCCCGGGCAGCGAGGTGATGGGTCGGGGCTCGTCGCGACCCTCGGCCACGAAGAGGGGCGCGACCATGTCCGAGGGCGCGAGGGTGGTCTCGGCGACCAGGCGTCGTAGGGCGGCGGTGCGTCGCAGGCGGCGGGGTCGTTCGATGGGGAACACGTCCCCAGCCTACGACGAGAGCGCCGCGCCCGACTCAGCGCAGGGCGGCGGCGTCGATGAAGCTGTCCAGGACGTCGAGCACGTGGTCGACGCCGTCACTGGGAAGGTGCCGCCGGCGCAGGCCCACCACGGTGGCGATCGACGCGCGGTCCACGCCCAGGCCGGCGACCAGCCCGCGCACGGGGTCCTTGATCACCTCGAGGTGCGAGCGCGCCCCGCCCTCGTCGATGCCCAGGCGCGAGGTGACCGCCTGGACCACGTCGTGGTCGCGCCCTCCGGCCAGCACCTCGGTCACGACGCCCTCGAGGACGTCGCGCAGGCGCTCCACCGCCGCCGCGACGTCGGCGTCGAGGTCGGCCCGGGTCGCCAGGACCGTGCCGAGGTAGGGCCCGATGCTCTCCACCGAGGCCACCAGGGTGCAGCCGTGGGCCCGCGGTCGCTGCTCGTTGCCCGCGTTGATCACCGTGTAGTCGCAGCGCCCCTCGACGAGCGCGTCGGCGCGCAGCGGGGTCGCCCCGAGGCTCGTGACGCTGACGCGCGAGAGGTCGAAGCCCTCGCGCGCGAGGATCTCGTAGGCGATGAAGGCGAAGCCCGAGGTGGCCACGTCGACCCCCAGGCGCACCTCGAGGGCGCCGGGGTCGACGTGCGCGCCGCGGTACAGGCCCAGGCCCAGCCCGCGGTCGATCCCGGCGAGCACGCGCAGGGCCATGCGCTCGCCCAGGGGGTTGTCGTCGACGAACTGGTACGCCACCACGTTGTCGGGATTGGTGAAGATGACGTCGTACTCGCCGTCGCGCAGCGAGCGGAACTGCTGGGGCGAGGACGACACCTGCGCCTCGAAGAGGTTGATCCCCGCGTCCGCCAGGCGCCCCTCGCGGCGCGCCAGCTCGATCAGGAAGCTCGGGGTGTAGGTCCCGATGGTGAGGTTGGTGGTCGTCACCGCGGCGGCCAGGTCGGGACCACGCCGTGGCCGGAGGGGAAGCGGACGTTCTTGGCGCGCACGAACTCCCGCAGGGTGTCGGCGCAGTACTCGCGACCGTATCCCGAGGCCTTGACCCCGCCGAAGGGCGAGCCGATGAAGGTGCGGCGCGTGTACTGGTTGACGAAGACCATGCCCACCTCGAGGCGCGCGGCGAGACGTGCGGCGCGGGTCTCGTCGCGCGTGCAGATCGCCGCAGTCAGACCGTAGTCGGTGGCGTTGGCCATCTTCACCGCCTCGTCGTCGCTCGTGAACCTCATCAGGGCCGCCACGGGACCGAAGACCTCCTCGCGCGCGATGGTGTTCGACGCGGTGATCTCGCCGAAGACGCGCGGGCGCACCCAGAAGCCGTCCGCCCACTCGGGGTCGTCGGGCAGCTCGCCCTCGAAGAGCAGTGGCGCACCCTCGGCCAGGGTGGTCGCGACGTAGTCCTCGACGCGCTGCTGCTGGCGGCGGTCCACCAGGGGTCCGATGTCGGTGTCGGCGTCGAGGGGGCCACCCACCTTGAGCCGCGCCGCGGCCGCGACGAACTTCTGGGCGAACTCGTCGTAGAGGCTCTCGTGCACCAGGAGTCGCGAGGTCGAGGTGCAGGCCATGCCGTTGTTGTAGAACATCCCCTCGATGGCGACCCCCACCGCGGCGTCGACGTCGGCGTCGTCGAGCACCAGCAGCGCGTTCTTGCCGCCCAGCTCCAAGGTGACGTATGTCAGGTGCTCGGCGGCCGCCTGCATCACGCGTCGTCCCGTCGCGGTCGAGCCGGTGAAGGTGACCCGCTCCACGCGCGGGTGCGCCAGCAGCGCCGGCCCCGCCGCCAGGCCGTTGACCGCGTTGAGCACCCCGGGCGGCAGCACCTCGTTGGCCAGTTCGACGAGGCGCAGGATCGCCAGCGGCGCCTGCTCGCCGGGCTTGACCACCACCGTGTTGCCGGCGGCCAGCGCCGGTGCGCACTTCTTGGCCAGGTGCTGCACCGGCCAGTTGAAGGGCAGGATGGCCGCGACCACGCCGTAGGGCTCGTAGACCACCCGGGCCTCGACGGGGCCCTGGTGGATGAGCTCGCCGTGCACCGTGTCGGCGATGCCCGCGTAGTAGTCGAAGTTGGTGTGGCACGAGACCACGTCCACGCGCGCGGCGTCGCGCTTGGGCTTGCCGACCTCGCGCGCGCAGAGCTCGGCCAACTCCTCGGCGTGCTCGCGCACCTTCGCGGCGACCAGTCGCAGGTAGGCACCTCGTTCGCGCGCCGACAGGTCGCGCCAGAGCTCCTCGTAGGCGCGACGCGAGTCCTCCACGGCCGCCGCGACGCTCTCGGCGTTCGCGCTGGCCACTCGCGCCAGGGGACGGGCGGTGTGCGCCTCGAGCACCTCGAAGGTCTCCGATTCGTCGGTGAGGAAGGCGCCGTGGATGAACGAGCCCCACTGCGGGCGCGCGCTCAGCACCGCGTCACTCAGCGCCGCGCCGTTGGACCCTTCCGTCGTTGCCATGACTCTCCCCACCCTCGGCCCACTGGACGAAACTACTCACCTCCGGGCCCTCGAGGCACCGACGGCGGGTGAGAAATCTTCAGGACGGATCGGCGTAGCGCGCGACGGTGAAGGCGATGGTCGTGGGCACGCTGACGGCGAAGACGACCAGCATCCCGCTCAGGACCGCCAGCGTCGCTCCCGAGGTGTGGTCGTGCACGAAGGCGAACTCGATGACCGCCGCCTCGATGACGTAGGCCAACAGCGCCCACTTGAACACGCGGCCGAAGGTCGACCAGGCGAAGTCGCGCAGGCGCGTGAAGATGACCACCACCCCGATGAGCAGCACGACGGCCAGGGCGAGCAGCGCGCCCACCGGGGCGAGCGGCGCGCGTCGTGGGGCGTAGGCCGACATCACGATGCCGCCCACGATGACCGTCGACAGGGCCAGGGTCGTCAGCCAGGCGACGGGCGGCAAGCGCCGCTCGACGCCCGCGGGGGTGGGGGTCTGGCTCACTGGGTGGCCACCCGGGTCATGATCACCAGCGTGGCGATCTGCATCACCCCGGTGATGCCCGCGGTGTAGATGAAACGCTTCATCAGACGTCCGATCCTCTCGCCGTTGGGCACCGGCTTGTTCATCTCGAAGAGCACCGCGATGTTCGCCGGCTCCAGGATGCCCAGGGCGATGATCGCCATCACCCCGACGACGCACATCGAGACGATGAGCCACGCGTGATTGGGGCTCGACGGGTCCAGGTTCCCCAGGAATCGCGCGATCTGGAAACCCGACGCCAGGTTCATCGTCACCAGGGTCGGCATGATCACCACCATCGCCGGCATGAACCTCGAGGCGAACTCCGCGCGCGCCGGCACCGACAGACGCCCCATGATGGGACCGACGACCAGTCCCACGAAGAGGTCGATGGCGGTCCACAGACCACCCGCCGCCACGTGGGCGAACATCAACAGCCATTCCCAGTTGGTCCCGATCGCGACAATCACGACGACCAGCCCCAGGGCCGCGAAGGGCAGTCCCTTGAGCGGCACGATCGCGATCTTCGGTCGTTCGAGCGTTGCGCCGGGGTGCCCCGGGTCAGCACCGATCACGTTGGCCATCGACACTCCCCCTTCTGCGGTCACGCGAATGGTAAACCGTCGCCGAGCGCAAATCAATGACCCTGTGGGAGCCTGCGGGGACGACGTCGGCGCGAGGGGCTCGCGACGTCACCGGCCCGAACTCACCTCGTCCCAGGCGGCGGGGAAGTCGTCGCCCCAGCCCAGGGTGACCCGACCGTGCTCGGCGGCCACCTCGTCGCGGGTCGTCGGTCCCGGCACGAGGACCCAGGCATCGGGGCGCACGTAGGGCCGCGCCACCCGCCACGCCGAGGGTGCGCCGATGAAGACCACGTCGGCGCCGCGCAGACTCGCCCCCTGCGCGGCGTCGAGCTCGACCCCCACGGTCTCGTAACAGGCCACGACGTCGCAGGCGACGCCGCGTGACGCCAGGGCCTCGGCCAACTCCTCACGACCGCCCAGCGCCGCCAGGATCAGCACCGGGTACTCAGCGACCACGTCCACCAGGTCGAGGGCGGTCCCCGCGGACTGCGCCGCCACCCCCAGTCCGGCCTCCGCGAGGGCCCGGGTGGTCGCCGGGCCCACGCTGAGCAGGTCGACGTGGTCGGTGGCGACCTCGAGCGCGAGGGGCACGTAGCGCACCGCGCGCGCGCTCGTGACCACGAGGGTGGCGTAGGGGCCGCCCGCCAGGGCCGCGAGCTCACTCCCGACGTCGGCGAGGTCGCGGTAGTGGGTGCGGGTGAGGGGCACTTCCACGACCTCGGCGAGGTCGCCGACGAGACGGCGCAGGTCCTCGTTGTGGCCGAGCTCGCGGGTCAGCGCGACCAGCACGTCAGCTCCGCCAACCCGGCAAGGACGCGCCACCGAGCTCGTCACGCAGACGTCGGGCGAGCCCCCGTCCCAGTTCCTCGGGCTCGCGGCCGCTCGCGACGTCGCGCACGCTGCGCGAGCCGTCGTAGGCGATCATCAGTCCCGAGAGCGACAACGCCCCCGCGGACCAGGTCGCGTAGGCGCCGGCGGGCACCGCGCAGCCGGCGCCCAGCTCTCGCAGGTAGGCGCGCTCGGCCGACAGGGCCGCGAAGGCCGCCGCGTCGTTGAGGCTGGCCAGCGCGTCGGTCGCCTCGAGGTCGCCGTCGCGGACCTCGAGCGCCAGGGCGCCCTGGCCGACCTGGGGCACGAACCAGGTCGGGTCGAGCAGCTCAGCGACCCGGTGGGTCTCCCCCAGGCGTTCCAGCGCCGCGGCGGCCGCGACCACGGCGTCGACCCCGTCGCGCCCGGGCGTGGCGAGGCGCCGGGCCATGTTCCCGCGCAACTCCACGACGTTCACATCGGGACGACGCTCGAGCAGGAGGGCGCGCCGGCGCGGCGAACCGGTGGCCACCGTCGCCCCGGGCCCCAGACCGGCCAGCGACCTTCCAACCAGGACGTCGCGGGCGTCGCGTCGTTCGGGCACGCACACGAGCGCCAGTCCCTCGGGCGTGGTGCTGGGCAGGTCCTTGGCCGAGTGCACCGCGACGTCGGCCTCGCCGCTCAACACGGCGCGCTGCACCTCGACGGCGAAGGCGCCCTGGCCGCCGAGCTGGCGCAGGGGGGCGTCGGCGCGGACGTCGCCGCTGGTGTGCATCTCCACCAGGACGGCCTCGACGCCGATCGCCGCCAGGCGGTCCTGCACGTGGCGGGCCTGCAGCAGCGCCAGGGGCGAGCGACGAGTGGCGAGGCGCAGCGTCCTCACAGGTCGAAGAGCGTGCGGACCGCCTCGGACAGGCGCGCGCCCTGATCGGTCCCGGCCGACTCCTTGAGGGCGGTCGTGGGACGGTGGGCGATCTTGGCCACCACCGAGCGGACCACCGAACGCAGCAGTTCCGCCGACTCCGGGTCCAGCGCGTCGACCTCACCGGCGCGCCGCTGGAGCTCGGCGGCCACCAGCGCGTCGAAGTGGCCCCGTAGCTCCGAGACGATGACCGCGGCTCCGCGCGCGCGCTGGTCCTCCAGGTACCTCTCGACGTCCTCGGCCACGATGGCCTCGGCGGCGGCGACCGCCTCCCGGCGGTCGTCGAGCGCCTGGTCGACGCGACGACGCAGGGCGGCGATGTCGAAGCGCTCGACCAGCGCCAGGGACTCGACCTCGCGCGCGACCCCGTGGGGCACCGCGAGGTCCATCGCGACCAGCGGGCGACGTCGACCGGCCAGGAGCTCGAGGGTGACGACGGGTTCGGGGACCTCGGCCGCCACGACCACCGCCGAGGCGAGCGACAACTGCGCGCCGAGCTCCTCGAGGGTCGCCACGCGCACGCGGGAGTCGCCGATGGCCGCGCGCAGGTCCTCGGCGCGCGACGTCGTGCGGTTGCAGACCACGACCTGCGCGACGCGCGCCGGGGCGTCGAGGAGGCTGCGCACCACGCCCGAGGCCAACTGCCCCGCACCGACCACGACGACGGTCGCGCCAGCGGCCTCGCCCAGGGCCTCGAGGGTCGCCTCGACGGCGGCGTGGGCGAAGGAGGTCGTCCCACGGGCGATCGAGGTCTCGTGGCGCACCCGGCGCCCCGAGGTCAGGGCGCGCTGGAAGAGGTCGGTCAGCGTCGAGCCGGCGACGTGTTCGTCGCTCGCGAGCTCCAGGGCGCGGCGCAACTGGCCCAGCACCTCGAACTCGCCGGGCACCACCGAACGCAGACCCGCGGCCACCGCGAAGAGGTGGTTGGCCACGCCGCGGTCGAAGTGCACGCTCAGGTGCTCCTCGAACTGCGCGGGATCGAGCCCGGTGGCCTCGGCCAGGGTCGCGGTGATCTCCTCGATGGCGCCGTGGAAGCGGTCGATGACCGCCACCACCTCGGTGCGCAGACAGGTGGAGACGAAGACCGCCTCGTGGATGTTGCGGTGGCTCACCAGGGTGCGCAGCACCTTGACCCACTCGTGCTCGAGCACGGTCGCTCTCTCGAGGAGCTCGAGGCCGGCGTGCTCGTGGTCGAGGCCCACCGCGATCAGTGCCATGACGTCCGCCTCATCCGCGAGATTCTAGGACGGACGCAGCGGCCCGGTCGCGGAGATGCCCAGGGAGTGCAGCAGACCCCCGCCCAGGGGCCCGGTGCCGTTGTTGAGGTGGTACATGAGGATCTGCAACTCGATCGAGAAGTCCACGTAGTGCACCGCGGTCCCCAGCGGCACCGTGAGCACCTGGGGCGCGAAGTTGAGCAGGGCGTGAACGTTGGCGGCGACCAGCTTGTCGGCCACCGCTTGGGCGGCCTCGGGCGGCACGCAGATCACCCCGACCGTGGCCTCGACCATCTCCTCGTCGATCGAGCGCACCACGTGGCCGGCGATCTCCTGGCCCACGATGGCCGGGTCGGCGTCGTAGAGGGCGGCCAGGTGAGCGCCGCGGATGAGGAAGCTCGAGGAGTTCACCAGGGCGCGCCCGAGGTTGCCGATACCCACCATCACCACCTGGTAGGAGCGGTCGTGTCCCAGGGCCTCGCCGATGCGCGCCTTCAAGACGTCCACCTCGTAGCCCGAGCCCCGCGTCCCCAGCGATCCCAGCCCCGCCAGGTCGCGACGCACGGTGGTGGCGGTCACCCCCGCCAGTTCGCCGATCTGCTGGGAGTCGATGCTGGTCTCGCCGCGGCGCTGCCAGCCCTCCACGATGCGTTGATAGACCGGGAGCCGAGCGATGGTCGGCTCGGAGAGCCGGTGCGGACGCAGACGAGGGGTCGCCATCGCCCCACGCTAGCCAAGAATGGCCGACGCGGGCGGCGCTCCGACGGTGACTAGCGTCCCAATTGGCGCGAGCGCTCGGCGGCGGCGGCCACCGCCTCGAGGAAGGCCGCGCGCACGGCGCGACCCTCGAGCATGCGCAGTCCGGCCGCCGTGGTCCCACCCGGACTGGTCACCTGGGCGCGCAGCTCCTCGGGGCTGTCCCCGGTCTCGACCAGGAGCGCGGCGGAACCCGCGAAGGTCCCCGCGACGAGCTGGCGCGACACCTCGCGCGAGAGGCCCTGGTGCACGCCGGCCTCGATCATGGCCTCGACGACCAGGAAGAAGTAGGCCGGACCCGAACCCGAGAGTCCGGTCACCGCGTCGAGGTTCCGTTCGGTGACGCGCACGACCGTGCCGACCGCCCCGAGGATGGACTCGGCCCAGTCAAGGTCCGCCGCGGTCACGTGCGAGCCGCCGGCGATGGCGCTCACCCCCCGGCGGATCAGCACCGGCGTGTTGGGCATGGAGCGCACCACCGCGACCGGCGCGGCGAAGGCCGCCTCGATGCGCTGGGTGGACAGACCCGCGACCACCGAGAGCAGGCGGGTGACGCCGCAGGCCGCCGCCAGACGGGCCGCACCCTCGGCGTGGTCGGGCTTCACGCAGAGCACCACGCCCGTCTCGGGACCCACGTGCTCGAGTTCCAGGGTGGCCAGCACGCTGACGCCCGCGAAGCGCACGCTCAGGACCTCACGCTGCTCGAGAGCGCTCTCGACCACCGCCAGCGAGGAGGGCGCGCACCACTGCGCCGACACGAGGCCCTCCACGAGGGCCGAACCCATGCGTCCGCCACCGACCACGACGAGCTCAAAGGACATGGACGAAGGTTACAAGAAGCTCGCCGGGCAGCGGGGCCCTCGTCGGGCGGCGCGTGCCGCGCGTCGGGCACCGGCGACTCTTCAGTGTCTGGTGATCGACACGCGGCTCGCCGGCCCGACGCGGCTCACCACGGTGATCCTCACATTCGCGAGGTGCCGGAGGAAGGCCGCGACCTCCTGCCCCCGTGATCGAGCGAGGGCCGCCGTCGGGTCGTAGGAGACGAGGGTCAGGCTCGTTCCGCGCGCCAGCGCCGCCACGGTGGCGTCGAGGAGCGCGATCGCCGAGGTGGTGAGGGTCGAACTCGTCGGCGGGAACCGCAGGCCCACGGTGAAGGTCGTGGACGAGGCGGGGCGCCCGGCCAGCGTCACGCGGGTCGGCACCGACATGATCGTGGGGACGCTCGAGTCCCCCGCGCGCACCGCCACGACCCAGCAGGTGCCGGCGGACCTCGTGACGAGCTGGCCGGCGACGACGCGACACCCCTGGGCCGTGCCGTTGACCGCGTAGTAGCTGGTGCCCGCCCCCAGGGGGTCACCGGTGGTGGCGAGCACGAGGGGGCCTCCGCTCGCACCCGAGGCAGTCGTGATCGACAAGGTCGGTAGGAAGGGCACCACGGGCGACGACGTCGCGGACGCGCCCGTCCCCTGGGAGTTGACCGCCGCGACCGAGAAGGCGTAGGCGTCGCCGTCGGACAGGCCCGGCACGGTGCACGAGGTCGTGACGGTCGCACAGCTCTGAGCCCCCCTCGCGGAGTCGGTGAGGTCCTGAGCAGTGACCTGGTAGTCCGACAGCGCGGCTCCCCCGTCGCTGGCCGGCGCCGACCAGGACACCGTCGCGCTCTGGTACCCCGCACTCGCCTGGACGTCGCCGGGGACGCCCGGGACGGTGGCCACGCCGAGACCGTTCAGGGTCAGCGTCAGGGGACCGTTGCTCGCGTCGGACGTGATGGTCCAGGTCGCGCTGGCCGGTCCCGCCACGGTCGGCGTGAAGGTCACGGCCTCTTGGACCTCGGAGTTGGCGTCGACCTGCGTCGAGGTCGACCACGCCGTCGTCGCGGCGAAGCCGTCCGAGCCAGTGGACGTCGCGCTGGTGAGATGCAGGGGCAGTCCGCCGTTGTCGCCCACGTCGAAGTAGAGCGTCTCGGAGGCGCCCACGGTCACCGCGTGGAAGTCGAGGCTCGAGGGGGACACCGTCAGGACCGAGGGCGTGTCCGCCGAGCCCGAGAGCGGGACGGCGAAGTCACCCAGATTGGTCTGCAGGGTCACCAGCGAGGAGTACACGTGGTCGTAGTCGCCCGAGGTCCCCGGCGGCGTGAAGCTGACCGTGAAACTGACGGTGCCCCCCGGCGCGATGGTCCCCGTGGTGGCCAGGCCCGTCACGGTGAAGGGCGACCAGCTCGGCGGGTCCTCGACACCCTCGACGGTGACGGTGCCCGAGGTGTTGTTGGTGAAGGCCACCGTCTGGCTCACGGACCCGCCACCGATGGGCTGGCCCGCGAAATCCACCTCGACGGGCGACGCGCTCACGGTCCGCGACGCCACGCCCTGGCCGTCCAGGGCCACGGTGATCGCGCCGGAGTCGCTGGTGGTGACGGTGAGCTCCCCGTAGGGGTTGTCCCCGATGCTCTGGGGTGAGAAGGTGACGGGCACGTCGAGGGTCTGACCCGCGGTGAGGTTGATCGTGCTCGGCGCCTCGCCCAACGAGTAGCCCGTCCCGGTGACCGCCATGCCGGTCACCTGCGTCGCGCTGGTCGCGGTGAAGCGCGCGCCGGCCGTCACGCTCTGGCCCACCACGGTCGGGCTGAAGTTCACGTCGTCCCCGCTCAGCGCGGGTGTGGGCGTGACGAAGCCGAAGCCCAGGAGATGCCCGTCCTGGGTCCCCACGAAGAGCATCGAGTCGCCGACGCCCGGGACCGTGAACTTCTCGCCGTCGAAGGTCTTCGAGGTCCACACCGGGGCGAGGGTCCCGTCGGTCCCGGGGTTCTGGGGCAGGGCGTCGAAGGCCTCGAGCACCGCGCCCGACCCGTTGGCGTTGGGGGAATGGATCTCCCACACCAGGGCCGAGCCCGAGGTCGTCGCGTCGGAGGTGACGATCGGTGAGCCCATGCCGAAGTTGAAGGTCCCGTCGCCGGCTTCGCCGACGTAGCGCAGGCCCACGGCACCGGTGTTGCTCACGACGCGTTGGAACACGTTGACGCTGGAGGCGTGGGGTCCCGTCGGGTCGCCAGCCTGTCCGTAGCTCACCGGCACGTAGACGTAGCCGCCGTCGCCCGGCCACAGCGCGGGATGCCCGTAGATCGCGCCACCCACCATCACCTCGTCGGGGACGTTGTCGACACCGGTGGTGGAGCCCGAGGCCGGGTTCGCGTCCTGGTAACCGCCGAGGTTGTCCATGTTGAGCAGGTACAGCGTCCCCCCCTTGCCCCCCTCGAGGAGGAGATGGGGCTCACGGGACGTGCTCATCGACGAGGGGAGCTCGACGGGTCCGGCCGAACTCATGTCGAGGTCCTCGATGTTCAGGGCCGAAGCGTCCGACGGCATGAAGTAGTCCGTCGGTGCCAACTGACCACCCGCCGTGGACAACTGCACCAGGGAGTCGCTGTACTGGGGGGGTGGCGTCGTGCCGGGGCCCGGGTTCGGCTCCACGTCGCCGTTGAAGTTGTTACCCGTCGCGTAGTACAGGTTGCCGCTGGCGTCGACGACCGGCGCTCCGCCCGCCTGCCAGATCCCCGAGCCGTCCTGTCCCGTCCCCGTCTCCGACGCCCACATCGAGGTGATCGAGGCGCTCGCGGTCGACACACCCACGACCCAGCCCGAATAGCTACCCGTCGGCGGCACGTAGTCGCACTGGGAGCTGAACCCCGCGTAGACGACGCCGTTGACGAGGACCAGCGCCGTGCGCTGGGTCTGGTACTCGGCGTCGAAGACCAGGTTCGCGTCGTTGTCGGCCGGGCCCTGGATCGGCACGCCGCCCGCGGGCCAGGTCGCGGGTGGCTGGCCCGTCGCCACGTCGAGGGCCTGCAAGAAGTACTGCGTCGACCCGCCGGGTCCGCTGGTCTCGGCGTTGACGATGTAGGCGGTGTTCGTCGCCGGGTCGATCACCGGGGTGCCGGTCACCCCGATGGAGGGCCCGATGTCGCCGCAGGGCACGCCCCCGCCCGTCGCCGGGGTCGCGGCCGTGCCCAACGGGGTCTGCCAATCCACGGCGCCGGTCGTCGCGTCCACGCCGTAGGCGAGGTCGTCCTCGGTGACCACGAGCACGACGGGGTCGCTGTTGGAGGCCGACGGGGTGGGGTCGTAGAGCGGCTCGGCGTAGATCTTGCCCTCGAGTTGAGCGTCGAACACGGTGCCGAACTGGCCGGCGGCGCCGACCGCCGAAGGCGTGAGGGCGGGCTCGTCGGGGTACCACCCACTGTTGGCCATGCCGAGGGAGCCCTGGAGCGCGTCGGCGTGGGCGGCGCTGGTCCCCGCGACGGCCGCGAGGGTGGTGGCGACGAGAAGCGACGCGAGTGCCGCCCGCACCCGACCTCGACACGACGATGAACTGATGACAATCCTCCTACGACGCCCGCACGGCGTGTGTTCAACACGCGCACCGTCGTTTGCGGTTCCGACCACGCTAGGACCTGGAGGCCCCCGGGGTCAAGGTTCGTGAATGCGGACGGGCGCTAGCAGCGCACCAGGCCCGCGGCGATGAGCCGCGACACCAGCTGGTCGAGCGATTCGGCGGCCGATCGCCAGGTGTAGCGCTGGGCGGCGATCACCGCGGAGTTGGACATCGCGTGGTCGGCGTTGTCGCGCAGGATCTCGTCCACCGCGTCGGCCCAGACCTCGGGGTCACGCTGGGCCACGAGCTGGCCGTTCACGCCCGGGTGCACCAGGGTGAGCAGACCCCCCACGGCGCTCGCGACCACGGGAGTGCCGCAGGCCGAGGACTCCAGGGCCACCAGGCCGAAGCTCTCCGAACGCGACGGCACCAGGGTCACGTCGGCCGCGCGCATCCAGGTCGAGAGCAGTTGATGGCTCTGGGGAGCCACGAAGCTGACGTGGTCGATGACGTGCGCCTCGTTCACGCGCTCGTGCAGGCGCGCCAGGGTGGATCTCCCCTCCGGGCCCGAGGGGCCGCCCACGATGGCGAGGCTGGTGTGGCGACCGCGGCGGCGTTGGGCGATCAGCGTCTCGAGGGCCAGTTCCACGCCCTTGAGGGCCTGGAGCCGTCCCACGAACAACAGCATGGTCTCGTCCGCGTCACGCCCCAGCGCCTGACGGGCCGCGCGCTGGTCGCCGGGGGCGAAGAAGGCGTGCTGGACGCCCAGGGGCACCACGTGGACCCGGGCGGGGTCGGCGTTGTAGTACTCGACGAACTGCGCCGCCTCGACGTCGCAACTGGCCAGGACCGCGTCGGCGCAGGCGAAGATGGCCGCCTCCTGGTGCGCACGGTCCTCCGACTCGCCCTCGAAGTGGTCGGCCTTGACGCGCTCGAGGGTGTGGAAGGTCATGATCAGCGGCAGGTCCAGCTCGTGCTTGAGTCGGTGTCCCGCCAAGCCGCTCAACCAGTAGTTGGCGTGCAGGGCGTCGGGACGGCCGTGAGCCTCGATGTGGGCGGCCACGGCGTCCGTGAAGTCCTTGACGTGATCGGCCAACTCCTCGCGCGCCAGCGTCCGCGCCGGTCCCGCGGCCACGTGGTGCACCCGAAAGCCGGGTTCCACGAGCTGGGTGGTGGGCTGGTCGAAGGAGTCGCGCCGCGTGAAGACGTCGATGTCGTGACCCTGACGGGCCATCGCGCTGGCGAGCTCGCGCACGTAGACGTTCATGCCGCCGCCGTCTCCGGTACCGGGCTGGGCCAGGGGCGACGTGTGGTACGAGAGGACGCAGAGACGGGCCACGGACCGAGCCTACCGGCAATACCCGATAAGAGTGCTCGGGATTCAGCGGACGGTCGTCGGGCGACCCTTCGACGGCCCGAGCCCCACGACCAGGTAGGGGACGGCTCGAGCGGGGACCGGGCCGAAATCACGTGAATCGCTGCTCACCGCGGGGTTGTCCCCGCGCAGGTCGAGGAGCCCCCGGCGGCGCGCGACGCACCGCTTGATGATCCAACGTTCACGCTCACGGGGGTCGCGCACGACCACCACGTCGCCCACGCGGACGCGGCGCCACTTGCGCACCGCGGTCAGGCGCTCGCCGGGCACCAGGGTCGGCAGCATCGAGTGGTTCTCCACCACGACCCGGCGCGCGACGAGAGTGAACAGCCGCTCCATGGGGGTGAACGCTAGACGACAGCTCTGACTAACCTGACTTCGTAAGTCCCGGTCGAAACGGCCCCAATTCCGAAAGGTGAAGCCATGACGCTTCTATCTCGCATCAACACCCTGCTGGACGCGACGACGACGCCGCTGAGCGTGTCGGCGCACTGCGACCTTCCCTGTGGCGTCTACGACCCGGCCCAGGCCCGTCTCGAGGCCCAGTCGGTCAAGGCCTGCATGGAGAAGTACAACGCCTCCGACGACGCCGACTTCAAGGTGCGCGCGACCCTGATCAAGGAGGAGCGCGCCGAGCTCACCAAGCACCACCTGTGGGTCCTGTGGACCGACTACTTCAAGCCCGCCCACCTCGAGGCGCACCCCACCCTGCACGACCTCTTCTGGTCGGCCACCAAGACCGCGGGCGAGGCCAAGAAGACCAACGACGTCGCCGTCGCGGACAAGCTGCTCGCCGAGATCGACGCCATCGCCGAGATCTTCTGGGCCACCAAGAAGTAACT
>CAIORQ010000029.1 GCA_903860745.1 uncultured Actinomycetes bacterium | reverse complement strand
TCGATGATCTGGCGCGAGTGCATCCCCTCGAAGGTGTCGAAGGCCTGCTGGGCCAGCTCACGCTCCTCGGCGAAGCGGCTGCGCACGACGTCGAGCTCCTTCTCGCCCTGGCGCTGCAGGGCCCGTAGTTCGGACTCCTTGGCACCCTCGGTCTCGAGCTTGGCGGCGCGCGCCTCGATGTCCTTGAGCTTGGCCTCGGTGGCCTTGGCCTCACGGTCGGCGATCTCGAGCAGTTCCTCGCTCAGGGCGCCGCGCAGCTCCGACAGCTCCTCGTGGCGCCGCTCGACGTCCACGTGGGTGACCATGTGGGCGGCGAAGTAGATGACCTTCTCGAGCTGCTTGGCCTTGAGCTCCTCCTTGGGCGCGGTGCCCATGAGCAGGTAGGCCAACCAGGAGCGGGTCCCGCGCAGGTACCAAATGTGCACCACCGGCGCCGACAGCGCGATGTGGCCCATCCGGTCGCGACGGACCTTGTCCGAGGTGACCTCGACGCCGCAGCGCTCGCAGACGATGCCCTTGAATCGCACCCGCTTGTACTTGCCACAGGCGCATTCCCAGGCCTTCTGCGGTCCGAAGATCTTCTCGCAGAACAGGCCGTCCTTCTCGGGACGCAGGGTGCGGTAGTTGATGGTCTCGGGCTTCTTGACCTCGCCCGAGGACCAACTCCGGATGTTCTGGGCGGTGGCCAGACCGATGCTCAGTTCGTCGAACTGGTTGACGTCGAGCGGACTCATGACAACTTCCTTTCTGCGGCGCGGCGAGCGTCCTCCTCATCGGAACCGCGCTCGGGCCGACTGATGTCGATGCCCAGCTCGCGGGTGACCGAGAAGAAGTCCTCTTCGGTGTCGGCCAGGTCCACGTGGGCCCCGACCTTGTCGCGGACCTCGACGTTGAGGCACAGCGACTGCATTTCCTTGATGAGAACCTTGAACGACTCGGGGATACCCGGCTCGGGCAGGTTCTGGCCCTTGACGATGGACTCGTAGGCCCGCTCGCGGCCCTTCATGTCGTCGGACTTGACCGTCAACAGCTCCTGGAGCGCGTAGGCGGCACCGTAGGCCTCCAGGGCCCACACCTCCATCTCGCCGAAGCGCTGGCCACCGAACTGGGCCTTGCCGCCCAGGGGCTGGGCCGTGATCATCGAGTACGGACCCGTGGAGCGGGCGTGGATCTTGTCGTCGACCATGTGGGCGAGCTTCAAGATGTAGGCGTAGCCCACCGAGATCGGGTTGTCGTAGGCCTCGCCGGTGCGTCCGTTGAACAGCACGACCTTGCCGTCGTTGTTCTCCGACAGGAGACGGCGGCCGTTGGCGCCGTCGACGTTGAGACGCTCGAAGGTCTGCTGGATGGTCGGCTTGTCGTGCGCGCGCTCGACCTCGTCCCAGTGCGCACCGTCGAAGGACGGCGTGGCGACGTAGACGGCCGGCTCGGTGCGCGGACGGGTCTTGCGGTACGGACGGTTCGGACCCTTCTGGTCGTCGTGGCCCGAGGTGCCCACGGCGGGGTTGACCTCGATGCCGCTCCAACCGTGGCGCGCGGCGTAGCCCAGGTGGCTCTCCAGCACCTGACCCAC
The DNA here is from genome assembly GCA_903860745.1 of uncultured Actinomycetes bacterium. Taxonomy (GTDB): domain Bacteria; phylum Actinomycetota; class Acidimicrobiia; order Acidimicrobiales; family RAAP-2; genus RAAP-2. The sequence continues at coordinate 7,159 of CAIORQ010000029.1, read as the reverse complement.
GTTCATGCGACTCGGCACGCCCAGGGGGCTCAAGATGATGTCGACGGGGGTGCCGTCGGCCATGAAGGGCATGTCCTCCTCGGGGAGGATCTTCGAGATGACGCCCTTGTTGCCGTGACGGCCGGCGAGCTTGTCGCCCTCGGAGATCTTGCGCTTCTGGGCCACGTAGACCTTCACCAGCTGGTTGACACCGGGCTGCATCTCGTGGTCCTCGTCGCGGCTGTAGACCTTGACGTCGATCACCTTGCCGGACTCGCCGTGGGGGACCTTGAGGGAGGTGTCGCGCACCTCACGGGCCTTCTCACCGAAGATGGCGCGCAGCAGGCGCTCCTCGGGGGACTGCTCGGTCTCACCCTTGGGGGTCACCTTGCCCACCAGGATGTCACCGGGCTCCACCTCGGCGCCGATGCGCACGATGCCCATGTCGTCGAGGTCGGCCAGGATGTCGTCGGGCAGGTTCGGGATGTCGCGCGTGATCTCCTCGGCACCGAGCTTGGTGTCGCGGGCGTCGATCTCGTACTCCTTGACGTGGATCGACGTCAAGACGTCGTCACGCACCAGGCGCTCGTTCAAGATGATGGCGTCCTCGTAGTTGTAGCCCTCCCACGGCATGTAGGCCACGAGCAGGTTCTTGCCCAGGGCCAGTTCACCGTTGGAGGTGCTGGTGCCGTCGGCCAGGAGGTCCCCCGCGCTCACCGTCTCGCCACCCACGACGAGGGGCTTCTGGTTGATCGAGGTGTCCTGGTTGGAGCGGCGGAACTTGTTGAGATTGTACTGCTTCTTGCCCAACGCGGTGCCGTAGCGGTCGGTCGCGCCCTTGGCGTACTCGACCACGATGCGGTCACCCGAGACCTCGGCCACGACGCCCTCGCCCTCGGCCAGCAGCACGTCACCCGAGTCCAGCGCGGCGCGCGCCTCCATGCCGGTGCCCACGAAGGGGGCCTCGGGCATGATCAGCGGCACGGCCTGCTTCTGCATGTTGGCGCCCATCAGGGCGCGCTGGGCGTCGTCGTGCTCGACGAAGGGGATGAGCGAGGTCGCCACGGAGATGACCTGCTTGGTCGACACGTCCATGAGCTCGACCTCGTCGGGCTTGACGAAGTCGATCTCGGAGGTCGTGGACGACGACTTGTTGGACGCACCCACGCGCAGACCGGTGCCGATCGGCCCGCGACGCACCAGCACGCGGTCGGCGGTCAGGCGTCCGGCCTCGTCCAGCTCGGTGTTGGCCTGGGCGATGACGTAGCGCTCCTCCTCGTCGGCGGTGAAGTAGCGGACCTCGCCGGTCACGCGACCACCCTCGACGACGCGATAGGGCGTCTCGATGAAGCCGTACTCGTTGATGCGCGCGTAGTTGGCGAGGTAGCCGATGAGTCCCACGTTGGGGCCCTCGGGGGTCTCGATGGGGCACATGCGCCCGTAGTGCGAGGAGTGGACGTCTCGAACCTCGAGGCCGGCGCGCTCGCGCGACAGACCACCGGGTCCCAGGGCCGACAGACGGCGCTTGTGGGTCAGGCCCGACAGCGGGTTGTTCTGGTCCATGAACTGGCTGAGCTGGGAGGTCGCGAAGAACTCCTTGATCGCCGACATCACCGGACGGATGTTGATCAGGGTCTGGGGCGCGATGGCCTCGACGTCCTGGGTGTTCATGCGCTCGCGCACGACGCGCTCCATGCGCGACAGACCGGTGCGCAGGGCGTTCTGGATCAGCTCGCCCACGCTGCGGATGCGGCGGTTGGCGAAGTGGTCCTGGTCGTCGATGTGGTAGGCCGTCTCCTTGGCGGTGCGGTCGCGCGCCAGGTTCAAAAGGTAGGTGGCGGTGGCGAGCACCTCGGCCTTGGACAGCACGAAGAGGTCCGCGCGGGGGCCCTCGAGCAGGTCGCCGAAGAGCTCGACGTTCTTGGCCACCTCGGCGCCGAGCTTGCGGTCGAGCTTGTAGCGGCCCACGCGGCTCAGGTCGTAGCGCTTCTCGGAGAAGAAGGCGCCCTCGAAGTACTGGCGGGCGGCTTCGACGGTCTGCACCTCGCCGGGACGCGCGCGGCGGTAGATCTCGAGCCAGGCGGTCTCTTGGCTGGCCCGCGCGAAGTTCTCGGGGCTGTCTTCGAAGTTGTACTTCTCCATGTGCTTGGCGATCTCGAGGTGCGCCTTCTTCCAGTCGGCGTGGAACTGGTCCTCGAGGAAGTCGAAGTGGGCGACGAACCTCTCGAAGAAGGCCTCGTCCATGGAGGTGTCCAGGGCCCGCAGCAGGGTGAAGATCGAGATGCGGCGCTTGCGCGCGATGCGCGCGCCGGCGTTGGCCGCCTTGTTCTTCTTCTCCTCGAGGTCGACCTGGAGCCACTCGCCGCGGCTCGGGTGGATGGTGCCCTCGAAGGCGACCTTCTCGTCCTTGCCGGGCTGGAACAGCACGCCCGGGGAGCGGACCAGCTGGCTGACCACCACGCGCTCGGTGCCGTTGATGATGAAGGTCCCCTGCTCGGTCATGATCGGGAAGTCGCCCATGAAGACGGTCTGTTCCTTGATCTCACCGGTCTCGGAGTTGAGGAAGCGGGCGCGCACGAAGATCGGCTGGGAGAAGGTGGTGGCGCGCTGGCGACACTCCTCGACGGTGAACTTCGGCGGACTCTTGAGGTCCGGGTCGTCCGGGTCGAACTCGAGTTCGAGCGACAACCGGCCGGTGAAGTCCGAGATGGGGGACAAGGATTCGAAAGCCTCGCGCAGACCCTGCCTCATGAACAAGTCGAAGCTGTCACGCTGGATCTCGAGGAGATTGGGCAGGGGGTGAGCTTCACCCAGAGCAGAAAAGTTAAAGCGTTCGGGGCTAGTGGACCGAGACGTCAACGGTCTATCCTCCGTGTAAGTGGGTGGCTACTGCATTGATTACGTGCCACGAGGGCCAAATTCTCGTCAGGGGATGACAAAGTAGAGCGCAGGGACACGGTCTTTCGACACTACTACCGATTGGCGCACAGGCGCAAGTGGCGCCCGTCGATGGGGCGCCGCCGCGGAGGGCTGCGCTCACCCTAGACAGAAACGACGCCGGGGTCAAGTACCCCGACGGGCCAGCACGAAGCCCCGACCGGCGCACCGGTCGGGGCTTCGTGGGCTACTGCGGTGACTACTTGAGCTCGACGGTGGCGCCGGCGGCCTCGAGGGCGGCCTTCGCCTTGTCGGCGTCGGCCTTCGAGACCTTCTCCAGAACGGCCTTGGGAGCGCCGTCCACGAGGTCCTTGGCCTCCTTGAGGCCCAGGTTGGTCAGCGCACGAACTTCCTTGATCACGGCGATCTTCTTGTCGCCGCCGTTGGTCAAGATGACGTCGAAGTCGCTCTTCTCCTCGGCGACCTCGGCGTCAGCGCCGCCGCCCGCCGCCGCCGGAGCGGCCACGGCCACCGGGGCCGCCGCGGTCACGCCGAACTTCTCTTCGAACTCCTTGAGGAGCTCGCTGAGCTCGATCACCGACAGCTCAGCAATGCCGTCGAGAATCTGCTCCTTGGTCAGGGTTCCAGCCATGGTGATTCCTTCCTTTTCTACGTTTCGTTACTGCGGTGGTGGGTTATTCGGCCGGCTCGCTCGCGACACCCTCGGGTGCCTCGGAGTCCGCCTCGGCCTCGGCCACGGGGGCCTCGGCGTCGGCCTCGACCTCCGCGACGGGAGTCGCGGCGTCGTCGCTCGCTGCCGGAGCAGCGTCCTCGACCCCGGCCGGAGTCTCGGCGGCCGGCTCGGCGGTCTCGACCGGAGCGACGGCCACGGGGCCACCCTTCGAGTCGAGCAGGGCCGAGAGGCCGTAGGCGAGGTTCTGCGGGACGGCCTTCAAGAGGCCGGCCATGGTGCGCATCGGAGAGGCGAGGGCGCCGGCGAACTGCGCCAGGAGCACGTCGCGGCTGGGCAGATCGGCCAGGGCGATCAGGTCCTTGGAGGTGAGGGCCTTGCCGTCGAGCACGCCGCCCTTGAGGATCAGCTTGGGCGAGCCCTTGGCCAGGTCGCGCAGGGCCTTGGCGACCGCCGAGACGTCGCCCTCGACGAAGGCGATGGCCGTGGGTCCCTCGAGGAACTGCGTGAGGGGCTCGACACTGGTGCCCGAGACAGCGCGGCGCACCAGGGTGTTCTTGAAGACCTTGTAGTCGGCACCCAGGGTGCGCAGTTGACGGCGGATCTTCGAGATCTCGGCCACGGTGAGGCCGCGGTACTCGGTGACGACGGCCGTGGAGGTCGAATCGACCTTGGCCTTGACCTCGTCGACGGTGGCGACCTTCGCGGGGCGAATCTTGCTCATGTGAACTCCTTCACCGGATGCCGCCCGGTACGGGCCTCGACATCGCAGCAAACGAGACACCCTGCGGTGAGCTCGAATTCCTCGTCAGGCCGGCTGTGAGGCCGCTTAAGTGGGTCGCCCCACACCGGATGTCTTCGGCTTTCTTCAATCTGTTGCACTTGCGTGCGTCGCAACATCGTAGTGACGCGGGATCGCCCGCGTCAAAAGCACTACGCCGAGGCCAGGACCTCGTCGACCTCGCGCGCACGGGTCGGGTCGATCTTCACGCCGGGTCCCATGGTGGACGAGACCGTGATCGATAGCAGGTAGCGCCCCTTGGCGCTGGCCGGCTTGACGCGGACCAGCTCGTCGATGACGGCGTGCACGTTCTTGGCCAGGTCCTCGCGCGAGAAGCTCACCTTGCCCACGCGCAGCTGCACGTTGCCGATCTTGTCGGTGCGGTACTCCACGCGTCCGCCCTTGAACTCGCTGACGGCCTTGGCCACGTCCATGGTCACGGTGCCGGTCTTGGGGTTGGGCATCAGGCCGCGGGGTCCGAGCACGCGGCCCAGGCCACCCACCTGTCCCATGAGGTCGGGCGTCGCGATGGCGACGTCGAAGTCCAAGAAGCCGCCGGCCACCTTGGCCACCAGGTCCTCGGCGCCCACGAAGTCGGCACCGGCGTCACGCGCCGCCTGGGCGTTCTCGCCCGCGGCGAACACCGCGATGCGGTTGGTCTTGCCGGTGCCCGAGGGCAACGAGATGGTGCCGCGCACGATCTGCTCGGCCTTGCGGGGGTCGACGCCCAGCCGCACCGCGAGCTCGACGGTCTCGTCGAACTTGGCGGTGGCGAGGGCCTTGACCTTGTCGAGCGCCTCGTTGACCGTGATCAGCTCCTCGCGGTCGATCTGGCTCAGGGCGTTCTTGTAGTTCTTGCCGTGCTTCATTGTTCTCTCCTAGCCCGCGACCGCGATGCCCATCGAGCGCGCCGTGCCAGCAATCTGCAGCTTGGCCTGCTCGAGGTCGTCGGTGTTGAGGTCCTTGATCTTGGTGTTGGCGATCTCCTCGATCTGAGCCATGGTGATCGAGGCCACGGTCTCGCGACCGGCCAGCTTCGCTCCCTTTTCGACGCCGGCGGCCTGGCGCAGCAGCACCGGGGTGGGCGGGGTCTTGAGGATGAAGGTGAAGGTGCGGTCCTCGTAGATCGAGATCTCGACCGGGATGACCGTGCCCTTCATCGCCTCGGTGGCGGCGTTGTACTGCTTGCAGAACTCCATGGTCTGGATGCCGTGGGGCCCGAGGGCGGTACCCACCGGCGGCGCGGGGGTGGCCCCGCCAGCCTGGAGCTGGATCTTGACGACGGCGGTGATCTTCTTGGCCATGGTGTCTCCTTAGGACCTAGAGCTTGGTGATCTGCGTGAAATCGAGTTCGACCGGGGTCTCGCGACCGAAGATGTCGACGAGCACCTTGACCTTGAGCTGGTCCTCGTTGATCTCGGCGACGTGGCCCGAGAAGGTGGCGAAGGGTCCGCTCTTGATCTGGACGGTGTCGTTGATCTCGAATTCGTGGGTGGGCAGGCGACGCTTGGCGGCGGGCACCTCGACGCCCTCGACCTGGGGTCGGATGATGTTGTCGACCTCGCGGCGCGTCAGGGCCGTGGGACGGGTCTTCTCCGCACCGACGAAGCCGGTCACGCCCGGCGTGGACCCGATGACGTAGAAGATCTCGGGGTCCGGCTCGCAGCGGATCAGCAGGTAGCTGGGGAACATCCGCTTGGCGACGGTGACCTTCTTGCCCGACTTGAACTCGGTCACGTCCTCCTCGGGCAGGTAGATCTCGTAGATCGCCTCACCGAGCTCGCGGCTCTTGATGATGTTGTTCAGCGCGCCGATGACCTTCTTCTCGTGGCCGGCGAAGGTGTGCACGATGTACCAGCGACCGGGACGGTCGTAGGCGCTCTCGGCGACGGGCTCCTCGGCCTCGGCGTCCTCGTCGATGATCGTGACGTCCAGGATCTCGTTGTCGTCGACCTCGACGTCGTCGTGCTCGTTGAGTTGCGTGTCGTTCATGTTCTCGCTCACTTCTGGAAGAGGTACGAGACGAAGTGGGAGAAGCCCAGGCCGAGCCCGAAGATCAGGGCCGTCATGAAGATCAGGACGAAACCGACGATGGAGGTGTAGTTGATCGTCTCGGGACGCGTGGGCCACGCGACCTGGCGCATCTCCTCGCGGACCTGGGTGAAGAACTCGCGGGGCGTCGCGCGCTGGTTGCGGCGTCGAGCGGCGGTCTCGGTCGCCGCGGCGCGACGACTGGCGGCGCCGTCGGCACCCACCTGTCCCTTTCGCTGCATCATGCGCTTCTGTTCGCGGTTCATCTCTTGTCTTTCGCTACTACGTCGGTACTACGTCCACTATCGAGCAGGGCAGGAGGGACTCGAACCCCCAACCCCCGGTTTTGGAGACCGGTGCTCTACCAATTGAGCCACTGCCCTCTGTCCCGCCGCCGAAGAATCCGACGGCTGGCCGTAGGGAAGAAACAGCCTACCATCCCGCGCGGGGATGCTCCCTAACGGGTTTCCTTGTGCATGGTGTGGCGCCGCTCCCACTGGCAGTACTTCTTCATCTCGATGCGCTCACGGTCGTTCATCTTGTTCTTCATCGTGATGTAGTTGCGCCGCTTGCACTCCTCGCAGGCCAGGGTGACCTGCACGCGCTTTTCGTTCTTTGCCATGTCGTTCTCTCCTCGTCGGTACTGCGGCACTGCGGTACAACTGAGGACCCGAGGGTCCTGCCTGGTAGCGGCGGCGGGAGTCGAACCCGCGACACCACGATTATGAGCCGTGTGCTCTAACCACCTGAGCTACGCCGCCTGGCGAGCCCTCTGTCGGGATTGAACCGACGACCCCTTC
>CAIORQ010000028.1 GCA_903860745.1 uncultured Actinomycetes bacterium | reverse complement strand
GGTGTCGTTGCCGCCCTGGACGACCAGGAAGGGTGGCGAGTCCTCACAAATGCGGTGGTAGGGCGACATCTGCTCGTAGAGCGCGACGTTGTCCTCGTAGGGCAACTGCACCACACGGTGCTCGAGGAGCAGGCGAAGACCGTGGCCCAGGCCGTGCCAGTGCGTCTCGTCGCCGGTCATCTCGAGCACCGAGTACAGCGAGACGCAACCCCGCACCGACCAGTCCTCGACGTCGCGCTGGTCCTCGCTGAGCCACTCCCCGGGTGACGAGAGGGCGAGCAACGCCGCGAGGTGGCCCCCGGCCGAGCCCCCGGCCAGTACCACCCGGTCGGGGTCACCGCCGTAGTTGAGGATGTTCTTCTTGACGAAGCCGAGCACCCGCTTGGCGTCGACGATGTGCGCCGGCCACAGGCTGTGCGGGGCCAAGCGGTAGTTGCTGGTCACGACGATCCAGCCGCGCTCCACCAACTCGTGGAGCATGGGACGACCCTGCTCGCGCTTGTCGCCGAAGGTCCACGCACCACCGTGGAAGTACACCATGACCGGCGCGTTGAGCGGCGTTCGAGAGGTGCGCCACACGTCGAGGACCTGGCGTTGGTGCGGCCCGTAGGCGATGTTGGCGACGACCTGGATGTCGCGGGGGTGGAAGGGGATCTGCGCCATGGTGCGCCACCACGAGCCCGCGGCGTCCTCGCGGGGGCGCCCCACGCGTAGGGGGCGGCGTTCGTCGCCCTCGAGGGCGCGACGCACCACGGAACGCGACAGGAACTGGACCACGATCAAGATCAGGTTCTCGACCACCACGATGGCGGCGACGGCGAGAACCAGGGGGCCGAGCCACGGCGTGCGGGGCCATCCCCACCACCGTAGGAGACCCACCAGCGCCACTTCGACGACGATCGCCTGCGCGGGAAGCTCCCCGGCCGCCCAGCCCACCGGGTAGGCCACGGCGGCCAGCAGTCCGCGTCGCCCCGGCCGCAGCGACGTCAGCGCCGACGTGATCATCCACGCCGAGACGAGCAGAATCGCGTAGGCCATGCACCATTGTCGTCGGTCCCGGCGGCACCCGCCAACTCCCTACAATCGGAGTGTGACTCCCGTACCCCCTTCGCTCTCGCGCCTCGACGGCAGCATCGGACTGTGGACCAGTGCCCACGAGCTCGTCGCCCCCACCCCCCACGGCGGGGTGGCCGCCGAGATCGAGGCCCTCGGCTATCGCGGTCTCTGGTACCCCGAGTCCTGGGGTCGCGAGTCGCTCACCAGCGCGGCCCTCCTGCTCTCGGCCACCTCGACGCTCGTCGTGGGGTCGGGGATCACCAACATCTGGGGCCGCGACGCGGTGGCCTCGATCAACGCGGCGCGGACCCTCAACGCGGCCTTCGACGACCGCTTCGTGCTGGGCCTCGGGGTGAGCCACCAGCCCCTGGTGAACCGCCTGCGTGGCCACGACTACGCCTCGCCGCTCGCCACCATGCGGGAGTATCTCGAGGCGATGGACCGCGCGCCCATGCACGCCCAGGAGAAGGACCACCCGAGCGCCCGGGTCATCGCCGCCCTCGGACCCAAGATGTTGGCCCTCGGCGCCGAACTCACCGACGGCGTGCACACCTACCTGGTCGACGTCGAGCACACGGCCATGGCCCGCTCGGTGATCGCCGATTCCTTCCTCGTCGTCGAGCAGGCCGTGGTCCTCGACCAGGACCGCGAGGAGTTCCTCCGCCGCGCCCACACGCACCTCGAGTTCTACACCGGGCTCGAGAACTACCGCGCCAACTGGGCGCGCATGGGCCTGGGTCCCGAGGACTGGGTGCGGGGGGGTTCCGAACGGCTCTGCGACGCGATGGTGGTGCACGGTGACGCTGGCGCCATCGCCCAGCGCGTGCGCGAGCACTTCGACGCCGGCGCGAACCACGTGTGTCTCCAGGTCCTCGGGCCCGACCCGTTGACGCCACCCTCGCAGGACTGGCGTCTGGTCGCCGAGGGGCTGGGCCTGGCGGCTCCCTAGGGGAGGTCGTTGGGGCCGAAGATGACGACCTCGCGGTCCCGCGCCTTCGGGCCGCCGCCGCGCAACGCGCGCACGAGCAGCGTCACCGCGCCCACGCCGAGGAACTCGAGGGTCCCGATGAGCGCCCAGCCCACCGTGACGAGGAACAGTCCGACGAGGACGCCCTTGACGAAACCGTGGCGGATCATGGCCGAGATCCACAGCGGGGCCCAGGCGAAACTCCAGCTCACGAAGGGAGCGACGAAGACGGCCGCGCCCCGGCGACGCCAGCCGAGGTAGGCGCCGAAGAGGACGGTGACGACGATCCCCCAGAGGTAGCTGCGCCCCTCGTGGGCGGGACTCAGCTCCCACGCGCACAGCACCACGACCATGGCCAACGACCACAGGACCATGGCGGCCGAGACATTGCCCCGCGCCCGCTGGCGGACTTGCACCACGAAGCTCACGAGCCCAACCTAGCGGAGGTGCACACGGACTCGTCGACCGCTACGCTCGCAGCGTGTCCAATGGCGTCCTTGCCCTGTTGGGGTCCGGTGAGACCGGGCCCGGTATGACCAGGGTGCACCGCGGTCTCCTCGCCCAGCTCGACGACGTCCGCGCGGTCAATCTGAACACTCCCTTCGGATTCCAGGAGAACGTCCCCCAGATGACGGAGAAGTTGTTGACCTACTTCTCGACCTCCCTGCACGTGGACATGGGAGCTCTCGACCTGCGCAACTTCGAGAGCGCCTCCGCCGAGCAACGTCAGAGCTTCAAGGACGGCGTGCGGCGCGCGAACTACGTCTTCGCCGGACCCGGCAGCCCGTCCTACGCGCTACGTCAGTGGCTCCCCCTCGGGCTCACCGAGGACCTCACCGCCGTCCTCGCCCGCGGCGGCGTGGTCTGCTTCTCGTCAGCCGCGGCACTGACGCTGGGACGTTACGCCCCACCGGTCTACGAGATCTACAAGTCGGGATCGGGCCTCGAGTGGCTCGAGGGCCTCGATCTCATGGCCACGGTCGGACTCGACTGCGTGGTGCTGCCCCACTACAACAACGCCGAGGGACGCGACTACGACACCAGCCGCTGCTACCTGGGAGAACGCCGGTTGCGCCTCCTCGAGGAGATGCTTCCGGCGGGCACCGGCGTGCTGGGCGTGGACGAACACTCCGCCGCCATCATCGACCTCGACGCACGGACCCTCACCGTCAAGGGCAAGGGCGAGGCGCACTGGCGTCTCGCGGGCGCCGTCACCGACTTCGCCAACGGGACCGTCGTCGCCCTGGACGAACTGGGTGCGCACTCGCGTCGGCTCGACACTCTGGTGATCGACGAGACACCCGTCACGACAATGGTGGACGAGTCCGCGGTGGCCGCCCTGCGTGACGCCCAGCAGCGCCTCGTCGAGGCCCTCGGCGCGATCCGAGCCGACGCGCGGGCTCGCGGCGACTACGCCCTCTCCGACAGGATCCGTGACGCCATCGTGGCGTCGGGGATGACCGTCAGCGACGGGGCCGTTTCGACGAAGTAGCTCAGGCGATGGCGCAGCGATTGGGCCCGAGCTCGATCTCGGCCGCATCGTCCGACAAAGCCTCGGCACCGGCGTTGATCCGGACGATCCGCTGATAGTTCGGCGGACGATCCTTCACGTTGGCGATGGCCCACGCCACGAAGTCGCTCTCGCTCATCACCAGGGCGGGCAGCGCCGTGCGCAGGTCGCCGAGGGGACGCGCCACGAACTCCCCGGCGTGCACCGCCACCGAGGCGCCGTAGTGCGAGGGGAAGACCACCGTGGAATCGGACAGCGGCAGGACGCGCTCGTGAAGGCTCTGGTACAGGTTGTGCGCGAAGGACTCGGCCTGGTCCGCCAGGTCCGGACGTCCGACGCTCTCGAGGAACAAGGTGTCACCGGTGAAGATCGCCGACGTGCCCAGCTGATACATCGTCGATCCCTCGGTGTGACCGGGCACGCTCACCGCCGAGACCGTGATGCGCACGTCCGGGGACAACACGATGTCGAGTCCGTCGCTCAAGGGCGCGAAGTCGAAGGCGAAGGGGTCCAACGGGCTGAGCATCAGCGTCGCGCCCGTGCGGGCGACGAGTTCGCGCGCACCCGAGATGTGATCAGCGTGCAGATGGGTGTCGAGCACCGCGGCGATGCGCCACCCGCGCTCGGCGACGACCGCCTCGTAGCGGGCGACCTCGAGGGCCGGGTCGATCACGACGCAACTCTCCCCCGCCCCCACGACGTACGAGAGGCAGCCCTTGCCGCGTCGGCGCAGTTGGATCACCGTCGCGCCACCGAACTGGCCCGACACGACGTCGAAGGTGGACGCCCACGCACCCATGCCGCCCTCGAGCACCGCGCTGGCCCGTCCGTGGCGGGCCAGCAGTTCCGCGCCCTGTTGGGCGCGAGCGCCCTTGGCGCAGATGACCACCAGGTCGACGTCAACGGGGACCTGGTCCAACGACCCCTCGAGCTCGCCCAGGGGGATGTTGTGCACGCCCGGGATCTGCCAGTCGGCCACCTCGTCACGTTCACGCACGTCGATCATGAAGAGCCGGGGGTCCAAATCGAGCAATCCGACCAGTTCATCGGTGCTCACCGTGGAGATCAAGTCGCTTGTCGTCACGAATGAAGTCTAGGGTGAGGCGGGGCGTTTTTCATCGTGGCGCCCCGAGGAGTTCGTACCATGAGCCAGATCGAAAACGTCGACGTCGCCACCGCTCAGCGTCTGGTCGAGGACGGAGCGCTCCTTCTCGACGTCCGCGAGGACGCCGAGTTCGCGGCGGGTCACGCCCCCCACGCGCGCCACGTGCCCCTCTCCGACGTGCCCGACGTCGTCGAGCAACTCCCCCGTGAGGAGCTCATCGTCTGCGTGTGCCGCTCGGGCAGTCGCTCCGCAAGGGCGGGCGCCTTCCTGCTCGAACAGGGATTGCGCGCGGTGAACCTCGAGGGCGGCATGACGGCGTGGCACGCCGCCGGCGCCCCCCTGGTCGCCGAGGACGGCGAACCCTACGTGGCCTGAGGACCCGCTGCTACGCCTGGTCGCCCAGCAGCCCCTTCTTGGACTCCTTCTTGGCGTGCTTCTCCTGGCGCTTCGCCTTGAGAGTCTTGCCCGCCTTCTTCACGTTGTGTTGGTGCGGGGACTTGTCAGCCATCTTGACTCCTTGGCCCTCACCGCAGGGGGTGACGGCGCGACGTCGACCCGTTGGGGTTGCCGACGACCTCGATCGGTGAACGACGGGACGTCTGCGGTACCCGAAGATGACGCCTACACCCGACCCTAGTCGTGTCGGCGCCACGTTGCGAGCGGCGAGCGCCTGACCCCTGCGTCGGAGGGCGCGTCATCGCTCTTCGCGCAGGACCTCCACGAACTCGCCCTCGGCGCCGACCCCGACCTCGCCCATCGCGACCTCACCGACGGAGGAGTAGCCCTCGGCCACCTCCTCGCGAAGGCTCACCACGTGGTGTTGGACACCGGGCCCGCGCAGCCAGGAGAACACCGCCCCGAGGAAGCACAGTCCGGCGGCCACCAGGAAGGCCAGGTGCAAGCCGTGGGCGAAAGGGGTCTCGATCAGGCTGGGGAAGAATCCGTGTCCCAGCAGGACCCGGGAGTTCACGCCGGGCATTGCGAGCACCTTGGGACCCAGGAGCTCCTGGATGGGGTTGATGCCGAGGAAGGCCGAGAAGAGGCTGCCGATCGCCGGGATGTGGCTGATCCCCGTCGCGATGGCGGTGGGGACCCCTTCCCTGGTCAGCCCCCGCAGCAACGAGGAGGGCAGGGAGGCCGACAGGCCCAGGGTGATGACGGTGAAGAAGAAGCCGATGGAGAGCACCGAGGCGGAGTTCATGAAGGTGTTGAGCATCGCGCCCCCCGCGCCGCGGCGATCCGCCGGCAAGGAGTTCATCACCGCCGAGGAGTTCGGCGCGGAGAACAGGCCCATGGACAGACCCACCAGCAGGAGCAGCGCGGCGAAGAGCGGGTAGGGGAAGTTGATGGGGATGGCCTGCAGCCCGACCAGGCTGAGACCCGTCAGCACGAGGCCGAGCGTGGCGAAGTTGCGTGCGCCGTGGCGGTCGGCCAGGCGTCCCGACACCGGCCCCGCGATGAGGAATCCGATGGTCAGGGGGATCATGTAGATGCCCGCCCACAGGGGGGTCTCCGAGAAGCTGTAGCCGTGCTGGGGCAGCCAGATGCCCTGGAGCCAGATGATCAGGATGAACTGCAGGCCGCCGCGGGCCAGCGAGAGGCACAGCGTCGCCAGATTGCCCATCGCGAAGCCCCTCATCTGGAACAGCGACATCTGGAACATCGGGTCCTTCACCCGGCGTTCGATGAACACGAAGGCCACGAGCGCGACCACGCCGCCGATGAGGCACGACAACACGAAGGGGCTGGTCCAGCCCATCGAGTGGCCCCCGTAGGGCTGGAGGCCGTAGACGATGCCGGTCAGGACCGCGATCAGCCCGAGGGCGAAGACGATGTTGCCGGTCCAGTCGATGGTCGCCGGAGTGCGCACGCCGTTGTCGCGCAGCTTGAGGTAGGACCAGAACGTGCCGATGAGGCTGACCGGCACCGAGACGAGGAAGACCAGGTGCCACTGGATCGGCGCCAGCACGCCACCGATCACGAGGCCGAGGAAGGAACCTCCGATGGCCGCGACGCCGTTGATCCCCAGGGCGAGGCCCCGCTCGTCCGGCGGGAAGGCGTCGGTCAGGATCGCGTTGGAGTTGGCGAAGAGGAAGGCTCCCCCGACCCCTTGACCGACGCGCATGACGATCAGCCACAGGGCTCCGGGCACCCCGGTCATCCAGGTGAGGGTCAGCAATATCGAGAACACGGTGAAGATGGCGAAGCCCAGAGTGAACATCTTCACCCGTCCGAAGATGTCACCGACCCGTCCGAAACTCACCACCAGCACCGAGGTGACCAAGAGGAACCCGGTGAGGATCCACAAGAAGTACGGCGTGTTGGACGCGGCCAGGGGGTCGAGCTTGATGCCCTTGAAGATGTCGGGCAAGGCGATGAGCAGGATGGATCCGTTGATCGTCGCCAGCAGGATGCCCAACGTGGTGTTGGACAACGCGATCCACTTGTAGTGGTCCGGATGGTTCAGGCGAGACGCCAGCGTGGTTGAAGTCGGCACAGAGTGACCCCCGAGGGACGCGAAAGGACGATGAAGTCAATACTTAGTAAAAACTAACTAACTACAACTATAGTGGACGCGTGTCCGAACTCAGCCACACCGCGGAGGTTCTCGACGTCGCCGACACGGCGGTCACCCTGCGGGTGGCGGTGGCACGCATCTACCGAGCCCTTCGCGTGAGTTCCGCCTCGCAGATCACGCCCTCGCAGGTCTCGGTGCTCTTTCGCATCGAACAGAGCGAGCCGGTGCGAATGGGCGTCCTGGCTCACCTCGAACGCATCACCCCCGCGACCCTCTCGAAGATCGTCGACTCCCTCACGTCGCTCGACCTGGTCGAGCGCGAGCCCGATCCACTCGACGGACGCGTCACCTTGTTGCGCGTGAGTCCCCACGGGCGCGAACTCATCGCCGCCCAGCGCGAGGCGAGCACCCTGGCCATCGACCACGCGCTCGCCCAGCTGAGCAGCGACCAGCGTCACGCCCTCGCTTCGGCGCTACCAGCCCTCGAAGCTCTCTCCGAGGTCATGCTGGACGGCCGTGACGAGAGTCTCTGACCCGTTGGTTCACTGGCTCGGTGGCTGAGCACGTGGGAGACGGCGCCACTACTCGGGTAGGTGGCACACGGCTTCGACGTTGTTGCCGTCGGGATCTCGCACGAACGCCGCGAAGTAACTGGGGTGATACTCCGGCCAGAGGCGAGGCGCGTGAAGGACCGTCGCGCCGAACCTGACGGCGGCGTCGAAGAAGTCACCCACCTCGTCACGGGTACTCGCCACGAAGGCGAGGTGGCATTCGCGAAATCCCTCGCCGGTCTCGCAAGGACCTATCCAGAACTCGGGCTTGCCCTCGTGACCGAATCCGACGACCTGTCCGAAGTCCATGACGCGCCGCCCGCCCAGCGCGGCGAGGACGGCGTCGTAGAAGCTCGCGCTGGCTTCAACGTCCGCACATTGAATTGAGAGATGATCAATCATCCTCTCACCTTCGTCGCAGCGGCCATCCCTCGATAGGGGCCGAGGTCACATCGATGACGGCGACGTCCACCCGCTGAAGCGGGCCTCACGCGACCTCGACCGGCGGGCCCGTGCTGCGACGTGACGGCTCGGCTGTCCCTGACGGCGCGAGTCCCTCTCAACTCATCCTGACCAGGGAGAACGATGGCCCAGAGATACGAGATGATTTGAGAATATCTTTAACTCTTCTTTATTGACTCTTGGACGAACCTAGGCACAATTGTCCCTCGGGACCCCGTACGGGGTTCCGAGAGGAAAGGAGAAAGAATGATTCTGCGTACAGATCCGTTCCGTGATTTTCGAGACCCGTTCGGTCTCCTGGGCCCGACCAGCCGACCCGCTCCCATGCCGGCCGACGTCTACCGCAAGGACGACGCGTACCTCGTGCAGATCGACCTGCCGGGAGTGGTCGCTGACGCCATCGACGTGACCATCCGGCGCAACGTGGTCACGGTCTCGGCGCAGCCGGCCCGTCCCGACGAAAGTTCTCTCGAGTTGCTCCTCAACGAGCGCCCCGTCGGCACGATGACCCGCAGCATCGCCCTCGGCGAGGAGATCGACGTCACGAATGTTCAGGCCGACTACGTCAACGGGGTGCTCCTCTTGCACCTGCCGATTGCGGAGTCCGCACGACCTCGTCGGATCAACATCCGTCACGGCGAGAGCCAAGAGATCGCGGCGCGCTAGGGACCCGGCTGGTACCAGCCCCTGGGCCTCTCGGCCCGAGGGGCTGGTACCTCGGGCCGCGCTCGACCACTACGGCTGCCGAGCGCCGTCGGCACGACCCGCGCACTCCCGATTCATCACCCCGAGGAGGCGACCGTCGACTACAGCGTCGAGGGCCAGATTCGGGTTTCGGGTGAGCCGACCAGCTCGCACCGTCCCGGCGAGGATTGACCCGGTCCGCTGATCCCCGACGGTTGTCATGAGCACAGTCACCCGACGTCATGTAACGAACTCGGTAACAGCGCGATTCCGCAGGTCAAGAGCAGGTCAACGCCGGTGGAGGTCTCTTGATCGGCCAGCGTGCCATCACCGAAGGTCTGACACGTCACCGTCGAGGTCTTACCGTGCGTGTTCAATTGAATGTCGACGTACGGCGGTTGTCCGTCGCCCGCGGGAAGTCCAGCGCCGTCGTTCGTGGTGGTGGCCACCGACTAAGGCAACCGGGCTTCCGAGACGTATCCCGACGTGCCGTTTTGGTTGACGTAGGAGATCTTGGCCGTGGTGCCAGCGGGTCCGACTACCCGGTACACGTAGTTGAGCTTGGTGGGTTTGGCCAGACCCTTGACATCGACGCGGAACGAGGTGGCGTGTTCGCCCAGTCGGTCCGCCGAGAGCTGGGAGCTGATCTCACTGCGGTGGCCCAGGACGAAATAGAAGAGGGACAGCGCAATCGCGAATCCGATGAAGCCACCGACGTAGCCAACCCACCCCTTCGCGCTGGCGGGCAAACCGCTCTGGTTTTCGATCTTCTCGATCTGATCGGGATCTTCAACATTGTCCATGACGCCGAGAGTACCCTCAACGAAGTGGCCGCGAACGCGATGACCGCTCCTGGTGATGTCGGGAGCGCTGAGTCGCCACGCAGCACCACCAAGGCCGCGGCGGAATCCTCTGATCGTTTTCAACAGCGACCGGCTGACGAACGGCGTCACGAGCACGGTGGCCTTCGGCGCCCAATCACTCTAACGTGAGGACAAGTTTTGACACCGGACAGGAGAATCCTCAGATGACGACATCGGACCGCGCGCCGTCAGACGACAGGCTCTCGAGCTGGCAGCAGGTCTCTGCGTGGCCGGTCATCGTGCTGAGCTTCGCCTATATCCTCGTGTACGTGGCGCCGATCTACTGGTACCCACTGCAGTCGGGGCTCGCCGCGACGTGCCGCGTCGCTGAGTACGCCATCTGGGCCGCCTTCATCGTCGACTACGCGATCCAGCTCTCGTTGGCGACCAACAAGCGGGACTTCCTCCGGCACGAGTGGTTCACCTTGCTGTTCGTCTTCCCCTTCTTTCGGCCAGTGCGCGCGGTGAGGGGTGTCCTGTTCTTCCGTCAGGCGAGCACCAAGAAGAAGTCCTTGGTCCACTCACTGCCGGCCATCTTGGGGTCGATGGCGGTCCTGCTGGTGGTCATAGCGGCGGCGGCCGTACTCAGCGCCGAACGCTTCGCTCCCCACGCCACCATCACGACGACGTCCAATGCCCTTTGGTACGCATTGACCACACTCACGACCTCAGGTGGCGGGAACCTGGCTCCCGTCACGACCGAAGGCCGTCTGATTTCGGCCTTTCTCCTCATATTCGGCCTCGGCCTGCTCACCAGCATGACGGGTTACGTCGCGAGTTGGGTGCTCACTCAATTCAATGTCGCTCGCGAGGAGGAATTGGCCAAAGAGCAGGCATCTGCCGAGTAAGACGCTCGAACTCACCTGACGCTCGACACACTCTTACCCAAGGGTAAGGGATTACGGCGACAACCCACCGAGGTTCGGCTGTGCACGATGTCGTGACAGGTTTCAATGGCAGCCCCAACAGTATCTTCATGGAACCATTTGCTCATGTGGGTGCAGACGGTACTTGCGCTTGTCAGACCGGACCATCGAAACTGACGATCTCTTGGGCGCGGCATCAATTAGGAGTTTGGAATCAAGATCTTGCGTCATGATCGCGCGTCAGAAAGATAACCCGTTGCCTTTGGAGAGGTGAGGGGGTTCAGGAAACATCTCTTGTAACAGGAACTGAACCCTAGGGAGGATGCGATCTTGAGGATAGAAGGACTCGAGCACCGCCATTCCTTCGTCGGCAGTGGTCAATCCGCAAATCTTGTACAGAGTCCTAATGTCATCCACGTCACGCTCTGTGCGCGACGCCATCAATTTCATCGCTAACAAAAACTTGGGTGAGGCGGCAGCCACGTGGAGGTTCGTCCCTTCATAGACTCCTATCTGTTCAATGTCCTCTCCAGGCAGGAAACCCTTCACACCGTCGTTGAGCCAACCATCCTCGAGACCGAGTTCCTCAGCCACACGCGAGGCGGCCGTCCGCACTTCCTTCGAAGGGACAAACACGGCGTCGACGTCAGTGGTCGCGCGACGAGCATCATAAGCGACCGCAATTGCTGCCCCGCCCACCACGAAGAGATCGGCTTCGACACCCATGCGTCCGAGTTCATCGTCCAACAACTCAAAGGCACCGAGAAGTTCGTTCCGACCGAGAAACGTCATCATGCGTATGTCAAAGCTCCCTGTGTCAAGAACACTCCTCGGCGCTTGAACGAGATAGGACTGTGAACGATGGCGTCAGCATGAAGAGACTTCATGCCGGACACGAACCAGAACTCATCAAGGAAGAATTCGGGATCGTTGACCCACGCCGGGGCGACGACACGATGAGTCGCACAGGCGTATTCCACGATGCCGGCCAACATAGCGTCGTAGCGTTCGCTGCCGGTGGAGTCAGGACGAGGCAAGACCATGCGCTCCCGGTTCGGCCAGTCCGCTTGGTCGTAGAACTCGAGAAACCGGGCGATGACGCGAAACGCCGAACTCGTATCGCCCTTGACCAAACATTGGCCGACCTCTGTAGCTACGTCTTGGATATCGGGAGCCTGCCACATCGTTCCCTCATCGTACGACGAGGTCATGACATCCATACGAAAAAGGCCAAAATTGACCTGAACCCCATCGAGTGGCTCACTAAGAGGGGTCCCCGCACCCGCACTCCGACGACCAGGCGGCCGATCTCTTGGAGGTTGTCGAGGACCGTCGCGGACGTTCAATCATCGCCACGTCACAGCTCCCAATCAACCACTGGCACGAGGGACTGGGCGATCCGACCATCGCCGACGCCATTCTCGACCGACTGCTCGAACGAGCGCATCGCATCGAACTCGCCGGCGGTTCTCGGCGTCGAAACGACACCACGCCACGCTCAAAGAAGTCGATGACACCAGCGGCCGAATGATTCGCTCTACGATGACTCGAGAGGAGGTGAGCTAGGGAGCAACACTCGCCAGCACGGCATCACGACC
>CAIORQ010000027.1 GCA_903860745.1 uncultured Actinomycetes bacterium | reverse complement strand
TCGTCGCTGACGTCTCGCCCGTTGATCGTGACCCGCGGGCGGGTGTGGATCTCGGCCTCCTGCGCCACTCGCGCCACCGCGGGCGCATCGTGGACGTCCAGACCGCGACGCAGGACCTCGACCGTCAGCGCCCGGTACATGGCTCCGGTGTCGAGCACCGACCAGCCAAGGCGCTGGGCGAGGGCGTGGGCCACCGTCGACTTACCCGACCCCGCTGGTCCGTCGATCGCGATGACGTCGGCGCTCACGCGAGGCTCGCCAGGTCGTCGAAGAAGTTGGGATAGCTCGACGCCACGGTGTCGGCGCCCTCGATGTCACAGCCCTGGCCCGCGACGCCCGCGACGGCGCTCGACATCACGAAACGGTGGTCGAGACCGGCGTCGAAGCTGAAGGTCTGGAAACGCCGTGACGAACCCAGGCCCTCGATGAAGAAGTCGTCACCGTCGCTCCACACCCGACAGCCCAGGCCCTCGGCCAGGCGGAGGGAACCTTCGAAGCGGTCGGACTCCTTGAGCCGCAACTCGACCATGTCGCGAAAGGCGCTGACGCCGCTGGCCGCCGCCGCCGCGACGGTCAGGACCGGGACCTCGTCGACCGAGGGGATCTCGCGGGCGTGGACCTCGGTCGACGACAGGAGGCTCGAGCGCGCCGTCAAGGTGGCGCCCGAGGCCCCCGGCGCCTGGGTGAGGTCCGCCCCCATGCGCCGCAGCACGTGGACGAAGCCGACTCGTTCGGGCGCGTCCTCGACGTCGAGCAGTTCGATCTGGGCGTCAGGGTGGATCACGCCGAGGACGCAGAAGAAGGCCGCCTGGGACGGGTCGGCGGGGACGCGCCAGGCCTGGGGCCGGGGTCGCGAGGGTCGCAGGGTCACCCGTCGTCCGGGTCCCCGGTCCTCAGAACTCACGTCGACCCCGGCCTGTCGCAGCATGTCCTCGGTGCTGGTGCGGGTGCGCACCGCCTCGCTGACGACCGTGTCGCCTCGGGCGAAGAGACCGGCGAGCAGGATCGAGGACTTGACCTGGGCGCTGGGGGTGGGCACCTCGTAGTCGATGCCGTGCAGGCCCGACGAGCCGATGATCTCGAGCGGCGGCGTCACCCGAGGGCCCCGCCCGCGAACCTTCGAACCCATGAGCCCCAGGGGCGTGGCGATGCGGTCCATCGGCCGCCGCGAGAGCGAGGCGTCGCCCTCGAGGAGGTGTCGGCCCTCGAGGCCACTGACGATACCGCTGACCAGACGGATGGTCGTGCCGGAATTGGCGCACTGGAGGGGTTCGTCACTGGCCCGGAGGCCATCGCTGGGGCCCTCGACCACGGCGTGGCCGGCCTCGTCGTGACGTCGGGCTCCGAGTTGGACCATGATCTGCGAGGTCGACGCCACGTCGTGGCCGCGCGAGAGCCCCACGATGGTGCTCTCCCCCGCCGCCAAGGCGCTCAGCATGAGGGCGCGGTGCGAGGCACTCTTGTCGCCGGGTACGCGCAGCGACCCCGAGAGAGTCGCCTGGGGGTCGACGTGACGACTCATCGTTCTCGCACCACGCCGAAGTCGATCGCTCGCAGGGCCTCCATGTAGCGCTCGGCCTGGGCGGCGTCCACGGCCAGCAACAGGGTTCCCCGGTTGCCCTCGACGGCGTGGGCGATCTCGATGTCGTAGATGTTGACGAGCATCTCCGAGGCCGTCGTGGTCACCTGGGCCAGCGACCCCGGGCGGTCGGCGATCAAGACCCTCAGGTAGGCCATGCTCTCGGAGTTGAGGGCCCGACCGGGGAGTTGGCGCCGCGCCAGCGAGGCGCTCGAGAGACTGCGCTCGAGGGTGGGCCGGTCCTGGGTCTCGACCGCGTCGCGCAGCGAGGTCAGTCGCTCCTGGAGGGCGCCGAGCGACGAGGCCACGGCCTCGCGGTTCTCGAAGAGGATGTCCGGCCAGATCGCCGGATCGCCGGCCGCGACGCGGGTCATGTCACGGAATCCACCCGCGGCGAGCTGCAACAGGACCGCGTCCTCGCGGGCGGCGTCGGCGGCCTGGTTCATCAGGGCGCCGGCCAACAGGTGCGGTACGTGGGAGGCGAGGGCGACCAGGCGGTCGTGGTCGCTCGCCGACACCGCCACCACGTTGGCGCCGATCTCGCGCAGGAGTCCGTGCAGGCGCGTGTAGACGTCGGCGGGCGTGTCGTCGGTGGGCGTGAGCACCCAGGTGCAGGCCTCGAAGAGGTCGCTGCGGGCTCCCTTGAGTCCGCGAAGCTCCGAACCGGCCATGGGGTGTCCCCCGAGGAAGCGCCGGTCGGTGACGTCGTGGACGATCGCCCCCTTGACCCCGGCGACGTCGGTGACGAGCAGTGCGGGGTCGTCGAATCGGTCGAGGTAGTGCTGAGCCAGTTCGGCGACGACGCCCGCGGGAGTGGCGATGGCGATGAGGGAGGTGGCGTCGTGGGGCTCTCGTTCGGCGACGATGCCCGCGCCGAGGGCGGCCGCGACGACGTCGTCGTCGAGGTCGTCGCCGGTGACCGACCATCCGGCGTCGCGCAGGGCCAGGGCGAGCGAGGCGCCGATGAGGCCGAGGCCGACGACGTGGGCGTGCCTAACGGATGTCATCGCGCAGGTTCTGGGCGTCGTGCAGGTAGACGTGACGGACCTCGTCGCGACTGCGCGCCGAATAGGCGTGCATCATGACCCGGATGCACAGACGCTTGGCGCCGGGCACGTCGATCTCGCTGGCGCACATGAGCGGCACCGTCTGGAAGCCGATGCCGCGCGCCGCGGCCGCCGGGAAGGCGGCGGTCAGGTCGGGGCTCGTGGTGAACAGGACGCTGATGACGTCGTCGACGGCGATCTCGTTGGCCTCCAACATCGACGTGAGCAACTCGCGCGTGGCCGCGGCGATGTCCGCGGCGTCGTCGCGTTCCACCGTCGTCGCGCCGCGCACCGCGCGGACCAGCACATTCGTCATGAGGGCATCGTAGATGCGATGTCGTCAGTCATTCCAACCACCTCCATGAGCCGACGCACCTCCCCCTGGCTGAACTGGCGTGAGGACCCCGGTGTCAGGGTGGGATCCTGGATCGGGCCGATGCGCGTGCGCACCAGGCGGGTGACCTCGTGACCCACGGCCGCGCACATGCGACGCACCTGGCGGTTGCGGCCCTCGTGGATGACGATGCGCAGCAGTCCCTCCGACACCCTCGACACCTGGGCGGGGCTGGTCCGACCGTCTTCGAGCTCGACCCCGTCACGCAGGCGTCGGATGGCGCTCGGTGAGGGATCGCCCTCGACGCGCGCCAGGTACTCCTTGGCCACGCCGGAGCTCGGGTGGGTCAAGAGGTGCGCCAGACGCCCGTCATTGGTGAGG
>CAIORQ010000026.1 GCA_903860745.1 uncultured Actinomycetes bacterium | reverse complement strand
CGCAGCCCGCGTCCCGCCCGCCCCTACGACCGCGACGCCAGCGACCGCGCACCGCGCAGCCCTCGTCCCGCACGCCCCTACGACCGCGACGCCCGTCCCTCGCGCGACGACTCTCGAGTCCGTCCTGACCACACCGCCCGCACGGAGCGATCGGGTCGACCCTTACCGGCGGGCAAGGGACGCAACCCCGGCGCGCGCACCGGTCGTGCACCACGTGAGCTGAGTCCCGAGGAGATCGAGAAGCGCCAGGCCGACGACTATGGTCGCCAGAAGGGCTGGGGAGGCGTCGCGCGCAAGGGCGGGATGAACCTCAAGTCGACGGGCCAAGCGATGGAAGCGACCCCGAGCGCGGGTCGCACGCCCGACCCGTTGTCCGAATGGGTCGAGGAGGTCCGTCCGGAGCGCATCACGAGCGTACCCGTCGCGAAGTCCAAGGTGAAGGCCAAGGCCAAGTACGCGCTGCCCGGCGACGTCGCCGCCGATATCCGCAAGGCCTTCATCGGCACCGCCTACATGCGAGAGAAGATGGTCATCACCCTGACCAAGGCGGCGGAGGGCTACGACCGCAAACGCTACGAGGAAGCCCTTCGGCTGGGGCGCATCGTGTCCGACGCCGTTCCGGGCGTCGCTGCGGTGCGCGAGCTCACGGGTCTGGCGGCCTACCGTGCCGAGCGTTGGAACATGGCGAAGATCCACCTTCGCGCGCATTTCGCCCTGACCGGCGACCCCGAGCACCTGCCCCTGGTGATGGACTGTGACCGTGCCCACCGCCGCTTCCGCGCGGTGGACAAGACCTACGACGAGGTGATGGAGAACGAGCCCACCGCCGACGTCCTCGCCGAGGCGCGCATCGTCATGGCATCGGCCCTGGCCGACCAGCAGCGCTACGTCGAGGCGATCGACCTGCTCGTTCGCGCCGGGGGCACCAAGATCTTGCGTAATCCGGCCTACCGACACGTCCGCCTCTGGTACGCCCTGGCGGACATCTTCGATCGTTCGGGCGACCAGGTCTCGGCTCGGGAGCTCTTCGCCCGTGTCGTGGTGGCCGATCCCGATGCCTACGACGCCAAGATCCGTCTCGAAGAGCTGGGTGCCGGGCCGGTCAAGAAGAATCGCAAGCGTCGCACGACGCCGGTCTCCAAGAAGCGCGTCGACTGAGCGTCAAGAGATAGTTCCTATCGTCGATCGACGCTGTCCGGGGACCCCGATGCGCCACTATTGGACCGAATCGGCCGGGTGGGGTCCAGTAGAGTTGTCCCATGGACATTGCCGCACTCTTGGGCGACGACGCGTCGCCACTTCTTGACCACACCGCCACCGCCTTCCCCAAGGAGTGGCTGACGCTACCGAGCCCGGACTTCCTCCAGGACATCTTCACCCAGAGCGATCGTTCGCCGACCGTGCTGCGCAACCTCGGCGCCCTGTACAACCACGGTCGCCTCGGTGGCACGGGGTACTTGTCCATCCTCCCGGTGGACCAGGGCATCGAGCACTCGGCGGCGGCGTCCTTCTCGCCCAATCCGGCCTACTTCGACCCCGCGCGCATCTGCGACCTGGCGATCGCGGCGGACTGCAACGCGGTCGCCACGACCCTGGGGACGCTGGGCGTGGTGTCGCGCCGCTACGTGCACCGCATCCCCTTCATCGTGAAGATCAACCACAATGACCTCTTCCGCTACCCGAACACCTACGACCAGCGCATGTTCGCGTCGGTCCAGCAGGCCGCGGACCTGGGCGCCGTGGGCGTGGGCGCGACCATCTACTTCGGCTCCGAGGGTTCGATCCGCCAGATCGAGGAGGTCTCCGCGGCCTTCGCCGAGGCCCACCGTCTGGGCCTGTTCACCGTGCTGTGGTGCTACACCCGAAACGATGCCTTCAAGACCCCCGAGGTCGACTACCACGTGTCGGCCGACCTCACCGGACAGGCCAACCACCTCGGCGTGACCATCGAGGCCGACATCATCAAGCAGAAGCAGCCCGAGAACAACGGCGGCTTCCTCGCGTTGAAGTACTCCAAGACGAGCCCCAAGGTCTACTCGGAGTACACCACGGACAACCCGATCGACCTGACCCGCTGGCAGGTCGTCAACTGCTACGCCGGTCGCATCGGCCTGATCAACTCCGGTGGCGAGGCCAAGGGCGACGACGACCTGGCGGGCGCCGTGCGCACCGCGGTGATCAACAAGCGTGCCGGTGGTCAGGGCCTGATCCTGGGTCGCAAGGCCTTCCAGCGTCCGATCGACGACGGCGCCGCCTTGGTCCACGCCGTCCAGGACGTCTACCTCGACGCCAGCATCACCGTGGCCTAGTACTCTCCAGACATGGAGGACGTGGGCGACGCGGGGTGGCGCACGTGGGCGAACCTGGTCACGCTCATTCGCCTCGCCCTGATTCCCGTCTTCGTCTGGCTCCTCTTTAGCACCCATCACCGCGCCCTCGCGGCGTGGCTGTTGGGCGTCCTGGGGGCCACGGACTGGATCGACGGTTGGCTGGCGCGTCGATTGCACCAGACCTCCACGGTGGGCAAGATCATCGACCCCACCGCCGACCGCATCCTGGTCATGGTGGGCCTGATCAGCGTGGCCGTCGCTGGGGGGGTGCCCTGGTGGTTCGCGGGAATCACCCTGGTGCGCGAGGTGCTGGTCTCGGTGCTCACCGTGGTCCTGGCGGCGCTCGGGGCCGCCCGCATCGACGTGCTGTGGTGGGGCAAGGTCTCGACCTTCGCCCTGATGACCACCTTCCCGCTCTTCCTGCTCACCACGAACGCCCATCCGGGGCCGCTCGAGGCCTGGCAGCACGTCGTTCGCGACGCCACCTGGGTGGTGGGCGTGGCGGGGCTGGGCCTCGCGTGGGTGGTCTTCTTCGGCTACATCCGACCGGCGACGAGGGCCCTCGCCCGGGGGCGCGCGGCGCGTCGGTGAACTAGATTCTCTAAGCATGCAGATCCCTTCTGAACTCCGATATTCCAATGACCACGAGTGGGCGGGAGTCACCGGGTCCACCGTTCGCGTGGGCATCACCGACTACGCCCAGGACGCGCTGGGCGACGTGGTCTTCGTCGACCTGCCCAAGGTCGGCACCACCGTCGCGGTGGGCGAGACTCTGGGCGAGGTCGAGTCCACCAAGTCGGTCTCGGAGATCTACGCGCCGATCTCCGGCACGGTGGTCGCGGTCAACGAGACCCTGCGCTCGGCGCCCGAGTTGGTCAACTCCGACCCCTACGGCGAGGGCTGGCTCTGCGAGATCTCGGTCGACGACACGAGCGGCTACGAGGCTCTCTTGGACGCTGACGCCTACGGCGCGTTGACGAACCACTAGCCCTGACGCGACCCACGAAATCTAAGTAGTGTGATGCGAATGAACTGCCGACGCTGCGGAGAAATTCTCAACGCGAACGCTAACTTCTGCTGGTCCTGCGGGGCGCCCCAGCACGACGTGACATCGGCGGAGACCATCGCCATGCCCGTGGTCAACGCGGTCGAAGCACCGATCACCAACGCCGAGAAGGGTCGCGGAGAGTCGCACGTCGACGAGCTCGTGATCATCACCGGCAACGCGGCGGGCACTCGATTCAACCTCCTCAAGGAGGTCACGACGGCGGGACGCGACCAGAGCAGCGACCTGCTGCTCGACGACGTCTCGGTGTCGCGTCACCACGCGATCTTCACTCGCACGGTGAGCGGTCGGGTCACCCTACGAGACCTCAACTCGCTCAACGGCACGTACGTCAACGGTGTGCGCGTCGAGGAGACGACCCTGCACTCCGCTGACGAGGTCCAGATCGGCAAGTTCAAGTTGGTCTTCTGGGAAGCGGCCGCGTGAACCCGCCGGTGTCGCCACTGAAGATCGGTCAGGTCCACGCGCTACTGCGTCAGGACCACCCCGACCTGGAACTCTCGAAGATCCGGTACTACGAGGAGATGGGCCTGGTGGCCCCGGCCCGTAGTCGCAAGGGGTACCGTCTGTACTCCGAGAAGGACGTCGACTGCCTGCGCGAGGCCATCCGCCTGGCCGACGAGGAGTTCGTGCCCTTGCGGGTCATCCGCATCCGCCTCATCGAACAGGGGCTGTTGAGGGACGACCATCGCCCGGCCGCCGCACCGCGCCAGGCGGCGAGAAGCGCGCAGGCCAAGGTCGTGTCCCTGCCCGTGCCGACCGTGGCGCGGGCACTGAGCGTGGTCCGCGACGTCGAGGACGGGTCGGGCGAGACCGGTTCGGACGTCGAGGTCGAAGCGGCACCGTTGACCGCTGGAGAGCTCCTCGAGGCCAGCGGCCTCGAGCCCGACATCCTCAACAAGGTCTTCTCGCTCGGATTGGTGACCCCCGTGGTGCACGAGGGCGAGCCCTGCTTCTCGCCGCTCGACGTGGCGGTGGCTCGGTCCTGCGGCGTGCTCTTGCGTGATGGTGCGGACCCGCGCCTGCTCGGCGCGTTGCGGCGAGTCGTGGAGCGCGAAGTGGGCATCATCGACGGCCTGACCGCCGACGTTCGCTCGAGCGGATCGGGTGCCGAGGAGACGACGGCAGTGCGCCTGGGGGCGGCCCAGGACGTCGAGGCCCTGCGCGCGGCCCTGTTCGAGCGCGAACTCACTGAATTCTTGAAGCAGTAGTACTCGGAACTCGACTCGGAGCCTAGGCTGAAGGCATGGTCGAAGTCGTGTTGCGTGCGGTCCGCGTGGACGTCGGTTCCTCGACGCCCCTACTCCTTCTCGAGGAGGTGGGCGGCAACCGCGTCCTGCCCATCTTCATCGGCGCCCCCGAGGCGACAGCCATCGCCTACGCCCTTCAGCACATCGAAGCGCCCCGACCGATGTCTCACGACCTCCTGGGCAACGTGATCACCGCCTTAGGGGCTCGACTCTTCGCGGTGGAGATCACCCACTTGATCAACAACACCTTCTACGCGAACCTGCGTCTCCTGCGCGACGGCAAGGAGATCCTGGTGTCCGCGCGTCCCAGCGACGCCGTCGCCCTCGCCCTGCGCGTGGGCGCACCGCTGCTGGTGAGCGACGAGTTGATGGCCGACGAGGGTCAGGTCCTCGAGGTCAGCGACCTGGACGACGAGGATGACGATGAGTCCGAGGACACCCTGCTCGAGCAGTTGCGCGACTTCCTCGACACGGTTCGTCCCGAGGACTTCGATCAGTGAGCCGTACCCTGCGCAACCTCATCCTCGCGGTTGCGCTCATCGCCATCGTCGTCCTGGTCGGTCGTCACTCGAAGCTCTTCCACACCAACACCACCACGAGCTCGACGGCGCCCACGAGCACCGTGCCCGCCACCACGAGCACCACGTCCGCCTCGACCACCACCAGTTCCGTGGCCCAACTCACCACCTGTCGCGGTGCGGACTTCACGGGCGTCAACGTCGGTTCCCAGGGTGCCGCCGGCACCGGCTACGACATCATGACCCTGACCAAGGTGTCCGCCGGGTCCTGCGTGGTGGACGGCTATCCGAGGCTCAGCTTCCAAGACGCCAAGGGGGCCGTGGAGACGGGCTTGAGCCTGGTGGACTCGACCTCCTTCCCGGCGGCGCCGGCGAACGCGGGGGCCGTGGCCTACACCGTTGCCGACGGCGGACGCGTCGACGTGCAGTTCCGCTACTCCGACGTGCCGTCGGGCACCCAGGCCTGCCCCGCCGTGGCCCAGGTCGACGTGCAGTTCGTCCCGGGGGACACCTCGGTCCCGGTGAGCTTCCCCTACCCGATCTCACCGTGCTCGAGCGCCCAGGTGGGTGTGAGCGCCTTCTACCCGGGATGAGGATCCGCCGGCCCTCGCCAATGGGCAGGGACACGTGAGCACACGTCCCCTGCTCGGGCACCCGAGCTGGATGAAACTGCCGCGACGGGGAAAGCCGGTGGTGGTGCTGTTGCACGGGGGCATGAGTTCCAGCGCCTCGCTGCTCGCGAGCATCGGACCGGGTTTGTCCAAGGATTTCCGCATCGGGGCCTTCGACCGACGTGGCCACGGGCGGACCGCCGACACACCCGAGCCCTTCAGCTACGAGGCGATGGCCGACGAGACCATCGCCTACCTCGAACTCCTGGGTCGACGCGCCCACCTGGTGGGCCACAGCGACGGGGCCAACGTCGCCCTGCTGGTGGCCCTTCGACGACCCGACCTGGTCAAGCGCGTGGTCGTGGTGGGAGGGAACTTCCACTACAGCGGTCTGGTCGACTTCCCCCTGCTCGAGGCCGACACGCCGGGCTTCGACGAATGGGCCCAGAAGTACGCCGCCGTGGCTCCCGAGGGGCTATCGCACGCGCGCGAGGTCCTGGCCAAGACCAACGAGATGTTCCGTACCGGACCGACCATGACCACCGAGGACCTCGCTCGCATCACGGTCCCGGTCTTGGTGCTCGCCGGCGACGACGACGTGGCCACGCTCGAGCACACGGTGGCGATGTACGAGTCGATCCCCAACTCGCAGCTGGCCATCGTGCCCGGGACCTCGCACGCGGTCTTGAAGGAGCGCACGAAGGACTGCGTGCGCCTCATCCGTCGATTCCTGACCCAGAGATTGCCGCCGCAGACGCGAGCGCCGCTTCGCCGTCCCCCTGATCAGGGTTTCCCGGGGGACTAGATGGGGACGCGCACGCCAGCACCAAGCGAGACTCGCCCGCGGACGAGACCTAGACTCGAGGGCATGTCTGAGCCGCTGACCGGTCGGCGCTACCGCCTTCGCCTGTGGTGGTCGTCTCTTCGAGGAATCACGACCGACGCCCTCCTCTACGCCCTGGCCGCGGTCTTCGCCCTGGGCATCGGTCTGACCTCGACGGCCAACGCGCAGTGGCACTGGGGCTACCTGGCGGCGATTCCCTACGCCGTGGCCGCCGTGGCGGCCGCAGCGTCGCTCAAGGTCGCGCCACGGCACGAGACGAGGGTGCGCGTCGTCCTGGTGGTGCTGGTGATCGCCACCGCCGTGGTGGCGCCCTTGGCCATGGAGGTGCGCTGGCGCACCGAGCAGCCCGAGGTCACGGTGATCCAGCGCGGAGCCACCGACATCGCCACGAACGGCACGCCCTACCAGTCCTACTGGCGCGATGGGCGCCTGGTGGACCCGGTGCCCCACGAGCCCGCCTACGAGTCGTTCTTCCCCTACTTCCCGACCATGACGATCTTCGGGGCCCCGGCCGCCGAGGTCAAGAGCTCGTCGCCGCTGTCGGACGCACGCATCTGGATGACCTTGATGACGCTGCTGACCTCGGCGTTCGCGCTGAGGTGGCTGCGCGCCCCACGCAGTCGCAAGATCCGCGTCGCCCAATTCCTCATCGCCCTGCCCACGGGGGCCCTCTTCCTCGCCACCGGTGGCGACGACATGCCGATCCTGGCCCTGATCCTCCTGGGGGTGGTCGCGCTCCAGAGGCGCGCCAACCACGTGGCCGGCGTGAGTCTGGGGCTCGCGGCGGCGATGAAGCTCACCGCCTGGCCGGTGGCGCTCGGGGCCCTGCTGGTGGCGCACCACCACTCGGAACGGCGCGCCTGGCGAATCGTGGCGCTGTGGGTCACGGCGATCGTCGGCGTGACCGTCGTGCCCTTCGTGCTCTCGGACCCCTTCGCCTTCCTCTCCAACGTCGTGGCCTTCCCCCTGGGACTGGCCCACGTGGCCTCGCCCGCGGCGAGTCCCCTGCCGGGGCACCTGCTCACCGACCTCTGGGCCCCCGCGGGGCATCTGCTGACGCCACTGACCCTGTTGGTGGGCGGCTACTTCACCGCGTCGTACGCCAAACGTCACTGGCCACTCTCGCTGGGTCAACTCCTGGGGATCCTCGCCGTCTTCTCCACCGCGCTCATCTGCGCGGCGTCGGCCACCCGCGTGGGCTACTTGATCTATCCGCTGAACTTCGCGCTCTGGTCGAGCGTGGTCAGCGACGCTCCCGCGCCGGCGCGCGAGTTCGCCGCGGTCGCCTAGATCGCTTCGGAGTTCTGGTAGATCCGAAAGGTCCAGGCCGTCGACGAGGTGGTGGACGCCGAGGCGTCGACGGTGACGCCGATGATCCAGTAGAAGGTGTCGGAGCCGGACTTCTGGAACAGGTACTGCGGCGCGCCGTTGGAGGCACCACTCGAGAAGAGGGACCAGCCCCGCGCCTCCAGTTGGGTCTTGTAGAAGCCGAGGAGGGCCGCCGCGCTCGAGCGCGTCACCAGGGGCCGGTAGCAGTCGAAGTCGCCGGCGCCGTCATTGGGCATGTCGAAGGGGCCTCGCGACCGGGTCCCCACCGGCACCAGGACGCCGGGGAGGATGTTGTTCGGGGGGCTGCCGGGCGTCTCACAGTTCTCCAACAGGGTGTTCGATGGGTCCACGGCCAGGCCGCCCACGATCACCGGGATGGTCGTCGTGGGCGTGACGCCCTGGTCCGACACCAGGTTGATCACCAAGAACACGGCCAACATGGCGACCGCGGTGAGGAGCACCATCGCCGCCGGCCAGATGCTGGTCGTGGTGGTCAGGGGCGCCTTGGGGGAGTCAGAACTCACTCGACCAGCCTAAGTGGTGAGGGCCGGCCCGCCGGCCGGTGACCGGTTCTGTCGTGGGTGGAGAACTTGAGGCTTCGAGTTGAGGGTTTCTCCGGGCCATCGACGGCGCCGGCGGCCGGAGGCCGTGACAATTCGCTTGCCGATTCCTCGAGGCTGTAACTACACTGTTGTAGTACCTCGAGGGCGACGTCCTCGGTCGGGAGGGCGAGATGAGTGATGTCACGGTGATGGGGTTCAGCGGGCCGACGGTCTGTCGACTGACCGGTGTGACCTATCGACAGCTCGACTACTGGGCCCGTACCGACCTGGTGACCCCTTCGATCACCGCCGCGCACGGTAGCGGCTCGAAGCGCACCTACTCCTACACCGACGTCTTGGAGGTCAAGGTCATCAAGTCGTTGCTGGACTCTGGCGTGTCGTTGGCGCGCGCGCGACAGGCGGTGCAGTGCCTGCGCGACTCCCTGGGTGCGGACCTGTCGTCGTCGAGCCTCGTGCTGAGCGACAACGGTTCGGTGTTGGCTGACTACGACGGACTGGTCGACCTGCTGCGCGGTGGTCAGGGTGTCTTCAATGTTGTATCGATGGCGAACATGGTCGCCGAGCTTTCGACCATGCTGGGCGCCGTCGACGAGCCGTCGGAGAAGGTGACCCGTTCGGCGTGAACCTGCCACTTGACGGAGCGAGGCTTCGTCACCCCAGTCTCATCCCGGCGCCGCGAGAGAGGTTCGCGAACCCTTCCGAGGAGGTCTTCGCTCGCCTCTTGACGATCTACGGCGTCTCGTGGGTCTACGAGCCCGTGGAGTTCCCGCTGGCCTGGGACGAACGCGGTACGCCGACGCGAGCCTTCCGTCCAGACTTCTACCTCCCCGAGAGGTCGCTCTTCATCGAGTTGACCGTACTGGAGCAGCGATTGGTCACCCGAAAGAACCGCAAGGTCCGCGAATTCCGGAGGCTCTATCCCGAGGTGCCCCTGCAGGTGGTGTACCGGGGTGACTTCTGCGCGCTCGTGGAGCGACACGGTGTCGACGTCGCCACGCTGATCGCGAAGGCTGCCTAAAGTACATAGGCATGGATAACCGACGCCCGTTCCTCTATGACGCCCACGTGGCCCTGGGGGCCAAGATGGTCCCCTTCGGGGGCTGGGAGATGCCCCTGGCCTACCAGGGTGGCACGGTGGCCGAGCACCTGGCGTGCCGGCGCGACGCGGTGGTCTTCGACGTGTCGCACCTCGGCACGGTGCGCTGTGAGGGTCCGGGGATGTTCGACGCCCTCCAGGACACGCTCACCAACGACCTGCGAAAGGTCGCTCCGGGCAAGGCGCAGTACACCCACCTCTTGAACGACGAGGGCTTCGTCGTCGACGACATCATCGTGTGGTGGTACTCCGAGACCGAGTTCGACGTCATGCCCAACGCCTCGAACACCTCGGGCGTGACGGCGGCGCTGCCCGGCGTCGACGTGACCGACCAGCGCTGCGTCCTGGCCGTTCAGGGCCCCCAGGCGCGGACCAAGGTCGCCGCCCTGGGCGCGGACTTCGCCGAGGTGCCGCGCTTTGGCGTGCGGCGATTCGACTTCCGGGGGGTCGAGGTGCGCGTGGCCGGCACCGGCTACACCGGGGAGGACGGTCTGGAGATCGCCGCGCCCAACGAGGTGGCCGAGGAGGTGCTCGCCGAGCTCGTGGCGGCCGGAGTGACGCCGGCTGGACTGGGGGCGCGTGACACGCTGCGCCTGGAGTCCGCCCTGCCCCTCTACGGTCACGAGCTCAGCCTGACCTCGACCACCCTGGAGGCCCGCCTGGGCTGGGTGCTCGGATGGGACAAGGAGACCTTCCGCGGCCGTGACGCGGTGCTCGCCGAGCGCGAACGTGGCGTCGCGCGCCTGCTGACCGGGGTGGTGGCCGATGGTCGTCAGCCCCTTCGTGACGGTGGCGAGGTCCTCGTCGACGGGGCGTCGGTGGGGGTGCTCACCTCGGGCAACTTCTCGCCGGTGCTCGAACGCGGCATCGGACTTGGTCTGTTGAGCGGCGACCTGACCCCGGGAACCCCGGCGGTGGTGTCGTTGCGTGGTCGTGAAATCCCGGTGACGGTGACCGCGTTGCCCTTCGTTCGAAAGGCGTCCTCGCGTGGCTGATTACCTCCCGCACACCCCTGAGGAGACGGCCGAGATGCTGTCCTTCCTCGGCATGGACTCCCTGGGACAGCTCTTCGCCCACATCCCGGCCTCGGTGCGGCTCGCCACCGGCCTGGACCTGGAGGCGGGCATGAGCGAGCCCGACGTGGCCGCCGTCTTCGCCCGCTACACCGCGGCCAATCAGGGGCAGATCACCAACCTCACCTGTTACGCCGGTGCGGGCGCCTACGACCACGAGGTGCCCGCGGTCGTCAAGATGCTCGGATCGCGTTCGGAGTTCGTCACGGCCTACACGCCCTACCAGCCCGAGGTCGCCCAGGGCGTCCTGCAGGCGATCTTCGAGTTCCAGACGATGATCTCGCGTCTCAGTGGGCTGCCCATCGCCAACGCCTCCCTCTACGACGGAGCCACGGCCCTGGTCGAGGCCGTCAACATGGCCTCGGGCGCGACCGGACGACAGAAGATGGTGATCTCGGCGGGCGTGCACCCGCACTGGCGCGCGGTGGTCAAGACCTTCGCTCGCGGCACGGGACACGACGTCGTGGAGGTCCCCCTCGTCGACGGCGTGACCGATTGGGCCAGCGTCGACGCGACCGGAGCCGCGGCGGTGGTCGGCGCGTACCCCAACTACCTGGGCGTGCTCGAGGACATGACCGGCGCGAAGGCCCTGGCCACCGCGAGCGGCGGACTCTTCGTGCTCTGCGCCGACCCGGTCGGCGCGGGCGTGCTCAAGACCGCGGGGGAGTGGGGCGCCGACGTCTTCGTGGGAGAGGGGCAGCCCTTGGGCACCGCGCTGTCCTTCGGTGGACCGTACCTGGGACTCTTCGCGTGCACCCACGACCAAGTCCGGCGTCTGCCGGGACGCATCGTGGGAGAGACCGTGGACTCCAACGACCGGCGCGCCTTCGTCACCACCCTGCGCGCGCGCGAGCAGGACATCCGCCGCGAGAAG
Source organism: uncultured Actinomycetes bacterium (assembly GCA_903860745.1). GTDB lineage: Bacteria > Actinomycetota > Acidimicrobiia > Acidimicrobiales > RAAP-2 > RAAP-2. The sequence goes on along the minus strand of CAIORQ010000026.1, from coordinate 81,006 downwards.
GCGACGTCGAACGTCTGCACGAACCAGACCCTGATGGCGGTGACCGCAGCCATCCAGCTCGGCTGGCTGGGAACGCGGGGACTGGCCGAAGTGGCCACGCGCTGCGCCCAGGGCGCTCACTACCTCTTCGATCGCCTGGTGGCCATCGACGGGGTCGAGGCCGTGTCCTCGGCGCCCTTCCTGCGGGAATTCGCCCTGCGGCTCCCGCGATCGGCCGGCGGCGTCCTCGAGGACTTGGTCGCTGAGGGCATCCTGGGCGGGCTCAGCGTCGAGGCCCTGACCGCCGGGGCGGACCCCTCCATCGAGGGCGACGTCGCCAAGGTCCTGCTGGTCGCGGTGACCGAACGACGGACTCGCGAAGAATTGGACCGTTACGCGGACGTGCTGGGAAAGGTGTTGTCATGAGTCAGCCCGGAGGACGCGCGGCGTCGGCGCCGCTGCTCGGTCACGAGACCGAACCCACCATCTTCGAACTCTCGGTGAGCGGACGAAGCGCCTACCAGTTGCGCACCACCGGCGTGCCCGCGACGCCGCTGGCGGACCTCATCCCCTCCGCGCACCTGGCGACGACGCCGGTGAGCCTGGCCGAGGTGTCCGAACGCGACCTGGTCGGGCACTTCACCCGCCTCTCGCACCGCCAGTTCTCGGTGGACCTGGGGGCCTACCCCCTGGGTTCGTGCACGATGAAGTACAACCCGAAGTTCTGCGACGCCGTCGCGGCCGATCCCGGGCTGAACTCGGTGCACCCCGGGGTGCCCGCGTCGCTGTGCCAGGGCTGGCTGGCCCTGCTCGTGGACCTCGAGGAGAAGCTCTGCGCCATCACCGGCATGGCGGCGGCGACGCTGCAGCCCGCCGCCGGGGCGGCCGGGGAATTGACGGGTCTGTTGTTGATGCGCGCCTACCACGAGGCCAACGGTGACGTGCGACGCCGGGTGCTGATCCCCGACTCCGCCCACGGCACCAACCCCGCGTCGGTCACGCTCGGCGGCTACGAGGTGACCACCATCCCCTCGAACGATCGCGGACTGGTCGACCTCGAGGCGCTCAAGGCCTCGCTGGGGCCCGACGTCGCCGGGATCATGCTCACCAACCCCAACACCCTGGGCCTCTTCGAGGAGGAGATCGTCGAGATCGCTGGGGCGGTGCACGACGTCGGCGGCCTGCTCTACTACGACGGAGCGAACCTCAACGCCATCTTGGGCGTGGTGCGCCCCGGTGACATGGGCTTCGACATCGTCCACATGAACCTCCACAAGACCTTCGCCACGCCCCACGGCGGCGGGGGCCCCGGCGCCGGTCCGGTCGCCGTCTCGTCGCGACTGGTCGAGTTCCTCCCCGGGCCCAAGGCCGCCCGCCGTGACGACGGAGGTTTCACCTGGGCCACGCCCGCGCACTCCATCGGCCGCATGCACGGTTGGCACGGCAACGCCATGGTGCTGGCCCGCGCCCTGGCCTACATCGACGTGCACGGCGGCGACGGGCTCGAACGTGTCGCCCAGTACGCGGTGCTGAACGCGAACTGGCTTCGCGAGCGCCTGCGCGCCACGTTGCCGGCCGCCTACGACCGGGTGTGCTTGCACGAATGCGTGCTGACCGCGACCCCGCTCAAGGAGGCCTACGGCGTGCGCGGGCTCGACGTCGCCAAGGCCCTGCTGGAGGAGGGCTTCCACTCGCCGACCGTGTACTTCCCGCTCATCGTGGAGGAGGCGCTGATGTTCGAGCCCACCGAGACCGAGAGCCTGCAGACCCTCGAGTCGATCGCCGCATCGGTGGAGCGGATCGCCGAGCGCGCCAAGACCGACCCCGAGGCGCTGCACCACGCCCCCCAGACGACGCCGGTCTCACGGGTCGACGAGGCGCGCGCCGCCCGACACCTGGTCTCGACCGAGGACGCCGCGACCCGCTGAGAGGGGTCGGGCGACTAGGGAGTCGGGGGAGTGGGGCCGCTCACGATCGGCGTGACGGTGACCCGGAAGCCGGCGTAGGCGAGGTTGAAGTCGGTGGGCACGTGGAACCAGGCCGAGGCCGTGGGCCTGACGTTGCCCAGGTGGACCCAACCGACCGTCGAGAAGTAGCTCGACGGGTTCTTGATGCCCTGGTCGAACGCGTCGCCGTAGGACATGGCGAAGGAGGCGTCGGAGAGGGGGGCCAGGACCACGTTCTTGGCCTTCCCCACGTTCGTCGAGTGCACCACGGTCAGCGCGCCCTTGGAGCCCGGAGCGGCGTCGTCGAACTTGAAGCTGGGGAATCCTCTCAGGAGGCATGACGACGTGGACGTGTTGACGATGAGGTAGTCGACGTAGGTCGTGCCCGCGGCACCACCGCCGGGTGGGAAGGAGACGGCGACCTCGATCTGGGACATGCGACACACCGGTGTCGAGGTGGCGGCGCTGGCGGGCGCGCCCGCAGAACCCGCCAGACTCCCAACGCCGAGGATCAGCCCGACCGCCATCCAGGAATTCCGAAACTTGTTCATACCTTCCCCCTCGGTCGCGTTGGGACACCACCTACCCAATCGACATTACGTTCGCCGCGCCCAGCCTTCGTGAGATTTTCCTAAGACCGTAATGAACGCTCGGGGAGCGTCGCGAGAATATCGGGCCCCGCGGCCCGGCTTCCGGTATGGTGGGGATGTTGTGCACGGGAGCTCGGACGTACCGGGCTGAGAGGGTGGTTGATCCTGCGGGGTCGAAGCGCCACCGACCGTTGAACTTGTCCGGGTAATGCCGGCGTAAGGAGGACCATGTCATCGCCAGCGATCTCCCACTTCACCACCGTGGGCGGCGACCAACGCTCCGAGGTGGCCCGCACCCTGGTCGAGCCGGTGCCCCAGTCACTGGGCATGCTCGACCTCTTCGGCCTGTGGGGCAACCTGGGGGTCAGTCTGCTGGGCTTCACCGGGGCCATCTTCGTGCTGCAGCCCAACGGCGTCGGGACGCCCGAGCTCTCCCTGGCGGCCGCCCTGGTCTCCATCGTCCTGGGAACGCTGCTGGGCACCTGGGCGGTGGCCGCCATCGGCGTGGCGGGGACGCGGACGGGGGCGCCCACCATGGTGCTCCTGCGGGGTCTCTTCGGGGGCGAACTCTCCTACCTCCCCACGCTGCTCAACATCCTGCAGTGCCTCGGTTGGGGGGTCTTCGAACTCGTCACGATCTCGACCGCGGCCCACACGGTGGCCCCGTCCTTGTCGCGCACGACGTATATCCTCGTCGCCGGCGTGGCCACGGCGCTGCTCACCATCCGCCCCCTGGGGGCGGTTCGCGTGCTGCGTCGGGTGGCCGCCCCGCTGGTGGCGATGGTCCTGGTCTACCTCGTCGTGGACCTCCTGCGCCACCCCCTGCCGGGTTTCACCCACGGCACCTGGGGCGGGTTCTGGCCCGCCACCGACACGGTCGTCGCCGCGGCCATCTCCTTCGCCCCGCTGGTGGCCGACTACACCCGCCACGCCCGCAGCGAGCGAACGGCCTTCGTCGGCACGCTGCTGGGGTACAGCATCACCCAGGTCGCCTGCTACGTGATCGGCCTGATCGCCCTGGTGACGGTGGCGCGCACGCCCGACGACATCTACGGCGCCTTCATCGCCGTGCCCCTGGGCTCGGTCTGTTTCGCCCTCCTGGCCGCGCGCGAGCTCGACCAGTCCTTCGCCAACGTCTATTCGACGGCCGTGTCGATCCAGAACCTTCGCCCGCTGTGGGACCGCCGGGTGCTGGCGGTGGCGATCTCGGTGGTCGCCACGGCGATGGCCCTGTGGACCAACATCAACGACTACGAGAACTTCCTCGTGCTGCTGGGCTCGGTGTTCATCCCCATGAGCGCCGTCTTCGAGGTGGACTTCTTCGTCGGTTCGCGCGACCGCTGGGACCTCGGCGCTCGCTCGCGCGACCGCTGGGGGATGGTGCTGCCGTGGGCGCTGGGCTTCGTCACCTACCAGCTCATCAATCCGGGCTACATCGGCTGGTGGGTCTCGATGTGGTCCTCGATCGACCGCGTGGTGCACTTCCACTCCCAACCCTGGATGTCGGCGTCGATACTGTCCTTCGCGGCGGCGGCCGTCGCCACCCTGCTCGGTGACGTCGCGATCAAGGTCCTTCGCCGACCACGACTCGCCCGGTGACGCGCGACGAGGCCCCGGCGGGCGGCTCGATGGTGCACTCGATGGGTGAGGGGATGACCCTGGCCGACTGGCCCGCCCTGACCGCCGGGGAGGTGGCCGCGGTCCTGTCTCGTTTCGGCTGCAGCGAGGGCGTCACGGTCTCGTGGCACAGCCCGCGCCCGATGTCGAGCGCCGCCGTGGTCCGCGTGGGGGAGAGGGACTGTTTCGTCAAACGCCACGACCGGCGAGTGCGCAGCGCCGCGCGGCTGCGGGTCGAGCACGCGGTGGCCGACCACCTTCGATCTCGGGACGTCGCGGTCCCTCGACCCTGGCGGCGAGAGGACGGTGACGGGGTGGTGGAGCGCGCCGGCTACGTCTACGAGGTCCACGACCTCGCGCGCGGGGCCGACCGCTACCGCGACGTCCCGTCGTGGCACCCATATTTTTCGCTGGAGCACGCTCGTGAGGCCGGGGCCGCTCTGGCGCGCACGCACCTCGCTCTGGATGATTTCGATATGACGGCGAGTGCGTCGGGGGTCCTGATGGACTCGGTCGACCTGCTGGGTGGTGACTTGATGGCGGTGGTCGCGGACCAGGCGGCCCGACGCGAAGGACTCGGGTCGGCGTTGTCGCACTACGACTGGAAGGTGGACCTGGCGGAGGTTGAGCCGTGGGCGGCCCGCGCCCACGAGGCGCTGAAGGAGCTGACGCCCCAGTGGACCCACGGGGACTGGCACCCCTCGAACCTCACCTGGAGCGACGACGACCAGGTCGTCGAGGTGCTGGACCTCGGTCTGGCGAATCGGACCTACGCCATCCACGACCTCGCCCTCGCGCTCGAACGCAGTTGTGTGGACTGGCTCGAGGTGAAGGCCGGCGGCGTGGTCGCCGACATCGCTGCCGCGAGGGCACTCCTGGCCGGTTACGAGTCTCTCCGTCCCTTGTCGAGCGCGGAGGGTAAGGCGCTGAACACCGTCTTGCCAGTGTGTCATCTGGATTTCGCGCTCTCGGAGGTCGAGTACTTCCATTCCATCACTGCTTCGAGGGAGAATGCCGATCTCGCCTATTTCGGCTACCTGTTGGGACATCTTCGATGGTTCCGGTCGCCGGAGGGTCGAGGGCTACTCGAGATCCTCCCTCTGGGAGGCAACGCTCGACCGTGAGGTCTGACGACGTGACTTCGATCATCGACAGAGGGGTCGGGTCACTTTCCTTCTGAGGTCCAGGCCATGCGAGACCGTTCCATGATGGTCCGGTTACTCGAAGAGTTGACTGAGACGTGACGGGCGACGTCGGCGGCCGGGGAGTCGACGGGGTCTGCGCGGACTGCGATCTCTCGAAGTGTCGGGCCCACGCCTCGTCACTCGTGCGGGTGTGCCGGTTGTTGGGTGCCGTCGTCGGGGGGCTGGTCGCTGCAGCGTAGTTTGGGTCCATAGAAAGAGAGCCTCGAGCACGACCTTCGACTGCGACCCTGCGCCGGGGCGCCGCCATCGTGGTCACGGGCGTCACGTTCTACGTGGTCCTGCCCGCCCTGCTGCACGTGCTGGCCGCGTGGCCACGCCTCTCGAGCCTGGTGCCCGCGTGGTTGAGCTTGATGCTGCTGGCCGAAGTCGGAAGCTTCGTCTGCTCGTTGGCCCTCCAGAGGATGATCCTGCGCAGTCGCGATTGGTTCGCCGTGGTGACGGCATCCCTCGTCGGCAACGCCGTCACCAACGTGGTCCCCGCCGGTGATGCCGTGGGGGCGGGAGTGCAATTCCGGATGTTGGTGTCGTCGGGGATCGACGCGGTGCAGGCCGGGGGAGGGCTGGCGGTGGCGTCGCTGCTCAACGCGGGGGCACTCTTCTCGCTGCCGATCTTCGTCCTGCCAGCGGTCATCGGCGGCATGTCCGTCAACCGTGACCTGCTGGTGGCCGCGCTGTTGGGCATTGGCGGCTTCGTGCTCATCGCCGCCGGCGGCGTCGTCACCTTCTACTACGACGGCGTCCTGCGGTTCGCGGCCCGCTTCACCCAGTCAATCCTCAACCTCCTTCGGCGGCGTCGTCACAGCTGGGCGCCGCTGGCCCAACGTCTCTTGGAGCAGCGTGACCTGATCGCCGCGGACCTGGGGCGCCAATGGGGCCGAGCGATACTCCTCGTGGCCGGACGGATCGGGTTGGACTACCTGAGCTTGTTGGCCGCTCTGCGCGCCACCGGGGCTCGACCCAATCCTGCCCTCGTGCTGCTGGCCTACGCCGCCACCACGGTGGTCGGCCTGCTACCGCTCACCCCTGGGGGGTTGGGACTCGTCGAGGCGACCCTGAGCGGACTGCTCGTGCTCGCGGGCGTGAAGGACACCTCGGCACTGCTCGCCACCCTGGCGTATCGTTTGGGCGGATACTGGCTTCCGATCATGGCGGGCGGCGTCTCCTACGTCTTGTTTCGCCGACGGTACGGCGGCGTCGACACGGAGACGCCGTCCGACCATTAGGGATCGCGGCGGCCACAACTGCGTCGGGGGCGCCTCAGTCGGTGGGCACCGAGGTGATGTGGTTGGTGACCTTGCGAAGCAGGCGCGCCAACTCGCGCTGTTCGGCGTCGGTCAGTGCGCTCACCGCCGCCACCTCATGCTGGTTGAAGGCGGGGAAGAGCTGGGTGATCATGCGGCGCCCCTTGGCGGTGAGCGAGATGGATACCCGGCGGCGGTCGTCGCGGTGCGGCGTGCGCTTGATGAGCTGTTGACTCTGGAGCGTCTTGATCACCCCCGTCAGCGTTCCCTTGGTGATGCCCGCCTCCTCGGCCACGTGGCCGGTCTCCTGGGCGTCCCAGATCCACAGGATCCACAGCACGGTGAAGGCCACCCAGCTCAGGTCGTGGTCGGCGAGCACGGTGCGCTCCATGTGGTTGCGCACCGCGGTGCCCGCCCGGTAGACGTTCGAGACGGCGCTCATCGCCGTGAAGTCGAACTCGCGGCCCTCGAGGCGATGGCGGATGTCGACCTCGGCCTGGAGGACCTCTTCGGGGGCGGCGGAGGAGATGCGGCGACTCATCAGGAAGTCAGTGTACGCCCTCCGGCGAAGGTCGTCCCCACCGTGCGGAAGTAGCCACCCAGGATCTCTCGGGGAGTCAGCAGGGTCAACTCCTCGGTGGGCGAGTCGAAGAGCTCGAGCGTCGCGTCACCCGCGTAGACCGGTCCGAGTTCGACGTCGACGCCCGACATGGTCACGACCTCGCTCAGTGAGTCGCGACCGTCGAGCTCGATGCTCGGGAACCAGCGGTGGTGCAGCATGGGGTGTGCGTTGACGAAGCCCCCCGAGCTGGCCTCGCCCCGCAGGGTCACCGTGGCGTTCGCCAGTCGCCGGTCGTTGGCGGCCAGGGTCATGCCGAAGCGGCCTCCGCTCTGCAGTCGTGGGCCGGCCGATCCGACGGTGATGGGGCGGGTCTGGTGGATGGAGCCCAACTTCTTGGGGTAGCCCTGGAGGTAGCCACGCACGAGGGCGAAGTCCTTGTCGACCCAGATGAAGACGCAGCGCGAGTAGATCTGCCCTTCGTAGCGGCAGCGCACCACGACGAAGGCCTCCTTGTACTGCGATCGCACCGGGTCGAGGATCTCGCTGCGGTCGTCGCCGCAGCTCTGCCAGTCGGCCCAGATGAAGGCGACCGCGCCGGGGTCTTCGTCGTCGTGCGCGAGATCGACGTCGGGTGGCAGCAGGGCGCGCACGTTGTCGGGGTCGGTCCGGTACTCGACCGTCAACAGGTCCCCCGAGTAGTGCCAGGGCGTGGGAGGCAGGATCGAGGCGCGACCCGAGGCCGTGCGCGGGAAGGGCAGTCCGGTCACGTCCACTAGTTCCCTCCGGTCCAGCCGTTGTCGGGCCGGTCGAACCAGATGTGGACCTGGCCGGTGCCGATGGAGTTCTCGTAGTCCGAGAACAGGCGCCCGGGCGCAGTGCACTTCTCGGCGCCCAGTGCCGCGACCATCTGCAGGTAGTGGCCGAAGCGGCCCTCGGGCCGGACCGTGAGGAAACCCTCCATGTCGGCCAGTACCTGGGCGTGGTCACCCTCCAGGAGCGCGTCGATGACGCGGTGGTCCCATTCGCGCGCCGACTCGGAGTAGATGTGCTCCTCGCCGGCGGCCTCGTGCGCCCTCAGGTCGCGCAGCTTGTGGAAGGTGTGGCTCACGGCGCCCGAGGCGATGAGCGCCACACGCAGGTCGCTTTGGGCGATGGCCTCGGCCACGACGCGTCCGACGGTCAAGAAGTCGGCGATCTCGGCCGTCTGGCAGACGCTCACCGACATCCACTTCTCGTCGCTCTGCAGGAAGGGCATGAAGTTCAAGGTGGCGTAGGCCAGGGGCAGGTGCTCGTTGTCGATGGGCGTGACCCAGCACTGCGGCGTGTCGTCGGCGATCTTGCCGATCAACTGGGCCAGTTCGGGTGAGCCGGGGAAGTCGTAGGGGACGCTCGACATGCCCCGCGGTAGCTCGTCGCTGGTGTAGAAACCCTTGCGGTGGGCGTGGGCGGTGACGACGAACTCCACGGTGGTGAACCAGTGGCTGTCGAAGACGAGGATCACGTCAGGCTTGAGGACGTCGAAGACCTCGCGCTTGAGGTTGTGCAAGCCGGTGTACAGAGTGCTCTCGCGCCCGTTGTTGAGCTCGCGGCGCACGTCGTCCGGCAAGACGATGGTGGGCACGTGGGCCAACAGGCCCGCCCCGACGATTTCACCCATGAGTGGTTCCTTCCTTGATTTGCAGCGTTGTCAGATCGGAGTAGAAGTCGAGCGCGTAGTCGCCACCCTCGCGGCCGACCCCGCTGATGCCGATGCCGCCGAAGGGGGCGGTGAGGTCGCGCACCAAGAAGCAGTTGACCCAGACCGTGCCGGCGCGCACGCGTGCGCCCACGCGCTCGGCGCGCTCCTGGCTCGAGGTGTAGATGATCGCGGAGAGGCCGTACTGCGTCGAGTTGGCCAGCGCCACCGCCTCGTCTTCGTCGCCGAAGCGTTGCAGGGTGAGGACCGGTCCGAAGATCTCGCGCTGGACGACTTCGGCGTCGTTCGAGTGGGGTTCGATGACGGTGGGCCGGTACCACAGACCCTCGTCGTCGGCCTCGTGGCCGCCGAAGAGGATGACGTCGCCCGACTCCCTGGCGCGCTCGACGAAGCCCCTGACCCGGGCCAGGTGCTCGGGATGGATCAGTGGCGACAAGGTGGTGTCGGCGGCGCGGGAGTCACCCATGACGTGTCGGTCGCTGGCCGCGCGCAGCTTGGCTACGAACTCGTCGAAGACGCCGTCGTGCACCAGGAGGCGCGTGCCCGCGAGGCAGACCTGGCCGCCGTCGTCGAACATGACGGCGGCCTTCTGGGCGGCGGCGTCGAGGTCGGCGTCGTCGAAGACGAGGAAGGGCCCCTTGCCGCCGAGCTCCGCCGTGAAGGGGACGAGATTGCGGGCGGCGGCCTCGCCGATGATCCGTCCGGTCTCGGGGGAGCCGGTGAAGGAGATGCGCCGAATGCGGGGGTCGTTCACCAGCGCCGCGCCGACCTCCTCGCCGAAGCCCTGGACGACGTTGAAGACCCCGGGTGGGAAGCCGGCCTCGTCGACGAGGTCCATCAACATCGAGCACGACAACGGCGACCACTCCGCGGGCTTCAAGACGACCGTGTTGCCCGCGGCCAGGGCGGGGGCGCACTTCCAGGTCGAGAGCATGAAGGGAGCGTTCCAGGGGGTGATGACCACCGTGGGACCCGCGGGATGGCGCAGGACGACGTTGTCGGTGCCGTTGGAGCTCCAGCGTCGGGCCCGGTACTCGCGGGCCAGTTGGGCGTAGGCGCGGAAGTTGCGCGCTCCGCGGGAGATGACGCGAAGTCGCAGGCTCTCCTCGAGCATGGCCATGTCGAGGCACTCCACGTGGGCGATGCGTTCGATGTCGCGGTCGATGAGGTCGGCCAGACGGTCCAGGTACTCGCCGCGCGCCTCCACCCCGAGGGCGGCCCAGCCGGGAAAGGCCGCCCCGGCGGCGCTGACGGCGAGGTCGGCCTCGTGAGCCGTGCCGCGGGCGACGTCGGCGAGCTTCCAGGACCAGTCCAGGGGCGAACGGTCCTCGAAGGTGTCGGCTGACCCGACGCGTCGTCCGTCGATGAAGTGCTCGGGCGATACGGCCACACCGTCGACGTCGACGCGCAGTTCGCTCATGACTGGAACTTCGGCTTGACCCGCGGGAAGGGAAGGGCGTCCTTGGGCGTGGGCTCCGGTCGGCGCTGCCCGCGGAACTCCCAGTCACCACCCATCGCCGTCGAGAGCACCTCGTCGGTGGCGGTGGGCTGTGCGCCCACCTCGTCGGAGACGGGCTCGGGGCCCTCGACGATGTGGTTGGTCAAGGTGCCGAGTCCCTCGACCTCCACCGAGACCACGTCGCCGGGCTCGACGGGACGCGAGACGGCTGGCGTGCCCGAGAGGATGATGTCGCCGGGCTCCAGGGTGATGAGCCGGGCCAGGTCGGCCACCAGGTAGTACATGTCCCAGGCCATCTCCTCGGTGGAGCCGTCTTGTCGCACGACGCCGTTGACGCTCGTGCGCAGGGACTTGTTGCGGAAGTCCCAGTCGGTCACCAGCCCGGGGCCCACCGGGCACAGGGTGTCGGCGCCCTTGACGCGCAGCATGGAGCCGGCGTCGGTGTCGCGGAAGTCGTGCAGGCCGTAGTCGTTGGCGATGGTGTAGCCCGCGATGTAGTGCACGGCGTCGGCCATCGTGATGTTGCGGGCGCTGCGACCGATGACGATGGCGACCTCGCCCTCGTAGTTGAGGTAGCGGCAGTTGGAGGGACGCACGACGGCCGCGCCGTGGGCGTTGAGGGCGGAGACGGGCTTGTGGAAGTAGGTGGGCGCGGGAGCCAGGTCGATGCCGAACTCGCGCACCCGAGAGATGTGGTTCAGGTGGCAGCAGAGGATCTTGGAGGGGGTCACGGGAGCGAGGTGCGTGGCCGCCGCGGCCTCGACGCGTCGGCCGTCTCGCGCCACCAGGGAGTCACCGTCCACCACCACCCGGGTCGGATATCCGTCCAGCAAGATTCTTCGAAGTTCCACACGGCCCCCTCGTGGTCGTTTGAGCCTAAATGATAACCTGACCCTCCGAAAATCGAAGCACTATTCGCGACGACGTGTTACGTTTCGTGGGGTTCAGAGGGGGGAACATGAGCGAGGACTACAACCGACTGCGCGTGCTATGGCCCGACCACCTGGGTTTGGCGCGTGGCAAGTACGTGCCGGCCAAGCTCGCGGCCAACGGCGTGCGCCACTGCACGGGCACATGGGCGTTGGGTTACGACCGACAGATGACCCCCGAAACGACGGGGTCGCACTGGCACGACGGACTGCCCGACTTCGAGGCGACCTACGAACTCGACGCGATACGCCCCGGCTGGGAGCCGGGGACGCGCGTCGTGGTGGCCGACCTGAAGGACCACGCCGGTCCCATCACCGTCTCACCGCGCGGCGCCTTGCGCAAGGCGATCGCCGACTGGGGGGCGCTGGGGTATCGTCCCTACGTCGGGATGGAGTTCGAGGCCTACCTCTTCGCTCCCGACGGACAGGGTGGCTGGCGCCCCCTGGACACGCCCGGTGCCTACGTGTACGGCACCGGTCCTGCCGTCGATCCCCTTGGCGTGATCGACGCGATCTGGCAGGCCTGCGACGCCGCGGAGATCCCGCTCGAATCGGTCAACTCCGAGTACGACTCACCCCAGTTCGAGTTCACCCTCCGCTACGCCGACGCCCTGACCGCCGCCGACGAGGGCTTCTTGTTCAAGGTGCTGGCGCGCGAGGTGGCCCACCGTTTCGGCCTGCTGTTGACCTTCATGGGCAAGCCCTTGTCGGACCGCGGGGGATCGGGGCTCCACTTCAACATGTCCCTGCGCGACCGCGACGAGACCAACGTCATCAACGACCCGGCGAGCGAGGACGGCATCTCCCTGCTCGCTCGTCAGATGGTGGCGGGCATGCTCGCCCACCACCAGGCCCTCGCCGGGATCTGCGCGCCCACCGTCAACGCCTACAAGCGCCTGCGGCCGGCCTCGCTGTCGGGCTACTGGGCGAACTGGGGGCACGACCACCGCGGCGCCACCGTGCGCATCCCGCCCGAGCGCGGTGCCCCGGCGCGTCTCGAGCACCGCTTGAGCGATGGGGCCGCCGTGGTGCACTCGGCCATGGCCGCCGTCTTGCAGGCCGCTCGTCTGGGTCACGTCAACCAGTTGGTGCTCGGACCGGCCGAGGGCGGCAACGGTCTGGACAGCATCGACGCCACGATCGGCGTCCCGCCCACGCTCGGCGCGGCCCTCGACGTCCTGGAGGCCGATGCCGAGTTGGTGGCGGCCCTCGGGGCGGACCTCGTGTCCCAGCACCTGTCGGTGAAGCGCACCGAGTGGGACCGCTACCTCTCGGCCACGACCGACTGGGAGCTTCGCGAGTACCTGCCCTTCCTCTAGTCCCCGCGCGACCCGCGTACGTCCGGGCCCCGGCGTCGGGTGGCGTGGCTACAGTGAAGGGGAGCGGGTTCGTGGCGACGCGAAGGGTGTGTGGTGGATCAGGACGACTCTCAACCCCGGAGCGATGGGGGAACGGAGGGCTCGTGGTCCGGTGACGTCGAAGTCGTCGCCTGGCCCCGTCGCGAGCGGCCCCGATCGGCGATCGCGCCGCTGAGGGAGCCGGAGGCCCTCGAAGAGATCACCTGGGTGCAGCGACTGCCGATCTTGGTGCTGGTCGCGCTCTACGTCGGCTACTTCTCGTACGAATCCCTGCGTCTGTACGCCACGTACAACTATCCGCCCTTCGATCTGGCCATCTTCGATCAGGGCCTGTGGCTGCTGAGCCACCTGCACGCCCCCTTCGTGACCATCATGGGGCGCAACCTCTTCGGGGACCACACCAGCTTCATCTTGTTGTTCCTGGTGCCGATCTACCGGCTCCTGCCCGAGCCCCAGGGTATCCTCGTGATCCAGACCCTGGCGATCGGCGCGACCGCGCTGCCGATCTTCGCGATCGCCCGACGCCTCACGCGCAGCGTCGTCATCGCGACGACCATGGGCGCGGTCTACCTCCTGAGCCCGGCTCTGCAGCAGGTGAACCTGGAACAGTTCCACCCCGAGGGTCTCCAGGTCCTGGTGTGGACCCTGGCGATCTACGCGGCCATCGAATCGCGCGGCTGGCTCTTGGCGGTGACGGTGGCGCTGACCCTCTTGACCAAGGAGGACGCCGTCGTGCTCGTCGTGCCCTTGGGCATCTGGGTGGCCGCTCGCCGTAACTGGCGCTGGGGGGCGGCGCTCGTCGGGACCGGCGTGGCCTACGCCGTGGTGGCCAACGAGTGGGTCATCCCCGCCTTCCTCGGGGGACCGACGCTGTACTCGGGGCGCATTCCCTTCGGTGGCGTATCGGGCTTTCTCAAGACCCTGGTCACCAGTCCTCTGCAGGTCTGGCGACTCGTGCACAGCCAGGGCCGGCTCTTCTACCTGTGTCAGATGGGCCTGTCGGCGGGCTGGGTCTTCCTCCTCGCGCCGGGGATGGCGTGGCTGGCGCTCTTGGCGGTGGCCGAGAACGTCTTGAGCGTGGACCCCTACATGCACCAGATCTTCTATCACTACTCGCTGCGTATCGTCCCGGTCTTGGTGATCGCGTCGGCCTGGGCCATTGGTCGTCAGCGTCTCGCGTCGGTGCGACGAGCCCTGACGACCTCGACCGCGGCCTGTGCGTTGGTGTCGTGCGTGTGGTGGGGGCTGGCGCCCTTCTCGAGCCATCCCGAGCCGATCGACGACGCGGCCGGAGCCATCGTCGCCGCGGCCATGAACCACCTCGTGACGGACCTGCCGGCCGACGCCTCGGTGTCGGCGCAATACCCTCTGGTGTCGCACATCGACCATCGTCAACACATCTACGTCTGGCCTGCCCCCTTCACCACGTCGAACTGGGGGATTCCTTCGACCGCCGCCGAGACCCTGCCCCCGCCGTTCAGCGTGACCTACCTGATCCTGCCGGCCAACCTCGGCGTCGACGACAACGCCGACATCTTCGCGTCGATCTCGTCGGCCTACTACGTCAAGGCGCGCAGTGGTGGGCTCGTCCTCTACGAGCGCTACCGGCCCGGGCCCCATCCCGCCGGCAGCCCTTGAGCCCACCGGGCCCCCTGTCTAGACTCTGGTGAAATTCCCGGGGAGCGCCATGAGTCTTCCATCGTCGGTCATCGCGGGCCTCACGCGATGCGTCAGGCTCGCGGTGATTGGCGTGTTCGTGGCGCTGATGACGGCGGTCCTGGTGACGTCGCCCGTGGGCGCCTCGTCGCGCACCGCTTCGGGCGCCCTCGACAGTGCGGGGCTGACGTCGCTCACTGGCACCTGGGACTGTTGTGGCCAGGGTGGCGCGGGCCAGCAGATCTTCGTCATCGACGGTGCCACCGGTCGGGGGATCGAGCCGAGCGGTAATTCCTTCGCCACCATCACCAACTCTCTCGTGGGGGACCGGGCCACGATCACCACGACGTACCTTGACAGCACCTACGTGGCGACCTTCGTGGGCATCGTGAGCGGTGCACTCATCACTGGTACCTGGACCAGTAATCAGAACCAGTCGGGCACCTTCACGGCCACCCTGGTCAGCTTGTCCGCCAGTCCTGGGTCCACGGCGACCGACGTGGCACCGATCAGTTCCACGATCTCGACGCCCTCACAGGTCTTTCATTCGATGAGACACAACCTCATCAACGCGGCGGTGACGGTGGTCGCCATCATCTTCATCACCTTTCCAGCCAACATCTTCAACCGGACCTTCCAAGCCAATTACGACGAGATCATGTCGATCCTGGCGAAGTGGCGTCGCCGTGTTTGGCGTCCGTGGACATGGGCGCGTGAATCGTCGAAGCCAGCGCAGGTGCCTCGGCGCGATTCGACGACGCCGGGTCGGGTGAATCCCCTGGTCTTCTCGTTGGTGCTGCTCGCCGGGTCGGTCATGGGAGCTCTGTTGAACCCCCGCTTCGGACCGAACGCCTCGTCGGCCGAGGGGCTGGTGGCCACCTTGATCGCCTTCAGCGTCGGAGCGGTCCTGGCGTGGTTCGTGGCGCGACTCTTTCGTCGCTACCACGGCTACGCCACCGACACCTACCTGCAGGCCCTGCCACTGGGCCTGGCCATCGCCGCGCTCTGCGTGGCGGTGTCGCGCTTGTCCAACTTCGAACCCGGCTACCTCTACGGCGTGGTGGTCGGCGTCTCCTTCGCGGGACCTCTGAAGGAGCGCCAGGGTGCGCACCTGACGGCCATCTCGGTGGGCTCCACGATGGTCGTCGCAGTGTTGGCCTGGTTCCTCTGGCTGCCCGTCAACGCCCTGGCCCACCGCCACGGCACCAACGTCGCGGTGGTGGTCGGTGACGACGTCCTGGGTTCGATCTTCGTCGGAGGTCTGGTGGGCTCGGTCATCTCGCTCATCCCCATCGACTTCCTGCCGGGCAAGGTCATCGCGAGCTGGCATCGCGGCGTATGGGCCGCGATCTTCTTCGTGGCCACGTTCTTGTTGATCGAGGTGGAGTTACGGCCCTCCGCGGGACCGACTCACCCCGGGCACGCCCCGATCGAGACGGTGATCGCGCTGTTCGTCCTCTTCGGTGGCGCGACCTTCTGGCTTCGCTGGTACTTCGAACGCCGCTCGAGGCCCGCGTCCGGTGAGGACGCGAGACCGGTCCAATGACTTAGCGCCAGGTGACCAGTATCGGCAGGCGCTTGGTGCCCGAGATGAAGTTGGAGCGAAGTCGTTCCGTGGGGCCGGCCAGCTCGATCGACGACCAGGCGCGGGCCATCTCCTCGAACATGACGCGCAGCTCCAGGCGCGCCAGGTGGGCGCCGAGGCACAGGTGGGCGCTGTGCAGTCCGAAGGCCGTGTGGTCGTTGGGCGTCCGGTCCGGGACGAACTCGTAGGGGTTCTCGAAGTGCTCCTCGTCGTAGTTGGCCGAGGCGTACCAGAGGACGACCTTGTCACCCTTCTTCAGTTGCTGGCCGCGCAGCTCGGTGTCCTCGGTCACCGTGCGACGGAAGTGCATTGTGGTGGTGGACCACCGCAGGATCTCGTCGACCAGCGACTTCATCTGCGCCACGTCCAGGGAGGGTATCGATGCGAAGAGCTCGGGGCGTTCGATGAACACCTGGGCGCCGGCGACCATGGTGTAGCGCGTCGTGTCGTTGCCCGCCGCCACCATCAGGGTGAAGAAGTTCTTCAAGGCCGTGTCGTCGAGGCTGTCGCCCTCGTTGTTGGGTTGCAACAAGGCCGTGATCACGTCGTGGGTCGGGTTGAGACGTCGTGCGTCGAGGGCGGCTTGGGCGTATTCGAACAACTCGAGGGCGACGGGACTGCGAAAGGGCAGGAGTCGGTAGGCGCTGGTGTCGGTCTGGTCCACCACGTAGTCGGTGAACTCCGGGTCGGTGTTGCCGATGAGCGCGTCGCCGCGGCTCACCAGCCAGTCGAGGTCCTCGTCGGGCAGGCCCAGGAGACGGCCCAGCATCTTCATGGGCAGCTCGCGGGCGACGAGTTTCACGAAGTCGAACTCCTCGGCCCCCCCGAGGTTGGCGAGGACCTCGCGAGAGAGCTCGCGGATGGCGTCCTCGTAATCCGCCACGGCGCGCGGCGTGAAGGGGCGCGCCACCAATCGACGCAACCGGGTGTGTTCGGGGGAGTCCATCTCCATCAAGGTGCGACGGGCCTCGGTCTCCTCCTCGGACATGTCCTCCATGCGGATGCCCTGGCGACTCGAGAAGATCTCGGCGTGACGGCTGGCGTAGAGGACGTCGTCGTACTTGGTGATGCTCCAGAACCCGCGGCCGTCGGGCTCCTCGGTCCAAGCGACCGGCTGGTGGGCGCGCAACTCCTTGAAGATCTCGTGCGGCACTCCGTTGAGGTAGGCATCGTGCGAAGTCAGAGTCGCGGCGAAGTTCTCCATGTGGCGTGTTCCCCCAATCACCTCGGCCCCTTGTTTGTGGCCAAACGATTTGTAGCACGTCCGGAGGGTGTCGCGCGTAGAATCGCGGGATGCGACCCCTGATTGGACTGTCGGGACGACGGTGGCCCGCCTACCGTCTGGGGACCTTCGTGCCCGCGGCGATGTCGGATCTCTTCTTCGACCTGCACTTCGCCGACTACGGCCGATCCGTGGCCCTGGCCGGAGGACTTCCCGTCGAGTTGACGCGTGACGCCGACGTCGAGGGGATCGTGGCGCACCTCGACGGTCTGGTGCTCAGCGGGGGGGCGGACCTGGAACCGGCTCACTACGACGCGACGCCCCACGAGGAACTCGGCGAGACCGAGCCCGAGCGCGACCGGTGGGAGTTCGCCCTCTACCACGCGGCCCGGGCCAAGGGGATCCCCGTCCTGGCCATCTGTCGCGGCTTTCAGCTCGTCAACGTGGCCCACGGAGGGACGCTGAACCAGCACGTGGAGCTCGACGAGGGTGCGGGGCACCCCCAGTGGGAGGTCGACGGACGAGAGACGACCCACGACGTGAGTTGCCGCGCGACGTCCTTGATCGCGCGAGTGGTGGGTGGCGACTTGCGGGTCAACTCCCTGCACCACCAGACCCTCGAGACCCTGGGCGAGGGCCTGGTCGTCGGCGCGACGGCGTCCGACGGGGTCGTCGAGGCCTTCTCCACCCTGGACAACGCGGTGTTGGCGGTGCAGTGGCACCCCGAACTCCTGCCCGCCCCCGACCCGACCTTCACCTGGCTGGTCCAGACGGCCATTGAGGTCCGGGACTGACGACCTGGCTCGACGGGTGTCGTCTCGGGGCCGCTGACGTGCTTCGAGCGTCGCAGCGGCTTCTCGCTTCACCGAATCTTTGGTGTGGTCCTTGACTTGAATCGTTTGCTCCCTTACGGTGGAGAGAACTTTTTTCGAAGAGGGCATCGTCGTAGTTTCTAGGGGGAGATCTACATGGCAGAGAAGTCACGCACGTCCTTGGGCGGAGCAAAGAAGCTCACCCTGATCGACGCCACGGCCCAGTCGGTCGGATTGATGGGGCCGGTGTTCTCGATCGCCTTCCTCGTGCCACTCGTCGTGGGCATCGTGTCGGCGACGGGCAACGGCGCCGGCAACGCGGCGCCGCTGGCGGTCGTCATCGCCGCCGTGGGGGTCCTCGGGCTGGGCTGGATCATCGCCGAGTACTCCAAGAAGATCCAGGCCGCGGGCTCGCTCTACAGCTACGTCACCGACGGCCTCGGAGGTCGTCTCGGTTCGGCGTCGGGGTGGCTCTACTACACGGGCATCATCGCCCTCGGCGCGGGGATCCTGCCGATGATCGGCGGGACCATCCACGACACCCTGCAGGGCGAGTTCAACGTGACACCGCTGCCGTACCTGGGCTGGGACATCCTCCTGCTCGTGATCGTGGGCGCGGTGATCCACTTCGGCGTCGCGCTGTCGACGCGCACGCAGCTGGTGCTGGCGCTGATCTCCTTCACCGTGGTGGGCATCTTCTCCATCGTGGTCATCTTCCGCTCGGGCGGTCTTCACCACGTCTCGAGCGGCTTCTCGCCGTCGGGCTCTCCGTCGGGCTGGAAGGGCGTCTTCTTCGGCGTCCTCTATGGTGTCCTGCTATTCACGGGCTTCGAGACCGCGGCCAACCTCGGGGAGGAGACCGATCGGCCCGAGAAGAACATCCCGCGCGCCGTGTTGACGGCGGTGCTGGCGGTGACGGCGTTCTACATCATCGGGTCCTTCTCCCAGGTGGCGGGCTTCCACTTCTCGCTCAAGGCCATGGCGCCCAACGCCGGTGGCCCGCTCTTTGCCCTGGCCGGCCCGGCGTCGGGCGGGGGCTTCGGCGGCGTGGCGCTGCGCCGACTGGTCGAGCTGGTGGTCGTCCTCGACATGTTGGCGGTACTCATCGGCTGCGCGGTCTCGGCCGCGCGCGGCGTCTTCGCCCTGGCCCGCGACGAGCGTCTGCCCAAGGCCTTGTCGGGGGTGTCGCGACGTGGGACCCCCTTCGGCGGATCCAACTTCGTCCTGCTGGTCTACGTCGTGATCATCGCCGGCGTGCAGTGGTCCACCTGGTTCGCCCTGCCCAAGACCCCGAGTACGTGTCCATGTTCTCGTGGATGTCGACCTACGGCGGCTTCGCCATCGTGGTGATTTACCTCATGATCTCCGTCGGCGCCCTGCGCGGGCTTCGGGGCCACCCCAAGATGTGGGCGGTCTATCTCGCGAGCCTGGTGGGGGTCCTCGTCACGATCGCTGCGATCTACGGTGCGATCTACAAGGTGGCGGCGCCCACCAAGTGGGCGCCGTTCACGGGCATCGTCATCTTGATCATCGGCGTGGCGGTGTCCTTCGCCCTGAAGGCGGCACCGACCGGCCTGACCGATTTCTCGGAGTTGGCGGAGGCCGAACAGGGACCCACGAAGCTCTAGCGGTGCTGGCGTCCGATGCGGCAGTGTTGGTGTATCGCAGGTTTAAAATACCTGATGAAAAGGCTGTAGTTGAGTACGGCCGCCGGGGTTCAGTGGGGGAGCGGGCTCGACCCCTGCTCGTTTCGCCTAGTGACCGATCAGCGCCCCACCGGCGAAGAACAGCGCGCAGGCGAGGGGAGTGGTGACGACGATCGCGACGGAGTAGCTCCAGTGGTGCTCCTTGGCCAAGATCGCGGGAATGGCGAAGGCCGAGGAAAAAGTGGTGAGGCCACCGCAGAACCCTGTCATGACCACGGAATGCCAGTGGGCGTCTAGCGGCTCGGAGAGCGAATAGGCGGCCCAGCCCGCCACCGCGCACCCGATCGCGTTGGCCGCCACCGTGCCCCAGGGGCGCAGGGTCGGATGGTGGCGGCGCACCGCGTACTCCATGAGGTAGCGCACCACGCAGCCCAGCGCGCCGGCCACCGAGACGAGGAGGAGGATCACCGCTGCCTCCGACGTGCGCCGAGCCAGGCGGCTCCCGCTCCACTCAGCACGGCTCCCAGACCCGTCAGCACGGCACCGGCGATTGAGACGTGCCAGATGTCGTTGAGCGAGACGAAGAGACTGGAATACGAGGTGAAGCCGCCGAAGAATCCGGTGATGACGACGAGGCGGGTCAGGTCGTTGGGGTCGTGATGGGCGAGTGGTCCACGCAGGGCCTTGGTGGCCGCGTAAACGCCGACGAGATTGATCAGGGCGAGCACCCAGGGGACACGGGGGGCCCAGCCGCTCGATCCGACGACGTGGGCGAACAACGTCGTGGAGTTGAGCTTGAGCGACAGATCGCGCAACGCGGTGCCCAGTGCGCCACCAAGCGCCACGACTGCGACCGCCAGGGTCAGTTGACGCGGGGAGAGGGTGGTGTGCGGAGCCATCTTTCCCTCACAACCTAGTGGAAGCGCTCTCGCGGGTCCTGCATCGTCGAAGCGGCCCTCGACCGGATTTGGCACACTCCGCAGTCACCTGGGACGTTAGATCCAGTACCTGAGAGACGACGAGCCGTCTTGGTGGGTCGCGACCGACTCGAAGACCCCTCCGCAGCGTTCAATGACTCTCGCCGAGGCCACGTTGGCGGTGGCGCACGTCACGAGCAGGCGTTCGACCCCTTCATCGCGGGCGATTCTGATCGCCTCGCTCAAGATGGAGGTGGCGTATCCCCGCCGGCGGAACTCGTCGATCACGCCGTAGCCGATATGCCCTCCTCGTCGCGCGTGTTCGGCGTCCAGAGCGAACCTGATCGAGGCTCGTCCCACCAGGTCACCGTCGGCGTCGGCGGCGAGAAAGGACTTGCGCACGCCGTTGTTCTCCGCGGCGGCGTGGAGTCGGGCGTGCTCCCATCGCTCGATCCAGTGCTGCCACGGGGTCGTCGAGTCGAAGTCCACGGGCAGGAAGTTGAATCCGGCCCGCTGGAACGCGGCGTGGGCCGCGAGGGCCGGGGACTCATCACTGGCGGCGAAGGGTCGCAGGACCAGCGTCATGAGGGAATGCTAACGGCACCAAACATCGCGGTCGAGCGTCGAGGCCACGCCGCCGGACGGGTCGAGACGCCTGTGGGAATGTCCGGCGCACCAGTAGTCTGACCGATACAGGCCTCACGGGCTCAGAAGGGCGGTCGACGTTGAAAGCGCTACGACGGGGGATCGGTGTGCTCTCGGGCCTCGCGCTGCTCGCCGCCCTGGGTGCGAGCGTGGCCGGCGCATCAGGCGTCGTGCCGCCCAAGGAGCCGGTGAAGAACCTGCCCGCCATCCCGGTCTTCAACACCACGTCGGGGGCGATGTACACGGTGGGGGCGCCGCTGCCTCCGTGCTGGCACTGGGATGGGAATCAGCTGGCACCCAATCCGTCAACGAAGGCCTGCGTGACGGCGGAGATCCAGGCGACGAATCGTGCGCACCGCCTGGAGCGCATTCCTGCGCTGACCCTGCCGCGCAACTTCGCCCATCTCACCGCCAACGAGCAGTCGCTCGTCATGGTCGATCTGGAGCGGGTGAGTCGGGGCGAGGCCCCCGTTCTTGGCCTGTCAGCCGCTGCGGACACGATGGCGCAGCGTGGCGCGCAGCTCAACGCCGATCCGGCCCTCACTAACGCCCACGCCATCGCGGGAGCCACGGGAGGCTGGACGGCCAATTGGGCCGCCGCCGTGAACATCCTCGACGCCAACTATTCGTGGATGTACGACGACGGGTGGGCGGGCAAGGGCTACACCTTCAACTACGAGTGCACCTCGGCCAGCGCTCGGGGCTGCTGGGGTCACCGCAACGACATCCTCGTCAACGCGAGCAATCTGCCGTGTTACGCCAAGAGTTGCTCGCTGGTGATGGGCGCGGGTGTCGTGGCGCACAACTGGGACAGAACATTCAACTCCTACAGCCAGTTGATCGTGCAGGTATCCGGGACCGTCCCTCCGCTGATCTACACCTGGAAGCAAGCCGTGGCCGCTGGAGCTAGGGCATAGGTTCCCAGCGAGGCCGCATGGCGAGTTTCGGAGTTACTTTACATAACGTACATTATCGGCGGAAGCCGGGGAAGTGCTAGGAGTTCGCCAAAGTCAATGTGCCCCCTCTCCAACGATTCTCTCCGGTAGGCAGCGGTCGCGAGGCACCTTGAAGCGTCGGTCACACCAGACGGTGGACGCTGTCTGCGGGTCAGCGCCTACGCGCGTATCGGCATCTGACTGGCGATCGCGTGGATTCCCATCGATGTTCACGCCGGGCTGAATCTCGAGCTCATCGGCCTCCGCGCCACCTTCTTCCTTGCTCCCACTGGTTTGTGCTGTGGCCCAACGCCCTGGGCCGCGTCCGCGGGGTCGTCAGCGTGGTCGCTCCCTAGCGCGTTGGACGACGTTGCACGGCGCTGTCGGTACGTCGTTCGCCTCTTGGCTCCTCGCTAGGTGCCGAGTCCAAGGGTGCTCATGGTCGTCGAGGACCCGACGAGCTTCGTCAGGGGAGAGACGGGTGCAACGAGGCTCACCAAGTACCATTCACCCAGGCGGGACCACTCCCCTGGGCCGAGTGGCGACTGAGAGGAACGCAGTGGGCGACGTTTTCCATCTGGATGCCCCGGAGTTCCTGGTGATCGCCGTGTTCCTCGCCGTGCTCCTTCTCCCGGCGCGGGCTTTCTCTTCGCGACGTAGCGCCAGCCTGCGCCGACTGCAGGACGAGAAGATTGAAAAGAAGGAGGATGCTCGCTACGACGCGATGACCGACGAGCAACGCGAGGCGTACTACGTCAACCCGGGCCTCTGGACCAAGGTCCGCAAGTCGCTGCGCGGCCGCTAGGGGCTCGCATCCGGTCACGTCGACCAGACCCGCGGCGTGACCCACCAGGATCGGTAGTCACCTCACGCCGCAGGGGTGAGGTCGTGAAACACTTCGGTCACGAACCCTGTGAGGGCTGCTCGGGCTTCTTGTAGTGGGGGTCGAGCATGTCGAACTCGTCCATGTTTGCGCCGTTGGGATGATCCACCGCCTTGTCGACGACGTCGGCGATGCGGTGGGCCGCGAGGAAGTTCAGGGCGTCGGTGGGATTGCCGTGCTGTTCGACCATGTCCTGGAGGAAGGGGGTCTGGGCGATGGACTCGGCCCGGCGCACGCTGCGGGTCCGACCACCGATGCCCTTGGCGTAGCGGGACTGGAAGTAGCCCGCGACGATCCCGAGGACGATGACTACTCCGATAGCGATCGCGAACGGGGTGCCGGAGTGTCCCATCGTGCAAGCTCCTTTCTGGTGAGGCTCAGGTTCGGCCGGCCGTCTTGACCCGGGGTCGTATCGCGGTCAGGTAGACGATGGCGGCGAGGAAGTGGAAGATGAAGAGCAGGACGATCCACAGCGTCTTGTTGCTGTCCGCGCGTTCGAAGTCGAGCGAGGAGCGCCGTGCGGCGTCGACGATGCAGAACAGCGGCAACAGCGCCAGTGCGACGAAGATGAGGAACAACGCCGAGATGATGCCGGGAAGAATCAGACCCATCGCTCCCCTTTCGCTTCCGGTGCTTCGCTAGCGATCCATCACGAGAGTACCCCCGCGTGGTGGATCGGTGTGGTTCTCAGCCCTTGGGGTTGGTCCCGAGGGTCACGGACTTCGTCAGCCTCGTCGATCCACGCACGATCTTGACGGCGATGACGTCGCCCGGTCGCAGGGCGCTGAGGACGCTGGTGACGTCCTGCGCGCTGGTGATCACCGTGGCGTTGATGCCCACGATGACGTCGCCCTGTTCGATCCCTCCGCGTGCCGCGGCCGAGTCCGGCACGACGCTCATCACGACCGCGCCGGTGGAGACGGTGAAGTTGTACTCCGCTTGCAGGGTCGAATTCATCGAGGAGATCTCCACGCCCATGAAGGCCCCGTGATTCACCACGCTCTGACCCGCCTTGAGCGAAGTGAGGAGCGATTCGATGGTGGCGACCGGGATCGCGAAGCCGATGTTCTGAGCGTTCGTGCCGTCGGCCAAGGTGCCCGCGACGGCGGTGTTCATGCCGATGACGTCACCCTGGGCGTCCAGCAGCGGTCCCCCAGAGTTACCGGGATTGATGGCGGCGTCGGTCTGGATCATGTTGTTGAGTGTCTCGGTGGCCGAGCTCGACGAGGCGGTGACGGTCCGCCCGAGCGCCGAGACGATGCCGTTGGTCACCGTCGGGGTGCCGGCGGCGAGTCCGAGGGCGTTGCCGATCGCCACGACGCTGTCACCCACCAGGAGGGCGTTGGAGTTGCCGAAGGTGACGGTCGGGAGTTTCGACACGTTGTCGATGCGGATCAGGGCGACGTCGTCGACGGGGTTGGTGCCGATCAAGGTGGCGGGAAGCGCCTTCGTGGATCCCGTGCGGGTGACGGTGATCGTCCCGCTCGGGTCGGCCGCCGCGATGACGTGGTTGTTGGTCACGACGAGGCCGTCGGACGAGATGATCATCCCGGTCCCCTGGTCCTCACTCCCCTGACCCTTGACGTCGATGGAGACCACCGAAGGCTGCACCTTCTGCACGAGTTGAGGGATGGACAAGACGCCGCCGTCGCCGCCGGTGGCCGGCGTAGCCGTGTCGGTGGTGACGGGAAGGTTCTGGTTGACGCTGGTGGAACGTGCCGTGAAGTGTCCCGCGAGACCTCCGACGAGGGCCGCCACCACCAAGAGGGTGACGCGACTCGTCCAGGGGGACTTGCTCGTCCGCGACGGCGCCGTCGTCGTGGCGCCGGTGGCACTCCCCTCCCCCGCCATCATCGAATCCGTGAGGACCGTGCTCACCGACGGCGAGGCTCCCCCAGCGTGACCCGCGTCCTCAGTGGCCCCTGACGGGCCGGGCACGATCTCGTCGGGCGTCTCGTCGTGTTCGTCGGCGGGTGCGTCGTGGTCGGCGTTTTCGCTCATGGGACCATGCTAGGGAGTGCTGTCAAACACTGACGCCGCGCTGACGGAATAATCGGCGGGTGGAAAACGAGTAGATTGTTTTCCTATGTCTCGTCGCATTGAGATCGAAATCACCAGCCTCAACGGAGACGTCGCCACCTGGCGTGCCGCCGGGGCGAAATTGCCGAAGGGTGTGCTGCAGGCGTCCCTGGTGCCGGGCGGACCCGTCGTGGGCTCCGTCTATCGCGCCGACGTCGAGCAGTACATGGAGGGCCTCGAAATCCTCTCGGTGCTACCGCCCAAGACCGCGTCGCCGCTGGACCCTCGCAAGGAACGTCTCGAGCGCATCGTGACCCACAAGGACGTCCCCGACGTCACCGTCACCTACGCCTCCAAGGGTCGTGGACCCCGCCGTGATGGCGAGGGCCGTTCGGAAGGCCGTTCGGAAGGCCGTTCGGAAGGACGACGTGACGGGGCCAAGCGTGGCCCGCGTCCCGCGACGGCCGAACGTGGCGAGCGCAGCGAGCGCCGCCCCGAGGGTGGGGCCGGCGATCGCCCGCGCACCGAGCGTCCGCGTACCGAGCGCCCCCGCAGTGACCGTCCGCGCGGCGACCGTCCTCACGGCGACCGCGCAGACCGCCCTCGCGGCCCCGTCGCCGCACCCGTGGCCACCGTCTACCGCAACGCCTTCCTGGCGACGCTCTCGCCCGAGCAGTTGCCCGTCGCCGAGCAGCTGCTGCGCGGCGGCATGCCCTCGGTGCGCGCCGCGGTCGCCGAACAGAACAAGAACGCCACCGCTCAGGGTCGTCCCACCATCGACCCGGCGACCATTGACCGGATCGCCGAGGATCTGCTCCCCAAGACCACCCTGGCGATGTGGAAGGACCGTGCCTCTGGTGCGTTGAGCGCCGGCAAGGAGTTGCGACTGCGCGACTTGCGCGCGGTGGTCACCTCCGCCAAGACGACGACCCTGGACGAGGAGGCCCGTGCTCAGCTCAAGGAGTTGCAGGCACTGCTGAGCGCTCGTCTCGAGGTGCTGCGCACGCAGTGGACCGAGAAGCTCGACGCGGCCATGGCGTCGGGCAACCTGGCCGAGGCGCTGCGCCTCGTGGCTCGACCCCCGGACATGTCCACGCGCATCTCCTCGGAGGTGGCGTCGGCTCTGGTGGCGGGCGTCTCCGCGGCGCTGACGGCCGAACAGGACGTGGCGGTGTGGAGCGAACTGGTCACGCTCACCGTCGAGACCTCGATCCGTCGCAACGTCAAGCCCCTGGGCATCCCGGCCGACGAGTCCGCCAAGGCGCTGGCCGTCAAGAACGCGGGCGCCATCCCCGAGCTGGCGAAGTTGCTCGGCATGAAGGTTCCGCCGCCGCCGCCGCCCACGCGTCCGACGCGTCCCGCGCGCCGGCCGACTACTCGCCGCGCATAGTCAACAGGCGCGCCTTCCACCCCACTGATTCGTAGAGCGACTTGGTCGCACGGTCTCCCGGCAACGCCCAGGCGTCGCGGGGAGCGTCGGGGCGTTGCAGCAGAGCACTCAGCAGCGACGTCGCGACGCCCTGGCGTCGGTGATCGGGAGCCACCCACAGTCCGCGGATGCACCGAGCCTCCACGAGGGCGGCTCCGACCAGTTCCCCGTCCCTCAGCGCGACCCAGACGCGTCCCTCGGCGACGTCGCGGGCGACCGCCTCGCGGATGAACTCGTCCGAGGCCGCCGGGCCCCAGAGTTGTTCGACGAGGGCCGAGCCCCCTCGGGCGTGACGGGCCCGCGCCAGGGCCCCCTGGAGAAGGGAATCGACGTCGTCGTCGGGGGTCGCCGAGCGGATGACCGTGCGAAGACCCTGTTCGGCCACGGTCCTACAGTCCTAGACGCAGTCGCGGCAGAGGTTCTTGTCGACGTCGGCCAGCTGGCTCATCTTCTTGAGCAAGCGGCACGAGGCGCAACGGAACTCGTCGTCCTGCTTGGGCAGGATGGTCTCGAAGGGGTCCGCGAGCGGATCCACGTCGATGGGGCCCTCGTCGTCGTCCTCGGGCGTCGTGGTGCGTCGGATGGTCTCGGCGAGAACCTCGTCGAGGGCCAACTCCACGTCGGCGTCGTCGGCCAGGTCGTCGTCGTCGACCAGGGCCACCACGGCCGGGCTGTCCTCGTCGGCCTCGTCGGCGTCAACGACGTCATCCACGTCGTCGTCCACCGCTTCGACGGCGTCGTCGTCGACCACGACGATGTCCAAGTCGACGTCGTCGTCGATGATGTCATCCTCGCTCAGGACCTCTTCGTCAAAGCCCTCGGCGAGCTCCTCCTCGTCGAACACTTCGTCGTTCTCTCCGTCGATACTCATAGGCTTCCTTCTCTGTGGCGCTGGAAGTGTAGAGCCTTTTGGACGGGACTTCGGTCATTTTCGCATTATTTTTGGCTAATAATCCCTTTTTGCGCGATTCCTCTCGGCCGCGCGCTCCGCTTCGAGGCGCTCGAGGTCGGTGTCGGAGAAGTCCACGTAGCTCATCGCGTCGGCGATCGCCCCGTGGCCCGCCACCTCGCGGATCTGGCGGACCATCTCGTGAGCCACGCGACGGTAGCTCGGATGCCCCTGGGGGCCCGAGCGCAGTTCGATCAGGTGCAGCGCCTCGCGGGCGTTCATCTGCATGCTGTAGCGGATCCGGAAGGCCAGGGCGACGGCGTACTGCGCGGCGTCGGGGAACTCCTCGCGCAGGTCGTAGTAGAACTCGGCCGAGCGGGCCAGGGAATCCTCGTAGGCGGGGCTGAGGCCCGCCTCGACGATGACGTCGGGAACGTCGTAGCCCAGGTCCACGGTCAGCGACTGCCACTCCACGGTCAAGAGGCGGTGGCGCTGGAGGTCGCGGAAGGCGCCGTAGTCGGTGACCAGCTCGAAGCGGTAGTCGGTGCGCTCGAAGGCCCGTCCGGGTCGGTGCCGCCGATTGCGCCGCTCCCCCACGTAGGCCCCCATCAACCGCTCGCGCTCGGGCGCCGTCATGCGGGCCACGGCCGACGACGCGTCGGCGTCGCTGAGCGAGGAGTTGGCGAAGACGATGGCCTCGAGGACCCGGGTCTCGCCCTCGGGGTCGAAGGCGACCAGACGCACGCTCTCTCGCGGCTCGATGGTCTCCAGGTCCTCGACCAGACTGCCGAGGACCTGGCGGGTGGCGCCGCGGGTCTCGGCGAGGTACTGGGTCCAGGCCAGACCGCGCTCGGGCACGTCGATGCGCTTGAGGAAGCTCGGGATGACCTTGCGCAGCTCCTCGAGCATCAACTGGGAGTACTCGCGCACCTCGTGCAGGGGGTGGGCCCTCATGCGCAACAACAGCGCCTCGTAGGCCTGTCCGCTGGCGTAGATCCCCAGGTTGGACAGGGCGCTGGCCGGCAGGAGTCCCCGCACCGCGTCGAGCGCCTTGGCCCGGATGGCCTGGCGGTAGACGAAGTCGGTGTCCTCGGGCGTCTTGGGGTACTTCTTGGCCAGGAACTCGGTCAAGCGAGGCAGCAACTGGGCGTAGGTGTCGAACATCCGGTCCATCTCGCCCACGTAGCGCGCGCCGTAGCGCGACTCCAGGACCGCGTGGTCGCGGTAGTAGCGAAACAGGCCGTTGTCCAGGCGACGGTCGTAGCCCAGGTAACGCGTGGATTGCTCGAGGTAGCTCATAATGCGGCCCCGCTCGAGCACCTTGGTCAAGATGTTGGAGGCCTGCTCGCAGGCCAGGTGCACCCCACCGAGCTGGGCCACCGAGTCGTCGCCGTACTCGTAGAAGATCCGCTGGTAGAGGTCGTCGGCCCGGTCCAGGCCCACCGTCGCGTCGACCCCCTGGTCGCCGGTCACGTCCAGGTCGCCCACGAATTCGTCCAGGAAGAGCCGTCGCAGGCTCTTCGAGGAGCGCGAGTAGCGGGCGAAGAGGGCGCCCTTGACGACCTCTGGCAGGTTGACCAGGGCGAAGACGGGGCCCTCGAGGTTGGTGAAGTACCGGCGCAGCACCGCCCTTTCCGCGTCAGTGAACTCTTCGACAACGTAGGGGTGCATGGAACAAAAAGACTAGGGGCCAAATCACCCGCGAGGGTGGACCGTCGACGCGCCCGCCACCACCGAGCGCAGGACCGCCTCTCGGGCCTCGTCGGCCACGTCGGAGAGGTCGCCCAGGCTGCGCAGGCGGGCCAACTGCTCACACAGGTCGGCCACCTGCTTGGCGTGACGCACGAAGTCGCCCGGCGAGGTCTGTCCGACCTCGGCCTCGGCCAGGTCCAGGACGGTCCCCAGGGTGACGCCGCGGGCCCAGGCCGCGATGACCGGGGCGAACTTGCCGTCGGGCTCCTTGGCGTGGGGCACGCGGTAGCGCTCCTCGACCTCGCGCACGGCCGCCGACAGCACGGTGATCTCGTGGGCGCGCTCGCTCAGGGTGAAGCGCCGGTCCGGACCCAGACGGTCGTGGAGGTTCTTCTTGCGCTTGAGGGGTGTCGCGGGGTGCTTGGTGTTGCGGGCGCCGCGCTTGGTCTCGAAGACGAAGCTCGACAGGAGTCCCGCCAGCTGGGCCGGCTCGAGACCGTCGAAGATGCCGTCGGTGACGCACTCGGCGATGAGCAGGTCGCACTCGTGGTAGATCGAGCGCAGCAACTGCCCCCGGTCATTGAGCCGCCAGCCGTCGGCGTAGCCCAGCTCTTCGAGCACGTGGTGGCGCGCGCGCATCTGGTCGCCCAACGGACGGCGCGATCCGGCGGGACGGTGGTCGGCCTCGAACTGGGCGTAGGAGCGCTGGACCACCTCCAGGGCGGTCTCGATCTCGAAGTGGTTGATGAGGTTCGCCGTGAAGTTGTAGGTGGGACGGAAGGAGGAGTGCAGCTCCGACGGCGGCGAGATGGCCACCCGACCGATGTCGAGCAGGGAGGCCTCCGGGGCGAAGCAGACGATGGCGTGGCCCTCCTCGTCGAGGCCGCGCCGACCGGCGCGCCCGGTCATCTGGGCGTATTCCCCGCTCGTCAGGAAACGCCGCCCGGCGTCGGAGTACTTGGAGAACTTCTCCAGGGCCACCGACCGCGCCGGCATGTTGACCCCGAGCGCCAGGGTCTCGGTGGC
Organism: uncultured Actinomycetes bacterium; assembly: GCA_903860745.1. GTDB lineage: Bacteria > Actinomycetota > Acidimicrobiia > Acidimicrobiales > RAAP-2 > RAAP-2. The sequence goes on along the minus strand of CAIORQ010000026.1, from coordinate 51,068 downwards.
GAAGACCACCCCGAGCAGGTTCTGGACGAAGCAGGTCTCGACGATCTCGCGAAAGGCCGGCACCATGCCGGCGTGGTGGGCGGCCAGGCCGCGGCGCAGGGAGTCGATGAACTCGTTGTACTCCAGGGCCCGCAGGTCGTCATCGGAGAAGTCGAGCAAGCGGAACTCGGCGATGTGTTCGATCTCGCGGCGCTGTTCGGGCGTGGTGAAGAGCAGGCCGTCACGGCGGCACTGGCGCACGGCGTCGTCACAGGCGGAGCGCGAGAAGATGAAGACGATCACCGGCAACAGATCGTCGCGCTCGAGGGCCTCGAGCAACTCGCTGCGGCGCGGTGCGCGAAACGGCGCCGGGGGCGCGGACGACTTGGGTCCCTGCCAGCGCGGCCCGGGCCGGAAGCGTCGGGTGGCCTTCATGGTGTTCTCGACGCGCCGAGCGTCCTCCGAGAGGCGCTCGCCGTCGAGGAGCTCGAGCACCTCGGCGGAGGGCTGACCCCGTCGCACGACGGCCAGGTGCTGGTGCAGGGTGATGGGACGCGTCGCCTCGGTCACGACCGCGGTCTCGCCGCGCACCTCGTTGAACCACTTCCCGACGAAGGCGGCGTTGCCGATGGTCGCCGAGAGCGCCACGAAGCGCACGGCGGCGGGGGTCAGGATGAGCACCTCCTCCCACACCCCCCCGCGGAAGGGGTCTTGGAGGTAGTGGACCTCGTCGAGGACCACTAGGCCCAGGTCCGACAACTGGTCCGATTCGGTCAGCAGCATGTTGCGCAACACCTCGGTGGTCATGACCACGACCTCGGCGAGGCGGTTGACCGAGGTGTCGCCGGTCAGGAGGCCGACGCGGTCCTCGCCGTAGAGCGCGCAGAGTTCGGCGTACTTCTGGTTGGACAGGGCCTTGAGGGGCGTGGTGTAGAAGGAACGTTTGCCGATCTCGAGCATGCCGCCGATGGCGTAGTTCGCGATCAGGGTCTTGCCCGAGCCCGTCGGGGCGCTGACCAGGACGTTGACGCCCGCGTCCACGGCGTCGAGCGCCTCGTCCTGGAACTGGTCGAGCCCGAAGCCCTGGGACTCGGTGAAGCGGCGCCGGTAGTTGTCGCTCATCGGCCCAGCAGCTTGCCGATGCCGATGGCCAAGAAGTAGAAGACCACCAGGGGGATCATGAGAGCGAACATCGAGAAGGGATCGCTCGAGGGCGTGATCGCGCCCGAGAAGACCACGATGGCGATCGTCGAGTAGCGCCAGTGGCGCAGCAACTGAGCGGGGGTGAGGACGCGGGCGAGCTCGAGGGCCACCAGGACCACGGGGAATTCGAAGGTCAATCCGAAGAGCAGCATCATGAGGACGAAGAGCGTCAGGTACTGGTTCGGGTTGTAGTAGGTGGTCAGGGAGTTCCCGCCGATCGCCACCAGGAACTCGATGGTCTTCTTGAAGACCAGGTAGGCGACGACGACGCCCGCGGAGAAGAAGACCACCGAACCCAGCACGAAGGGCAGGGCGTAGCGCCGTTCGCGGGCCTTGAGACCCGGGGTCACGAAGCGCCAGGCGTGCCAGAGCCAGAAGGGACCCCCGAAGAGGAGCCCCCCGAAGAAGGAGATCTTCACCCGCAGGGTGATGCCGTCGAGGGGGTTCGTGACCAGGAAGTGGCAGTGGTGCGGGTCGGCCTGGCAGTAGGGGTGCTGGAGCAGGCTCAGCAACTGGGGATAGAAGACGAAGGAGGCCACCGCCAGCGCGCTCGAGATGGCCAGACAGATCAGGAAACGGTTGCGGGCCTCACCGAAGTGTTGGGCGAGGGTCATCTTGCCCCCCTGGTCACGAACCTTCGCCACGGTCAGTTCAGGGACGGGTCGGCGCTGGGAGGGCTGGGGGGCGCGGCGCTGGTCTCGGTGGCGTCGGACGTGACCGGATCCGGCGTCGGGGCGGCCTCGGCACGCTCACGCGTCGGGTTCTCGGCGCGGTCGGCGAGGTCGTTGAGGACGCTCACCGGGTTGCGGGTGATCCGGGCGATGTCGCTCGTGCTGGGCAGGTCGGGCAGCGCGCCGCGCACCTCGCTCTCGACGCGCTGCTGGAAGCGACGCAGGGCGTTCCACCAGGTGCCGAGCCGGTGGGCCACCTCGGGCAACTTGTCGGGGCCCAGCAGCATCACCACCACCGCCACGATGACGAAGATCTTCATCGGGCTGAGACTGAACATCCCCCTAGTGTACGGCCCGAAAACGGCCGGTCTTTACAGGAAGCCGATGCGGCTGAGGGGCCAGACCCGGAAGAAGGCCTTGCCGATGATCTCGGTGCGCGAGATGGTCCCCCACATGCGGCTGTCGCAGGAGTTCGAGTGGTTGTCGCCCATCATGAAGTAGCGGTTGGCTCCCACGACCACCGGATCGCTCGGGGAGGCGATGGAGTTGCCCAGGGGCTCGCTGTGGGGCCAGGCCTCCTTGAGGCGCTTGTTGTTGACGTAGATGGTGTCGCCGATCGAGTAGAGGTGGTCGCCGGGCAGGCCGATGACGCGCTTGACGAGGTCGGTGACGGGCTCCCCCCCGCAATCCTCGGTCGGGGGCTCCTTGAAGACGAGGATGTCGCCGCGGTGGATGCTCCCCCAGTCGACGGCCAGCTTGTCGACGATGATGCGGTCTCCCACGAGCAGGGTCGGCTCCATCGAGCCCGAGGGGATGAAGAAGGTCTGGAAGGCGAAGGTTCGCAGGCTGATCGACACGACGAGCGCCACCACGATTATGACGATCCATTCGATGAGGACGTGGTGGCGTCGGGCGGAGCCGCCGACGGGGGCTTCGGACTCGCCCGAGGTCGGCTCGGTCTCGATTTCACTCACCGGTCAAGGTTACTCGGCGGGCCCGAGACCCCACTCGCCCTAGAGGAAGCCGAAGCGGCTGACCGGCCAGACCCGCAGGAAGACCTTGCCGATGATCGCGCCTCGCGAAATGGTCCCCCAGTAGCGGCTGTCGCAGGACGAGGCGTGGTTGTCGCCCATCACGAAGTAGCGGTCGGCTCCCACGACGTAGGGGTGCCGGGGAGACGCCACCGCGGGTGGCCCGAGGGGTTCGGTGTGGGGCCACGCCTCCTTCAAGGGCCGGCCGTCGACGTAGATGGTGTCGCCGATCGAGTACAGGTGGTCGCCCGGCAGGCCGATGACGCGCTTGACGAGGATGGCCTCGTGCCCCCCGGCGCAGTCCTCGTTGGGCGGGGAGTGGAAGACGACGACGTCACCCCGGTTGATCTCGCCCCAGTCGACGGCGAGCTTGTCGACGAGGATCCGGTCCCCCACCAACAGGGTGGGCTCCATGGAGCTCGAGGGCACCAGGAAGGTCTGCACCACGTAGCCGCGCACTCCCAGCGTGATCGCCAGGGCCACCGCGATCATCACCGCCCACTCGATGAGGTGGCGACGGAGCCGCCGGCGCGCCGGGCCGACGTCGGGCGCGTGGGCGCCGGCGGGGACGGCGTCGCCGTCGCGGTACGCAGCGGACATCGGGCCCTAGACGCCCTTGGGACGACGCTCGAGCGAGGCGACCAGCTTCACGAATCGTTCGTCGGTGCTGCGGAAGGGGTCCTTCAGCAAGACGGTGCGCTGCATCTCGTCGTTGAGCTTCAGGTGGACCCAGTCGACGGTGTAGTCGCGGTGCCACTTCTTGGCCTCGCGGATGAAGGTCCCGCGCATGTGGGCGCGCGTGGTGGTCGGGGCGGTCTGGGAGGCCGCGTTGACCTCGTCGTTGGTCACGATGCGTCGATAGTGGTCGCGGGCCTGGCGACGGTAGTAGAGACCCCGTTCGACGCTGGTGTCGTGGTACAGCAGGTCGATCAGGGCGACCTTGGCGTCGTCGAGGGCGACGCCGCTGCGCTCGCGCTCGCGCTCGATGATCTGCCACTTGGCGATCCAGTCGACGCGGTCCGCCAGCCCCATGGGGTCGGAACGGTACTGCTCGATGCATTCGCGCCACATCGCCACGGCCTGCGCCTGGTCGGCGGGGACCTCGTGGGTCAGCACGAACTGCTCGGCGCGCTCGCACAGGTCCTCCTGGAGCTCCAGGGCGGTCATGTCGCGACCCGACACCAGGCGGATCGGCTCCTTGCTCCACAGGTCGTACGAGACGTCGCGCAGCGCGTTGATCGGCGAGACCATGTTGTAGTCGCGCAGCACCGTCGTGCGGTCCTCGATCATGGCCAGCACCACCGCGGCCGTGCCCATCTTCATGAAGGTGGCGTACTCACTCATGTTGGAGTCGCCCACGATCACGTGCAGACGCCGATACTTCTCGGGGTCGGCGTGGGGCTCGTCGCGGGTGTTGATGATGGGCCGAGACCGCGTGGTGGCCGAGGAGATGGACTCCCACATGTGCTCGGCCCGCTGGCTCATCGAATAGGCCGTGCCGCGGCTGTTCGTGACCACCTTGCCGGCCCCGGCGAAGATCTGGCGGGTGACGAGGAAGGGGATGAAGACCTGTTCGAGGCGGGTCAGGTCCTCGATGCGCTCGATGCAGTAGTTCTCGTGGCACCCGTAGGAGTTGCCCGAGGAGTCGGTGTTGTTCTTGAAGAGGAAGATGTCGCCGCGCACGCCCTCCTCGTCGAGTTGGCGCTGGGCGTGCGAGACCAGTTCGCGCAGGATCGACTCGCCCGCCTTGTCCTGGGCGACCAGGTCGCGCAGGGTGTCGCACTCCGCGGTCGCGTACTCGGGGTGGCTGCCCACGTCGAGGTACAGTCGTGCGCCGTTCTCCAAGAAGACGTTGCTCGAGCGACCCCAGGCGACGACCTTGCGGAAGAGGAAGCGCGAGACCTCGTCGGGGCTGAGACGACGTTGGCCACGCAACGAGTAGGTGACCCCGTACTCGGTCTCGATCCCGTAGATGCGACGCAACATGGCCTCGACCCTAGCGCCGGCTCAGGCCAACAGCCGGCCAATCTCGTCGTCGTCGAGGCGTGCGAAGGTCCGCCGGTCGCCGCGGTCCTCCAAGACGCCCACTTCGAGGTCGCTCACGGGGATCTGGCGATCGGGTCCGGCCAGTGCGCTCACCGCGTTCTTGAGGGTCTGGGACAGGGCCAGGTGTCCGACCTCCAAGGTGGCGAAGCGTTCCTTGATCGTCTCGGCGTCGCCGCCGAGCACCGCGAAGTGCTCCTCGTCGGAGATGGTGCCCTCGTAGGCTATGCGGTAGAGCTTGGTCGGCCGGAACTGGTTGCCCAGTTGGGCGACGAGGATCTCTACCTCGAGGGGCTTCTGGCCCTCGGTGAACATGTCCCCGAGGTGCTGGGCGTAGTAGTTGGCCAGCGCCCGCCCGTCCACGTCCTCGCGCGAATAGGTGTAGCCCGTTCCGTCGGCCCAGCGGATGCCCGCCTCGCGCAATCGGTCGAACTCGTTGTAGCGACCCACGCCGGCGAAGGCGAGGCGGTCGTAGATCTCGGAGATCTTGTACAGGGACGCCGACGGGTTCTCGGCCACGAGAACGACGCCCACGTCGTAGATGGCGGCCACGATGGAACGACCTCGCGCGATGCCCTTCTGGGCGAACTCGGCGCGGTCCTTGATGAGTTGCTCGGGAGCGACGTAGAAGAAGTTGCTCATCGCAGGGTGCCCCCCGCGACCCCGCCGGACTGGGTCCGCCGGTCGTTGATCGTCTGGAACGTCGTCTTGGCGGTCTCCTGGTCGAGCTCGCGGAAGCCCTCCACGGTGAGCGTCACCATCATCGGGTAGATGTTGCGCACGAAGTCGGGTCCGCCGGTCGACGGGTCGTTGTCGGCGGCCTCGTAGATGGCGAGTGACGCCAGCTCCAGGGCCTCCTGGCGGCCCAGGTCGGGTCGAAAGCCCAGTCGCAGGGTGGATTCGGCGAAGGGTGAGCCCGAACCGATCACCGAGAAGTCCTGACGCTCGTAGCAGCCGCCGGCGCCGTCGTATTCGAAGATCCGACCTCGCTGGTGGGCCGTGTCCCAGCCGGCCAGTAGCGGCAGCACCACGAGCTGGGAGCTCAGGTTGTTGCGCTGGATCAACGGGGAGAGGTAGTTGGCCTTGCCCTCGAGGCTCAAGGCGGCGTCGCTCATCTTCTCGTAGTGCTCGAAGGAGAGTTGGGCCAGACGGATGAACTCGAGTCCGCGGGCCGCCGAACCCGAGATCGCCAGTGCGGTGTAGCGGTCGGCGGCCTCGATCTTTCGGACGTCGCGATTGGCGACGTAGTAGGAGGTCGCCTGACGGTCACCCACCATCACCACGCCGTCGTTGAAGCGCACCGCGACCACCGTGGTGGCGTGGGCGGAGAGGTCGGTGGTGTCCGGCACCCGGGTGAGCCCCGCCAGCTCCGCGTAGCGCAAGAAGGAGGGTCCGGGGTCGCTCTGCGCGTCGAAGAGCGGAAGGCCCATTACTGGCCGCCCTTTTGGACGTAGTTGCGAACGAACTCCTCCGCGTTCTCCTCGAGAACGGAGTCGATTTCGTCCAGCAGTTCGTCCAGCTCGCCCTTGAGCTGCTCGCCCTTCTTGGCGGTCACCGTCACGTCGACGTCGTCGTCGCGGGTCCGCTCGGTGCGCTGCTTCTGGATTCGTTCTTGTTCAGTCACGTATCAGTTCTACCCGTTGAGAGCGTCCACGAGCGCACCGGCCGTCGGATTGTCACGGAAAAGTGGCCCGACGAGCCCCTGGGTCCCCCGGGTGGGGTCCATCATCGGGATTCGCTGCAGGGGTCCGTGGCCGACGTCGAAGACGAGGGAGTCCCAGTTGGCCGAGACGATGGAGTCGGGGAAGCGACGGACGCACTCCCCGCGGAAGAAGGCCCTGGTCGACGTGGGGGCCTCCGCCACCGCCCGGCGGACCGTCTCCTCGTCGTGGGTCGCGCGCAGCCCGACGCGCAGGGCCAGCGACTTGTCGCGGCGCACGTCGTGGTACTGGAGGTCGATGGCTCGCAACTTGGCGTCGCGCGCACCCAGCCCGTAGCGTTCGCGGTAGCCCTCGACGATGCGACGCTTGGCCACCCAGTCCACCCGGTCGGCCACCGATTCGGGGTCGTCACGGACCCCGTCGAGCATCTCGCGCCAGGCCACCAGGATGTCGCGGACCTCGTCGACGCCGGCCACCGCCGCTCCTCCGTGGCGCGAGACGTAGCGGTCGGCCAGGCTCCAGAGCTCGTCCTGGTAGTCCCAGGCGCCGCGTCGGCGCCCGTCCTCGTCCTCGACCGTGGTCCGCAGGCTGGGGTCGAAGGAGAAGTCGCGGATGGCGCGCACCGGACGAGCGGGCGGCGACGGGAAGTCCTTCAGCCCGTCGTCCTCCAGCGCCGCCAGGAGCAGGGCCGTCGAACCCAGTTTCACCATTGTGGCCACGGGCGACATGTTGGCGTCGCCGCAGATGACGTGCAGACGTCGGAAGCGCTCGGCGTCACAGTGTGGTTCGTCGCGGGTGTTGATGATGGGTCGCTTGAGGGTGGTCTCGAGTCCGACCACCTCCTCGAAGAACTCGGCGCGGGCGCTGAGCTGGTAGCTCGGATCCGCCGCGGCGGCGAAGGGCGTCTCGGAACCGACCTTGCCCGCCCCCACGACGACCTGACGCGACACGAAGTGCGGCACCATCGCACGCACGACCGCGGCGAAGTCGACCGCCCGGTCGACGAGATAGTTCTCGTGGGTCCCGTAGGAGTTGCCCTTGCCGTCGGAGTTGTTCTTGTAGAGCGCGATGGCGTGCTCCGGTGCCAGTGACTCGTTCGCCACGAGCTGGGCGCGACGCATCACCTCCTCGCCCGCCTGGTCCCAGAGGGTGGCCTCTTGAGGCGTGGCGCACTCGGGCGCGGAGTACTCGGGGTGGGCGTGGTCGACGTAGAGCCGCGCCCCGTTGGTCAGCACCGTGTTGGCCAGGTGGGTCTCGATCATCGGGGCGAGGGCGCCGTTGCCGACGATGCCGCGCGCGTCGGTGCCCGGCGACTCGTCGTTGAAGTCCCAGGAGATCCGCGTGCGGCCCTGCTGCGCGTAGGCGTTGACGATGAGGCTCGATGCCGTGGTCGGGTCGAAGTCGGGCCCGCCGACGACGCCGTACTCCGTCTCGATGCCCAGGATCTTCGCGATGGCCATGTCTAGAGGTACTGGCCGGTTCCCACGTGCTGGATGGAGCGCCCTCCGGTGACGTCCGCCTTGGGCCGGTTGATGAGCGTGCGGATGAAGACGATGCGTTCACCCTTCTTGCCCGAGATGCGCGCCCAGTCGTCGGGGTTCGTCGTGTTGGGCAGGTCCTCGTTCTCGTGGTACTCCTCACGGATCGACGCCAGGAGGTCCTCGGTGCGCAGCCCCCGCCCCTTGCCGGCGATCTCGCGCTTGACCGCCAGCTTCTTGGCGCGGCGCACGATGTTCTCGATCATGGCGCCCGAGGCGAAGTCCTTGAAGTACAGGATCTCCTTGTCGCCACCCTGGTAGGTCACCTCCAAGAAGCGGTTGTCGTCGTCGGTGGCGTACATGTCGGTGACAGTCGCCTCGATCATCGCGCGCAGCGCCTTGTCGCGGTCCCCTCCCCCGCGCGAGGCGATCTCCTCGGCGTCCAGGGGCAGCTCGCGGTGCAGGTAGCGCTCGAAGATCTGCGCGGCGCCCTCCTCGTCGGGGCGTTCGATCTTGATCTTGACGTCGAGGCGGCCCGGACGCAGGATGGCCGGGTCGATGAGGTCCTCGCGGTTGGTCGCGCCGATGACGATGACGTCGCGCAGGGACTCCACGCCGTCGATCTCGGCGAGGAGCTGGGGCACGATGGTCGACTCCATGTCCGAGGAGATGCCCGTGCCGCGCGTGCGAAACAGCGAGTCCATCTCGTCGAAGAACACGATGACCGGCACGCCCTCCTCGGCCTTCTCGCGGGCGCGCTGGAAGACGACGCGGATCTGGCGCTCGGTCTCACCGACGTACTTGTTCAGGAGTTCGGGACCCTTGATGTTCAAGAAGTAGGACCGCACGTTGCGGTTCCCCGTCATCTCGGCGACCTTCTGGCTGAGCGAGTTCGCCACGGCCTTGGCGATCAGGGTCTTGCCGCAGCCCGGCGGGCCGTACAGCAGGATCCCCTTGGGTGCGGGGAGTTCGTAGTCGTTGAAGAGGGCGCGGTGGAGGTACGGCAGCTCGACGGCGTCGGTGATCGACTCGATCTGCGAATCGAGCCCGCCGACGTCGGCGTAACTGACGTCGGGCACCTCTTCGAGGATGAGTTCCTCGGCCTCTTGGCGGACGAGCTTCTCGACCAGGAGCCCCGATCGCGGGTCGAGCAGGACGGCGTCGCCGCTACGCAACTTGACGCCGCTGAGCGCGTCGGCCATCTCGACGACGCGTTCCTCGTCGGCGCGACCGTAGACCAGGACGCGACGGTCGTCGAGGACCTCCTTGACGCTGACCACTTCGCCCTGGCCGTCGGGGTTGCGCACGCCGATGATGGCGAAGGACTCGTTCAGGACCACTTCGTGGCCCCGTTCGACCTGGCCGGGGTCGAGCTCGGGGTGCACCGAGACACGCATCTTGCGTCCGGAGGCCGAGATGTCGGCGGTGCCGTCGGGATTGAACTCGATGAAGGTGCCGTAGACCGCCGGAGGCTGGGTCAGCTTCTCCACCTCGTCACGCAGTGCGGCGATCTGGTCGCGGGTCTGTTGGATCGTGACGGTGAGCTTCTCGTTGTTCGAGCGTGACTGGGTCAGGGCCACGCGCGACTCGACGAGCTTCTGCTCGAGCAGTTCGATGCGACGCAGCGCCTGGTCGATGTTGTCGATGCGCGAACTCGACGCGTCGGAGTCCTCGTGAGCGGGGTCCGAGTCGCGATACTGGTCAAAGGGGTTGGAGTGCTCCATACGCCAACCCTATGTGAGAGCGCGACACCTGTCACCTACCCCGCTGGTTCGGTCCGCCCCGCGTTGCGGCTAAAGTTGTCGAAGACCACACGGCAACGAAAGGCCCCGCGATGAAGGTATGGATTGACCAGGACTTGTGCACCGGCGACGGTTTGTGCGAGGAGATTTGCCCCTCGGTCTTCACCCTGCTCGACGACGGCCTGGCCTACGTGAAGCAGGACGGCGAGGCCCTCTCGTCCCCCGGCGGCTCGGCCGGACTGGCCACCGTGGCTCCGGAGTTCGAGGACGCCGTCGTCGAGGCCTCCGAGGAGTGCCCGGGCGAGTGCATCTTCATCGAGCGCGACTAGGTCGTCTAGCGCCTGACCAGGCGTCTTGCTGAGGTCAGGAACCCGGTGTGGGCGACCATCCGGTGGTCGGGGCGGACGCTGCGACCGTCGATGTGCCAGGTGCGACGCAGGATCTCGACCGTCTCTTCGAGCCCGAAGGAGTGGATCCGCAGCGCTTCGCGGACCTGTTGGGTCTGGTTGATCGTCGGCAGGTAGGCCAGGAAGATCCCCCCGGGACGCAGCGCCTTCGCCGCGTGTTCGACGACCAGCCAGGGTTCGGGCATGTCCAAGATGACCCGGTCCAAGTCCTCCTCGTCGATGCCGAGGGTCACGTCGCGGATGTGGATGTCGTAGTCCACGTCCTCGCCCAGCATGGCCACGACGTTCTTGCGCGCCTGGGCGGCGAAGTCCTCGCGGATCTCGTAGGCCGTTATGGAGGCCCCCGCACGCAGGAGGGTCATCGATAGGGCCCCCGAGCCCACTCCGGCCTCGAGCACGCGCATGCCGGGGCCGACGTCGGCCTGCATCAAGATGGTGCCGAGGTCCTTGGGGTAGATCACCTGGGCGCCGCGTGGCATCTTCAGCACCACGTCCGACAGGGTCGGACGAAGCATCAAGAAGGTGCGGTCGGTGCTGTCGCGCACCACGGTCCCCTCCTGGGAACCGATGAGGTCGTCGTGCAGGATGATGCCGGTGTGGGTGTGGAAGGACGATCCGACCTTGAGAGTGATGAGGTACTGACGATCCTTGGCGTCGGTGAGCATGATGCGCTCGCCCTCGCGCAACCCAGCGGCGCTCACGAGGTGCTCCGCTGCGACGAGCGCGAGCGGCGTCCCCCCAGGCGTCCCACTATCACGAGGCCCGCCGCCAGGGCGAGCCAGACTCTCGAGCGCTGGGCCCAGGAGCGCCGCAGGGCCGCCAGGGCCGCCCGTTTCCAGAGCAGTGCGATCATGTTCGCCGGCGGCGCGAACGACGTCCGCGCATCCAACCCCAGACGTAGCCGCTGACGAGTCCGCCGAGTCCGGCGGTGGCGGTGGACGAGGAGGCGTTGCGAATGCGCGCGGGGACGTCCTCTCGGCGCGGCAGCAGCGCGCGCACCGACTGCTCGAGCTGTCGACGCGTCGCGGTCGGTTCGCTCACTGGGCGCCCTTCGTGCGTCGTGGGGCGCCCGCGAAGATGCGTTGGAGCACGAGGCCCACGACAGCGAGGCCGGCGACCACGACGACCAGGTAGGGAATCCACGAGAGGCTGCCGTCGAGCACGGGGAAGAGGGCCTGGAGCATGCGCAAGACGCCGACCAGGCCGATGACGACGCCGAAGGCGACGAAGAGGCTCCCCGCCACGCCGAAGGCCACGAAACGTCCGAGCTCCTTGAGGGGTTGGACGGTCTGCTCCTTGAAGTACTGCACGAACAGGTCGCGCACCTCTTCGAGGTCACGCTGCAGAGACGCGCCCTTGAGGAGCTTGCGCCACGGGTATGTCCTCATGGACAACAGACTACTCACTGGCCCCGTGCGAGGAGGCGCCGGAGATGTCGTGTTGGTCCCTCGACGCGACACGGAGAGGGGTCGTCACTTCAGTAGCCTTGGGGGCATGAGCGACGCCATGTACCCCGGAGCCGACGAGCTGGAGGGGCGCACGATTCGCAACATCACCGCCCTGGCGATGGACGCGCCCGCGGCCGCCAACTCGGGCCACAGCGGAACCGCGATGGCGCTGGCGCCCCTGGCCACGATGCTGTTCTCGCGAGTGTTGCGCCACGACCCGAGCGACCCGACGTGGCCCGACCGAGACCGCTTCATCCTCAGCTGCGGACACGTCTCGATCCTGCAGTACGGCCTCGCGCACTTCTTCGGCTACGACCTCTCGGTCCAGGACCTGAGGGAGTTCCGCCAGCCCCACTCGCGCACCCCGGGGCATCCCGAGAACGGCGTGACGCCGACCGTCGAGGTCACGACCGGTCCCCTGGGCCAGGGCGTGGCCAACGGGGTCGGCATGGCCCTCGCCGAGCGAATCTTGCGCGCCGACTACGGCGCCGACCTCGTCGATCACCGCACCTGGGTCGTCGCGGGTGACGGCTGCCTCGAAGAGGGCATCAGCCACGAGGCCGCGTCCCTCGCGGGCTCCCTGGGCCTCGATCGCCTGACGGTGTTCTACGACGACAATCACATCACCATCGATGGGCCGACCGAACTGGCGCTGCGCGACGACGCGCCAGCGCGTTTCGCGGCCTACGGATGGCACGTGATCGACCTGGGAGAACGCGCGAACGACCTCGACGCCCTCGAAGCGGCGGCCCGCGAGGCCGTCGCCGAGACCGAGCATCCGACGCTCATCGTCGTGCGTTCACACATCGGTTTCCCCTCGCCGACGATGATGGACCGTCGTGAGGCCCACGGCTCACCCTTCTCGCGCGCCGCGATTGCTGAGGCCAAGGCCCTCCTGGGCGTGCCCGACGAGGCCTTCGCCCTCGACGAGGAGCTCGCGGCCCTCAATAGCGCGCGCCTCCTCAGTGAGGGTGGTGCCGCGGCTGAGTGGCGCGCGCGCCTCGCGGCGGCGGGTGAGCGTGGTGAGCGGCTGGCGCACCAGCTGGCCCACGGTGGGCACATGGAGGGTCCCGACGACTACGAGTTCTACGAAGGCGGCACGCAGGTCGCCACCCGCAAGGCCATGCAGCGGGCGATGGACGCCTTCGCGGCGCGCACCCCTGGTCTCACCGCGGGATCGGCGGACCTCACCGACAACACCGGGGTGGTGTTGCGACACAGCGCGGCCCAGAGCCGCGAGAACCCGGGCGGTCGTCAGATCTACTACGGCGTGCGCGAGTTCGCCATGGGCGCCGTCATGGTCGGCCAGGCCCTGCACGGTGGCCTGCGACCCGCGGGGTCGACCTTCTTCGTCTTCTCGGACTACGTGCGCCCCGCGGTGCGCCTGGCGGCCCTGAGCCACGCCGGGGTGCTCTTCGTCTTCACGCACGACTCGGTGGGCGTCGGCGAGGACGGGCCGACGCACCAGCCCGTCGAGCACCTCGCCGCGTTGCGGGCGATGCCGCGCCTGCACGTGGTGCGACCGAGCGACGCCAACGAGACCCTGCTGCTGGTCGAGGACTTCATGCGCAACCCCGCTCCGGCGACGACGGCGCTGGTCCTGTCGCGACAGGACGTCGCGGTCATGAGTGGCGAGGACGCCAAGGCGTCCTTGGTGGGTGCGCCACGCGGCGGCTACGTGCTGCGCGAGGACGCCGGCGCGCGCTACAGCCTCTTCGCCAGCGGATCCGAGGTGCAGCACTGCCTGAGCGCCGCCGATGAACTGGCGGCGCGCGGTGTCGCGACGCGCGTGGTGGCGATGCCCTGCTGGGCGTGCTTCGAGGCCCAAGACGAGGAATATCGCGCCAGCGTGCTTCGCCGCGACGTCCCCTCGGTCTCCCTCGAGGCGGGTGCCACCCTCGGTTGGCACCGCTACGTGGACGACGCGCTGGGCATCGACGACTTCGGCATGTCGGCCCCGGGTGCCTACGTCTTCGAGCACTTCGCCATCAACGCGAGCGCCCTCGTCAACTTCGTCACGTCCCACCTGGAGGTCGCATGACCCGTCTGACCACGCTCTTCGATGACTTCGGTCAGAGCCCCTGGATCGACAACATCCGTCGCGACTGGCTCGAGGACGGCACCCTGGCGTCCCTGGTCGCTAGCGGTGCGCGCGGGGTGACGTCCAACCCGGCGATCTTCGCCAAGGCCTTCGCCACCTCCAGCGCCTACGACGCCCTGTTGGGCCAGGCGCACTCCAGCGACCCCGAGGTGGTCTTCGAGAGCCTGGCGTGCGCCGACGTGCGCGACGCCTGTGACGTCTTGTCGGCCCTGCACCAGCAGAGTCGCGACGACTTCGCGCGCGGACTGCGCCGCTACAGCGACGGCTTCGTCTCCCTCGAGGTCTCGCCGCGCCTGGCCCGCGACACCGCGGGCACCATCGAGGCCGCCAAGAAGCTCTGGAACCAGGTTGACCGGCCCAACGTCATGATCAAGATTCCCGCGACGCACGAGGGCTTGGCGGCCATCACCGCCGTGCTGGCGGAGGGCATCAACGTCAACGTGACCCTCATCTTCTCGCTGGAGCGCTACGGGGAGGTCCTCGCCGCCTGGTGCGAGGGACTCGAGGCGGCCGCGGCGGCGGGTCGCGACCTGTCCTCGCTCGCGAGCGTGGCGTCGTTCTTCGTCTCGCGCGTCGACGCCGCCGTGGACCAGTTGTTGAGCGACGGTGACGTGCTGCGCGGGCGGATCGCCAACGCCCAGGTCGCCGCCGCCTACGAGCTCTACCTCGAGACGATGGCGTCGGCGCGCGTGGTGGCCCTGCTCGACGCGGGCGCGCAGGTCCAGCGCCCCCTGTGGGCCTCCACCTCGCCCAAGAACCCCGCCTACGACGATCTCATCTACGTCAACTCCATCGTGGCGAACGAGACGGTGAACACCATGCCCGACGCGACCCTGGCGGCCGCCCTGGACCACGGGAGCTTCCGCGAGTCTCTGCTGGCGTCGCCGGCCTCGTTGGCGGCCACCGCGTCGCTCGTGTCCCTCCTGCCCTCAGCCATCTCCTTGGCCGAGGTGACCGATCGCCTCGAGCGCGAGGGGGTCGACGCCTTCGTCGCCTCCTACGAGGACCTCCTCGAGATCGTCTCGTCCAAAACAAGCGGAAAGTAGGTCTGATGTCCGACCTGGTTCGACAGATCCTCGACGGTGACGTCTCCTTCTTCGAGGGCGACACGGCCGCCCACGCCACGGGGTGGCTGCGCCACCCCGAGCGCTACCTCGGCGACTGGCTCGACGACATCGACGCGCGTCGCCCGCGTCGCCACGGGCGCACGCTGCTCTTGGGCATGGGGGGTTCCTCGTCTCCCGCGCGCCTCTACGCCGACTGGCGTCCCGAGCATCAGTTGAGCGTCATCGACACCTCGAACCCCGACACCGTCGCCGCACTCGATTTCTCGGGGGTCAACGTGATCGCCTCGTCGAAGTCCGGCGGGACCGTGGAGACCCAGACACTCTTGGCGCACGCCCTGGCCAACGGCCTCGAGCCCCAGGACCTCGTGATCATCACCGACCCGGGCACCGAGCTCGCCAAGCTCGGCGAGTCCCTGGGTGCCCTCGTCGTGCTGGGAGACCCCCAGACCGGGGGACGCTTTTCCTCCCTCTCGCCCTTCGGACTGGTCCCGGCGCTCTACGCGGGCTGGAGCCCCGAGGAGCTGCGAGACGAGTTGAACTCGTGCTTCCTGAGCGACGACCTCGTGGCGCGGGCGGTCGCCACGGCGCACGAGCTCGCCGAGTCGGTGGTCCAGGGAGCCGCCTTCTTCGCCCTGGGCGCGGACCCGATCACGTCGGGGGGCGCCTTGTGGCTCGAGCAACTGGTGGCCGAGACCACCGGCAAGTCCGGTCGCGGCTTCATCCCCGCGGTGAGTGGGCCGGTGGCCCTGTACCGTCCCGGCGAGATGCAGTACTACCACCTGGTGGCGGCCCTGCTGGCCTGGCACCTGGGTGTCGATCCCTTCAACCAGCCCAACGTCGAGAGCGCCAAGAAGGAGGTCTTCGCCCTCCTGGGTGGTGCGGTCGCGTGGGAGAGCGTCCCCTACGAGGCGGCCGAACTCGACCAGGCCCTGCGCGGCGCGGCCTACGTCGCCGTGCAGGCCTACGCGCCGCTGGAGGCCTCCCAGGAGTTGGCGACCCTGCGCACGCACATCGAGGCCGTCTACGGCACGACGACGGCCAATCTGGGGCCGCGCTACCTGCACTCCACCGGCCAACTCCACAAGGGCGGGCCGACCTCGGTGGTGGGCCTGCAGGTCATCCAGCGCCCCGTGAGCGCCCCCCAGCGCATCGCGGGGCGCGCCTACAGCTTCCACGACCTGCACATGGCCCAGGCCATCGGCGACTTCCGGGCGATGGCGGCGGCGGGGCGCCCGGTCTTCCAGGTGATGGTCGACCACGTCGGCGACGCCGCCGTGGTCCTGGGGCTTCACTCGTAGTATCGACGTCATGAGCCTTCCCACAACCGCGACCGCCATCGACCTGAGGGGGGTCGCCCTGGAGGAGATGGCCGCGCTGGCCTTCGACCGCGCCCGCGCGGTGCGCGGGAACGTGGTGACCTACTCCCCCAAGGTCTTCATACCCCTCACCCATCTCTGCCGCGACCGTTGCGGCTACTGCACCTTCGCCCAGGCGCCGGCGCGAGTCAGCGCGCCCTACATGAGCCTCGACGAGGTCATGGAGATCGCCCAGGCCGGTCGGGCGGCGGGCGTCACCGAGGCCCTGTTCACCCTGGGCGAGCGGCCCGAGCTGCGCTACGACGAGGCGGCTCGTTGGCTCGCGGCGCGGGGCTATCGCTCGACGGTGGACTACGTGGCGAACGCCGCGCAGATGGTCCTGGAGTCCACGGGGCTGCTGCCCCACGTCAACGCGGGAGCCCTCTACGACTTCGAGCTGCGACAGCTGCGCGCCGTGTCGGCCTCCCAGGGCATGATGCTCGAGAGCCTGGCCGACCTGCCCGCGCACCGCCTCTCGCCCGACAAGGAGCCCGAGCGCCGGCTGGCGACGCTCGAGGCGGCCGGCGAACTGGCCATCCCCTTCACCACGGGACTGCTGGTTGGAATCGGCGAGACCCGCGAGGAACGCCTGGCCACCCTCGAGGCCATCGCGGCCTCCCACGCGCGCCACGGTCACGTCCAGGAGGTCATCATCCAGAACTTCCTGCCCAAGGCCCGCACGGCGATGGCCTCGGCGCCGCCGGCGCCGCCGGAGGAGTTCTTCTGGACCATCGCGGCGGCCCGGCTCATCCTGCCCGACGACATCCACCTCCAGGCCCCGCCGAACCTCAGCGACGAACCCGCGCGCCTGCTGGCCTACGGCATCGACGACTTCGGCGGCATCTCACCGGTGACCCGCGACCACGTCAACCCCGAGCGCGCCTGGCCCGCCGTGGAGGTCCTGGAGCGCGAGTGCGACGAACTGGGCTTCGTGCTCGTGCCGCGCCTGACCGTCTACCCCGAGCACGTGCGCGCGGCGGGCTTCCTCGACGACGCGGTGCGCCCCCACGTGCTGGCCCAGAGTGACGCGACCGACCTGGCGCGCCACGACGAGTGGCACTCGGGTGGCGAGCTCGCCCCGCCCGCGTCGCCCCGCAACCGGTCGACGTCGCGGCCGGTCACCGAGATCCTCGACCGCTACGAGCCCGGCTACGCCTTCAGCCACGCCGAGCTGGTCACCCTCTTCGGTGCGCGCGGCGGAGACGTCAACGCGCTGGTCGAGCGCGCCGATCAGCTGCGTCGCGACCGGGTGGGCGACCCGGTGACCTTCGTCTTCAATCGCAACATCAACTACACGAACGTGTGCACCTTCAAGTGCCGCTTCTGCGCCTACTCCAAGGGTCCGTTGTCGCTGAACCTGCGCGGCGACCCCTACTTGATGACGCTCGAGGAGATCACCGACAAGGTGCGCGAGGCCTACGAGCTCGGCGCGACGGAGGTGTGCCTGCAGGGAGGCATCCACCCGAACTTCGACGGGGAGTACTACGTCGACGTGGTCGCCGCGGTCAAGGCGGGGGCCCCCTCCATCCACGTGCACGCCTTCAGCGCCCTGGAGGTTTTCGAGGGAGCGCGGCGCAGCGGCCAGGACCTGGTCGGGTACCTGACGCGACTCAAGGCGGCGGGCCTGCGAACCCTGCCCGGGACGGCCGCGGAGATCCTCGACGACCCCGTTCGCGCGATCCTCTGCCCCGACAAGCTCTCCTCGCAGCAGTGGCTCGAGGTCCATCGTGCGGCGCACTCCGTCGGGCTGAACTCCAACGTCACCATCATGTTCGGCGCCGTCGAGGGGCCGGCCTCCTGGGCCACTCACCTGATCCGGACCCGCGAGCTCCAGGCCGAGACCGGAGGGTTCACCGAGTTCGTCCCGTTGCCCTTCGTGCATATGGCCACGCCGCTGTTCCTGCGGGGTCGCGCGCGCAAGGGGCCGACCTTCCGCGAGGCCGTCCTGATGCACGCGGTGGCTCGCCTGCACTACGCGACGCTGATCGACAACATCCAGGTGAGCTGGGTGAAGATGGGCGTCGAGGGCTCGCGCCGGATCCTCCAGGCTGGGGCCAACGACGTGGGCGGCACCCTGATGGAGGAGAACATCTCGCGCGCGGCGGGTGCCCAGCACGGTCAGGCGATGGACGTCTCCATGCTTGAGGACCTCGTCGCTCCCCTCGGGCGTCCGCTGGTCCAGCGCACGACGCTCTACCAGGCCTCGGCGTGAACCTCGACGCGGTCGAACGCTTCGTGACCGAGGCCACGGCCGACACGGTCGCGTCCCCCGAGCACCTCGAGGCCATCCGGGCGCTGGTGGTGCGCGCCCTGTCCCTCGCCCAGCACGACACCAACCTCGGCGACCTGGCGAGTGCGGTCACCGCCCTCGAGGAGCTCCTCGAGGGATCGCACCTCTTCGAGCGCTTCCGCGACACGCCCAAGGCCACGGTCTTCGGCTCGGCGCGCATCGCGGCCGACACCGAGCTCTATCGCCTGGCCAGCGCCCTCAGCGCGGGTCTCGCCCGTCGGGGATGGATGACGGTGACGGGGGCGGGTCCGGGCATCATGGAGGCGTCCTCCAGGGGAGCGGGCCGCGACAAGACCATCGGCGTCAACATCGAACTGCCCTTCGAACACGGCACCAACGAGTTCGTGGACGTCGAGCAGCGCCACATCGCCACGTCCTTCTTCTTCACCCGCAAGGTCATCATGACCCGTTCCTCCCAGGCCTTCGTGGCCTTCCCGGGCGGCGTGGGGACCATGGACGAGCTCTTCGAGATACTGACGTTGCTGCACACGGGCAAGACCGACCCGGTGCCCGTGGTGCTCTTCGACGAACCCGGTGGCACCTTCTGGACGGGCTGGAGCGAGTTCATGTCGCGCCACGTCCTCGACGCCGGGTACCTGACGCCCGGTGACGAGGTCAGCTGGCTGATCTGCGAGGACGTGGAGCGCGCCCTCGCCGAGATCACGGGCTTCTACGCGAACTACCGCGGCTCGGTGGTCAGTGACGGCGAGGCGGTGGTCGACCTGCACTACTCGCCCACCCCCGAGCAGTTCGCAGAGCTCGAGGAACTGTTCCCGGGTCGCTCCTTCACCCTGGAGAGCGGCTCGCGCGGAAGCTCGCTGCGCTTCGCCTACAACGGGCGCTCCTACGCCCTCCTGCGTCGGGTCATCGACGCGACGAACGCCTGGGCTCAGTCGCGGTCGTAGCCGCGCAGCAGGCCCTCGGCCTTTTGGAGGCTGCGGCGCACCCGCGCCAGGCGCTTCTCGAGCTCGTGGGCCTCGTCGGCGGCCTCGTCGCGCAACTGGGCGCGCACGGTGTCGAAGATGACGTCCGAGACGCGTCGTTCCAGCTCGCTCACCGCGTCGGCGAGGTCCGACAGGCGATCGCTCACAGCGTGATGACCTCCAGGTGGCCCTCGAAGTGCAGGCGCCGCAGGGCGCGCTTGTCGAACTTGCCCACGCTGGTCTTGGGCAGCGCGTCGACGAAGGCCCAGTGCTCGGGGATCCACCACTTCACGACGAAGCCGCTCAGGTAGTCGTGGAGCTCCTGGGCGCTCACCCGGGAGTCCGGCGTGCGCACCACCACGCACAGGGGCCGCTCCTGCCAGCGGTCGTCGGGCACCGCGATGACCGCGGCCTCGAAGACCCCGTCGTGTCCGATCACCGTCGTCTCGAGGGCCACCGAGCTGATCCATTCGCCGCCCGACTTGATCATGTCCTTGGACCGGTCGGTGATGACCATGTAGCCGTGCGGGTCGAGCGTGCCGACGTCGCCGCTGCGCAGCCAGCCGTCGCGGAAGGACTCGGGCGCGTCCACGCCGTAGTAGGCGCTGGTGATCCAGGGGCCCCGCAGCTCGAACTCCCCCACGGCCACGCCGTCGCGGGGCAGGACGTTGCCCTCCTCGTCGGTCAGACGGACCTGGACGCCCGCCATCACCCGACCGGCCTTGACGCGGTAGTCGATCTCGTGCTCGCGACTCACGCCGCGCGGCGGGACCGAGACGGCCACCAGGGGGCTCGTCTCGGTCATCCCCCAGCCCTGGAGGACGTCGACGCCGTGGCGTTCGCGAAAGGCCTCGATGATGAAGCGCGGCACCGCGGCCCCGCCGGCGAGGATGTTGCGCAGGCTGGTCAGGTCCGCGTCGCTGCGTCCCCCGGCGGCGCGCAGCAAGTCGTTCCAGATGGTGGGGATGCCCAGGGCCACCGTGGGCCGCAGCGCCATGATCATCTCGAGCAGCGGCTCGCCCTGGAGGAACATCTGGGGCATGATCAGCTCCGCACCGGCCATGAGGGCGGTGTACACGGCCCCCCAGGCGGCCACGTGGAACATCGGCACGACCAGCAGGCATCGGTCGTGGTCGCTCAGGCCGAGGGAGTTCGCGCTGGTGGCCGCCATGGAGTGCAGCCAGATCGAGCGGTGCGAGTAGACGACGCCTTTGGGGTCGCCGGTGGTCCCCGACGTGTAGCACATGACGGCGGCGTCCATCTCGTCGAGGTCGGGCCAGTCGAAACCGGGCTCCTCGGCGGCGATGAACCCCTCGTAGTCGATGACCTCGAAGGGGGCGTCCTCGAGGGGCCCCGCCACGATGACGTGGCGAACGGTCGGGATCTCGTGCTTGATGCGCGCCAGCAACGGCACCAGGCTCGGGTCCACCATGATCACCGAGTCCTGGGCGTGGTTGATGATGAAGGCCAGCTGCTCGGGGAAGAGTCGCACGTTGAGCGTGTGCAGGATCGCGCCCATGGCGGGCACGGCCATGTAGGCCTCCATGTGGACCTGGTTGTTCCACATCAAGGTGGCCACGCGGTCGTCACGGCGCACCCCCAGGCGCGTCAGCGCCGCGGCCAGCTGCTCGGCGCGGCTCGCCATCTGCGAGAAGGTCGCCGTCGTGAAGCCGTTCGCGGTGGCCGTGAAGACCTCCTTGTCGGCGTACATCCACTGACTCTGACGGATCAGGTCCCTGATCAGCAGTGGCCCATCCTGCATCGTGCTGCGCATGTGTTCCCCTCTCCCCAACGATGCTACCGAGGGACTCGCCCGGCGGTGATCACTTCGTTCTCTCCTCGACGCCGAGGTGGGGCACGATGCGCTCGAGGGGGCGCGGCAGCCACCAGTTCTTGTCGCCGAAGAGGTACATGGTGGCCGGCACCAGGAGCAGTCGGATCAAGGTGGCGTCGACGCAGACGCTGGCGGCCAATCCGACGGCGAGCTGCTTGATGGCCACCAGGGGGGTCGTGACGAAGGACAAGAACACCGCGACCATGATCAGCGCCGCGGCGGTGATGACCCGACCGGTGCGGGCCAGCCCCAGGGCGACGGCGCCCTGGTTGTCGTGACTGGCGTCCCAGGCCTCCTTGATCCGCGAGAGCAGGAAGATCTCGTAGTCCATCGACAGACCGAAGACGATGGCGAAGAGCACCATGGGGACGTAGGCCTCGACCGGGACCCTCTCATTGAGTCCGAGCAGGGAACGCCCCCAGCCCCACTGGAAGACCGCCACCAGCACTCCCCAGGCGGCGGCGATGGAGAAGAGGTTCAAGACCGCGGCCTTGATGGCGAGCAGGAGGCTGCGGAACACGGTCATGATCAACAAGAAGGCCAGCAGGACGACCACCGCGATGATCAAGGGTGTGCGCTGGGCGATGAGCTCGTCGAACTGAATCTGCGAGGGCGCCTCACCGGTGACGTAGCCCCGGGCGGAGAAGGGCGCGAGGCTGCGCGGCAGGGTCGTGTGGACCAGGCGATTGAACAGTTCGGTGGTGGCGTTGTTCTGGGGGCCGGTCCGGGGTATCACGGTGGCGACCAGGGCGGCCCCGTTGCGGCTGCGCACGAAGGGGCTGAGCGTGGCCACGTCGGGGGTGGCCAACACCTGCTGGGAGACGCTCGCCTCCAGCTCCGCCACCGAGGAGTGGCCCGCGAGCGAGATCACCAGTGTGAAGGGTCCGTTGATGCCGGGTCCGAAGGAGTCGGCCATCTCCTGGTAGGCCACGCGGCTGGTGAAGGAGGTCGGATTGGCGCCGTCGCCCACGTGGCCCATCTGCAGGGACAGGGCGGGGGCGGCGAGGACCATCAGGACCACCAGGCCCGAGAGCAGGTACATCCAGGGATGGCGACCGATCGCCCCGGCGTAGCGGTGCCAGCCGTCGCCGCTCGAGCCCGATTCGGCCACGGTGCGTCGCACGCTCCAACGGTCGATGCGCCGACCCAGGAGGCCCAGCAGGGCCGGCACCAAGGTGATCGCACCCAGGGCGGACGCGACGACGCCGAAGACCGCCGCCAGGCCCAACTTGCCGATGAAGACGAGTCCCGAGGCGTAGAGGCCGAGCATGGCGATCGACACGGTGCACGCGGCCACGACGATGGCGCGACCACTGGTGGCGGTCGTGCGTGAAGCGGCGCGCACCGGACCGTCGCCGTCGACCATCAGCTGGCGGAAGCGGGTGACGAGGAACACGGCGTAGTCAATCCCCACGCCCAGCCCGATCATGATCGCGAGCTTGGGCGCCGAGACGCTGAAGGAGGTCGAGGCGGCCACGATGTCCAACAGCGAGACCCCGATGCCGATGCCGACGAGGGCGGTGACCAGGGGCAGGGCGGCGCCGGCGACGCTGCCGAAGACGAGGAGCAGGATGAGCAGGGCGATGGCGAAGCCCACGGCCTCGCTACGACGGTCGTTGACCGGGGGCTGGGTGATCTGGTCGAGGGCGCCCCCGTAGCTGATGGATATCCCCGCCGCGCGCACCGGCGCCAGGGCGTGGTCGAGCGCGATGACCAGGCTGGCGGGCAGACCCCGCGAGGGGACGTCGAAACCGACGCTGCTGTAGGCCACCAGACCGCTGCGCGAGACCGAGGTGGCCGAGAAGGGATCGGTGGCGCTCAGGACGTGGGTGACGCTACCGAGCGACGTCACGGCGGACTCGATGAGTGAGCGTTGGCGGATCAGCGGCGAGGGCGAGCGGAACACCACCAGCCCGGTCGAGGCGGCCGCTCCGGGGAAGTTCTCCCCGATCACCTGGAAGCCGCTGTTGGCCTGG
This sequence comes from uncultured Actinomycetes bacterium, assembly GCA_903860745.1. Taxonomy (GTDB): domain Bacteria; phylum Actinomycetota; class Acidimicrobiia; order Acidimicrobiales; family RAAP-2; genus RAAP-2. The sequence continues at coordinate 27,859 of CAIORQ010000026.1, read as the reverse complement.
GTGCCGCTCAGCTTCACGTTGTCCGAGAAGCTCGCGTGCAAGGAGCCCGCCACCCCGGCCAGGACGCCCAGGGCGAGCAACCACGTGGCGATCACCCGCCAGGGACGGCGGGCGCACCACTCGCCCAGTGACGCGAGGCCGCGGATCGGTGCTTCCTCCGGCTGGGTCCGCGACATGCTTCCAGCCTTCCACGCCGCCGTGCGTCCGACGCGCAGGGTCGGAGCGAATTTCGCCGCTTGCGGTCGTCGGTACACTCGAGGGGTGACCGGAACTCGCTCGTCCACCACGAAGCGTCACTACCTGTCGGCGGCCTCTCGGCGTGAATCCATCATCGAGGTGGCCGACGACGTGGTCTTCAACGAGGGCGTCGCGCACCTGAGCATCGTCGAGGTGGCGCGGCGTGCCGACATCTCGCGCCAGCTCGTCTATCAGCACTTCGCCGACCGCAACGCGCTGCTGAGCGAGGTCGTGCGCCGACGACTGGACGAACTGCAGGCCTCGCTGGGACCGACCGCGGCGGTCGAGGGCGGCGACTTTCGCAGCCTGTTGGTGGCCCGTCTGCACGTGGTGATGAACCTCTCAGCGCGCGAGCGCGCCCTGATGCGCAGCCTCTTCGGCGACCTCTCGGCCCTGCCGCGCGACCTCTGGCCCACCATCGCCGACATCCGCCAGGTCGTCGTGTCGCGCTGGGCGCTCCTGATGAGCCCCGGCGTGGCGCCGACGCCACTCGCCTACGCCAAGTTCGGCCTGGTGATGCACGCCATCTTCGGCGCTTGGGACCTCATGGCCGACGGCACCCTCGACGAGGACGAGGCGGTTGACCTGGTGGTCACCGTCGCCTCGAGCCTGTTCACGCTGCCCGCCTGAGTCGCTACCAGGAGAGGCTGTAGGGCTCCACGGGAGCGGGCAAGGCCGTCGCCGCTCCCCGGAGGTGGGCGTCGACGTGGGCGGCCGCCGAGCGTCCTTCGGCGATGGCCCAGACGATGAGGCTCTGCCCGCGCACGGCGTCGCCGCACGCGAAGACCGGGGACGACTCGCCCAGGGCCTCGACGCGCCAGTGGGCGTCGACGGCGATGGTGGAGCGTGGCGAGAGGGTCTCGGGGGTGTTGAGGCCCAGGGCGTCGAGCTCGGGCCCGACGAAACCGGCGGCGATCAGGACCAGGTCGGCCGCCACGGTGCTCGTGGTGTCGTGGTGGAGATCGCGCACCACGATCTCGGCGACGGCCGAGCCGCCGCGGAACTCGAGCGTCTCGGTGGCGAAGACGCGCTCGCCGCCCTCCTCGTGGGCGGAGGTCACCTTGTAGAGCCGGGCCATGGTCGGCCAGGGCTGGTCACTGGGGCGCTCGCGCGGCGGCTCGTCCATGATCTCGATCTGCGTGACCGAGGCCGCCCCTTGGCGATGGGCCGTGCCCAGACAGTCGGCGCCGGTGTCGCCGCCACCCAGGATGATCACGTTCTTGCCGGCGGCGTCGATCGAGGAGGCGCGGTCCTCGCGCACGGCCCGGTTGGCGGCCTCGAGGTAGGTCATCGCGGGATAGACCCCGTCCAGCTGCGCTCCGGGCACCGGGATCAGTCGCGGCCTCGTCGAGCCGATCGCCAGGACCACGGCGTCGAAGGCGTCGCGCAACGCGGCGAGCGAGGTGTCCCCGTCGCCGACCTCGACCGAGGTGTGAAAGACGACGCCCACGGCCGCCATGGCGTCGAGGCGACGGTCGAGGACGCGCTTCTCGAGCTTGAACTCGGGGATCCCGTAGCGCAGCAGTCCACCGATGGCGTCGGCGCGCTCGAAGACCTCCACGTGGTGGCCGGCCGTTCTCAGTTGCGCGGCGGCGGCGAGACCCGCGGGACCCGATCCGACGACGGCCACTCGCCGGCCGGTCTCCTCGGCGGGCGGGCGCTGGACGACGACGCCGCGGGCGAAGGCGTGCTCGATGACTTCGTACTCGAGGCGCTCGATGGTCACGGGGTCCGCGCCGATGCCCAGCACGCAGGCCGACTCGCAGGGCGCCGGACACAGTCGTCCGGTGAACTCCGGGAAGTTGTTGGTGTCGAGCAGTTGGCGCGCGGCCTCGTCCCAGCGGCCCTGGTAGACGAGGTCGTTGAAGACGGGGATGCGATTGCCCAGCGGACAGCCCTGGGTGCAGAAGGGGATGCCGCAGTCCATGCAGCGCGCGCCTTGGACCTGCGCGTCCTCGTCGCTCTGGGGCTCGTAGACCTCACGCCAGTCGCGCAGGCGCACGCTCACCGGCCGACTGGCCGGTCCGCGGCGGGGGTACTCGAGGAAGCCGGTGACCTTACCCATTGCGCATCTCGTCTCGCACTCTCTGGTACTCGGAGGTCTCGATGCGCACGAAGTTCATGCGTTCGCGACGCCACTCGTCGACGATGCCGCGGGCGAGCCGGGAGCCGGTCTCGGCGGAGAAGCGTTCGAGCAGCGGGCGCAGGACTTCCTCGTCGGGGTACTCGATCGGGTCGATCTCGTAGACCCCGGCCGAGAGGTGGTCGTGCACCGCGTTGTCGGGATCGTAGAGGTACAGGGTCCCCCCGGACATGCCCGCCGCGAGGTTGCGGCCCACGCGACCCAAGATGACCACGACACCACCGGTCATGTACTCGCAGGCGTGGTCGCCCGTGCCCTCCACGACGATCGTCGCGCCGGAGTTGCGGACCGCACAGCGTTCTCCGACCACGCCGCTGATGAAGATCTCGCCGCTGGTGGCGCCGTAGCCGATGACGTTGCCCGCGATGATGTTGGCCTCGCTCGCGAAGGTCGCCGTCGGGGGCGGTGCGATCACGATGCGCCCGCCCGAGAGCCCCTTGCCGGCGTAGTCGTTGGTGTCGCCGGTGAGGCGCAGGGTCAGGCCCGACGGGATGAAGGCGCCCAGGCTCTGGCCCGAGGACCCCTCCAGGTTGATGGTGACGTGGTCGGGGGCGAGGGTGGCGGCGCCCAGCGCCCGGGTGATGGCGCTGCCCGTCAGCGTGCCCACGGCCCGGTTCACGTTGCGGATGGGCAGCGAGATGCTCAGCGCTTCGCCGGTGGTCGCGGCGCGCAGCGCCTCGTCGAGGAAGAGCCAGTCGAGCGCCTGTTCGAGACCGTGGTCCTGGGAGCTGCGGTGACGGCGCTGTTCGGGGTCCGTCGACGCCAGGAGGGCCTGGAGGTCGAGGGTGTTGGCCTCGTCGGCGAGGGTGGTGACGTCCAGGTGCGACACGTCGCCGATCAGCTCGTCGAGGGAGCGCACGCCCAGGTAGGCCAGGTACTCGCGGACCTCCTGGGCGATGAACTCGAAGAAGTTCTCGACGAACTCCGGGCGTCCCGTGAAACGTTCGCGCAGCGCCGGGTTCTGGGTCGCGATGCCCACCGGGCAGGTGTCGAGGTGGCACACGCGCATCATCACGCAGCCCGAGACCACCAGCGGAGCGGTCGCGAAGCCGAACTCCTCGGCGCCGAGCATGGCGGCGATCACCACGTCGCGTCCGGTCTTGAGTTGGCCGTCGACCTGGACAACGACGCGGCTGCGCAGGCCGTTGGCGGCGAGGGTCTGGTGGGCCTCGGCCAGCCCCAACTCCCAGGGGGTTCCCGCGTGCTTGAGCGAGGTGAGGGGCGCGGCGCCGGTGCCCCCGTCGTGGCCGGAGATCAAGATCACGTCGGCGTGGGCCTTGGCCACTCCGGCGGCGATGGTCCCCACTCCCTGTTCGGACACCAGCTTCACGTGGATGCGGGCCTGGTCGTTGGCGTTCTTGAGGTCGTAGATCAGCTGGGCCAGGTCCTCGATGGAGTAGATGTCGTGATGCGGCGGAGGCGAGATCAGCCCCACGCCGGGGGTCGAGTGGCGGGTCTTGGCGATCCAGGGGTAGACCTTGGAGCCGGGCAACTGGCCTCCCTCGCCGGGCTTGGCCCCCTGGGCCATCTTGATCTGGAGGTCGTCGGCGTTGACCAGGTAGCGACTGGTGACGCCGAAGCGACCCGAGGCGACCTGCTTGATGGCGCTGCGGCGATTGCCCCGCGGGTCGTTCACGTCGAAGCGGTCCTCGTCCTCGCCCCCCTCGCCCGTGTTGGACTTGCCCCCGAGACGGTTCATGGCGATGGCCAGCGTGGAGTGCGCCTCTTCGGAGATCGACCCGTAGGACATGGCGCCGGTGGAGAAGCGCCGCAGGATCGAGGGAACGTCCTCGACCTCGTCGATCGACAGCGGGGTGGCCGCCGGTCGCAGGCGCAGGAGGCTGCGCAGGGTCACCGCGGCGTCGGCCTGCTCGTCGACCAGCGTGGTGTACTGCTTGAAGATGTCGTAGCGCCCCTCGCGGGTGGCGTGCTGGAGCTTCTGCACCGTGCGGGGGTTGAAGAGGTGCACCTCGCCGTCGCGGCGCCACTGGTACTCGCCGCGGTTGGCGATCGTCACGCGCTCGGCGGGTGGCGGGAAGTAGGCCTGCGCGTGCAGGCCCAGCGTCGTGCGGGCGATGTGCTCGAGGGTGATCCCCCCGACGCGTGAGTGGAACCCCGGGAAGTACTGCGCCAGGACGCTCTCGTCGATGCCGACGGCCTCGAAGAGTTGACTGCCGACGTAGCTCGCCACGGTCGAGACGCCCATCTTCGACATGACCTTCACCACGCCCTTGTTGAGGGCCTTGCCGTACTGGTAGCGGGCCTCGGCGGCGGCCACGCTGGTGATCTGTCCCGTCTCCACCAGTGAGTCGATGCTCTCGTACGCCAGGTAGGGACAGACGGCGGCGGCGCCGAAGCCCAGCAACAACGCGACGTGGTGGACCTCGCGCACGTCGCCCGCCTCGACGACGAGGGCGGCGCTGGTGCGCAGGTGCTCGTCGACCAGTCGGTGGTGCACGGCCGAGGTCAACAGGAGGCTCGAGATGGGGGCGAGCTCCTTCGAGGAGTTGCGGTCCGACAGGATGATGATGTTGGCGCCGCCACGCACCAGGGCGACGACGTCGTCGCAGACCCTCGCCACGGCTGCGGCGAGGCGCTCGCCCCCGCTGGTGTCGCCCTGGACGGGGAAGAGGCCATCCACGACTTCACTGCGGAAGGCCCAATCGGCCTGGGCCTCGTGGATGTAGCGGATCTTGGCGAGTTCGTCGATGCTCAGCACCGGCGAGGGCAGGACGATCTGGTGGCAGTGTCGTGCGCTTTCGGTGAGCAGGTTGTCCTCGCCGCCCATGGTGACGCGCGTCGAGGTGACCAGTTCCTCGCGGATCGCGTCGAGGGGAGGGTTGGTCACCTGGGCGAAGAGCTGCGTGAAGTAGTCGAAGAGGGGACGGGGCTGGCGCGAGAGGACCGGCAGCGCCGCGTCGGAGCCCATCGAGCCGATGGCCTCCTCCCCCACCTGGGCCATGTGGCGCACGATCAGGCGAAGGTCCTCGTCGCTGTAGCCGAACAGTCGCTGGTGCTGGACGACGGAGGCGTAGCTGGGTGTGAGCATGGTGCGGGGTTCGAGCTCGTCGAGGGACACCTGCTGACGCGCCAGCCACTCGCCGTAGGGGGCCTGACTCGCGAGGGTGGACTTCAGTTCGTCGTCGTCGATGATGCGACCCTCTTGCACGTCGACCAAGAAGACCCGACCCGGTTGGAGACGGCCCTTGCGTTCGATGTTGGCGGGGTCGATGTCCAAGACGCCGACCTCGGAGGCGAAGATGACGCGCCGGTCCTTGGTGACCCAGTAGCGCGCCGGTCGCAGGCCATTGCGGTCCAGCACCGCACCGACGACCCGTCCGTCACAGAAGGTGACCGACGCGGGTCCGTCCCAGGGCTCCATCAAGGCGGCGTGGTAGCGGTAGAAGTCCCGTCGGGCGGGGTCCATGGCGGTCGAACGCTCCCAGGCTTCGGGGATCATCATCAAGATGGCGTGGGGCAGGGAGCGGCCCGACTGGACCAGCAACTCGACGACCTCGTCGAAGCTGGCCGAGTCGCTCATGTTGGGCGTGATGATGGGCGTGAGTTCGGCCAGGGCCAGGGGCAGCGCGTCGCTGGACAAGGTCGTCTCGCGCGCCGTCATCCAGTTGCGGTTGCCGCGCACGGTGTTGATCTCGCCGTTGTGGGCGATGTAGCGGAAGGGCTGGGCGAGGTCCCAGCGCGGCAGGACGTTGGTCGAGAAGCGGCTGTGCACGACCGCGATGGCCGAGGTCAGTCCCTGGTCGCGCAGGTCGGCGAAGTAGGCCCGCAGTTGCGGTGAGGAGAGCATGCCCTTGTAGATGAGCACGTGGGGCGAGCACGAGGCCGCGTACACGTCGAGTTCGTGCTCGACAACCTTGCGTGCGCAGTACATGGCGCGCTCGAGGTCGCCGCCCGCGTCGCCGACGACCAACTGCTGGACGAAGCGGGGTTCCGAGGCGGCCGACGTGGGACCCAGGAGGCTCGAGTCGACCGGGACGTCGCGCCACGCGAGCGTGGCCAGGCCCAGTGCGGAGAATCGCTTGGTGATGGCCGCGGTGACCTCGTCGCGATCGGCGTCGCGCGAGATCATCCAGAAGCCGACGCCGTAGGAGCCCGGCTCGGGCACGAGGTCGCCGAACTGCGCGCGGATGAACGAGTCGGGCATCTGCAGCAAGATGCCGGCGCCGTCGCCGGAGTCGGCGTCGGCACCCGTCGCACCGCGGTGCTCGAGGTTCTCGAGGATCGTCAGGGCGTCGGCGACCGTGGCGTGCGTGGGAGTCGCCGTCAGGTCGGCGATCATTCCGACGCCGCAGGCGTCGTGCTCGAAAGCGGGGTCGTAGAGAGAGGGGGTCTTGGTCATTGGCGTCACCTTCCGGGGCAACGCTGACCCGGCGACCAGTATATCGGCCCGACCTCCGGTGGACGGTTCGCCGGCCCGCCGGGCGCGCGAGGGCGGCGACCTGGTTCGCCGACGTGGAGGTCGCGTGGCGCCGGTGCGTGGTCGAGGGTCGATCGGGCGCGACGCGAAGCTCCTGCGCGGCGAGGCGCCGTCGGGTTCGAGCGCCACTGACCCACCGGCTAACATTGGTTCCTCGCGGGCTGTGGCTTAGTTTGGTCTAGAGCGCTCGGCTGGGGGCCGAGAGATCGGGAGTTCAAATCTCCCCAGCCCGACCACGGCGTCGTCACGCCCAGACGTTCGGCGAGCGCGGCCACGACGTCGAGCGGGGACGATCGCCCACCCGGCCGCTTCCGCGTGAACACAGTTCAGGGCGCAGGGCGACGAGAAGGCCCTACATTGGTCACGGCCGGCGAAAGGAACCGCGTGACCCGACTCTTCACTCCCTTGACCATTCGTTCCACCAGTTTCGCCAATCGCGTCTGGGTCAGTCCCATGTGCCAGTACTCGGCCCGCGATGGCGTGGTCGGTGCGTGGCACCTGGTGCATCTCGGGAGTTTCGCCTCCGGCGGAGCCGGACTGGTCATGGCCGAGGCGACGGCGGTGAACCCCGAGGGTCGCATCTCGATCGCGTGTCCCGGGATCTGGAACGACGAGCAGCGACTCGCGTGGCGTACGGTCACCGACTTCGTCCACTCGCAGTCGACCAAGGTGGGTATCCAGTTGGCGCACGCCGGGCGCAAGGCCTCGACGATGCGCCCGTGGGACGCCCACCACATCGCCTCGCCGCAGGAGGGGGGTTGGCAGACGGTCGCGCCGAGTCGCCTGGCCTTCGAGGGCTACCCCGAACCCCGGGCCCTGGACGCGCGGGGCCTCGACGGCGTCGTGGAGGACTTCGCCGACGCCGCCGAGCGGGCACTGGGGGCTGGCTTCGACGTCCTCGAGATCCACGCGGCCCACGGCTATCTCCTGCACCAGTTCCTGTCTCCCCTGTCCAACCAGCGCGAGGACGAGTACGGGGGTTCACTGGAGAACCGGGCGCGACTTTTGTTGCGGGTGGTCGGTGCGGTTCGCGCCCGCGTCGGTGGGCTCGTGCCTCTCTTCGTGCGCATCTCGGCGAGCGACTACACCCCCGGAGGCTGGGACATCACCGAGTCGGTGGAGCTCTCGAGGATGTTGAAGGACGCGAGCGTCGATCTCATCGACGTGTCCTCGGGCGGCAACGTGGCCCACGCCAAGGTTCCGGTGGGCCCGGGCTACCAGGTCGGCTTCGCCCGCGAGATTCGCACGACGGCCGAGATCGCCACGGCGGCGGTGGGGATGATCACCGAACCCGAACAGGCCGAGACGATCCTCAACGAGGGATCCGCCGACGCCGTGTTCCTGGCGCGCGCCTTCCTGCGGAACCCCCACTGGGCGCTCCTGGCCGCCGAGGCCCTCGGTGAGTTCGTCCCCTGGCCGATGCCCTACGACCGCGGCCGGATCCTTCACCGCTGAAGCCCCGCGAGCATGGCCGCCGCCCGCGGCTCGCGGCAGCCTCCAGGAGGTGTCCTATTCGTCAGCGACGATCGAGCCCACGCGATCGGCGATCCCCGGGTCCCGCTTGACGAGGACCGACGCGTAGACAACGGCGATGATCACCACCGCCAGCGCGATGTAGGGATACCAGTTGTAGGGAGTGGCCTGCCCCGGCTTGGCCAGGTAGTAGAGGGGCACGAGGATCCACAGGGTCCCGAGGATCGGCAGCACCATGTGGCGGAAGCCCCGGTAGAGCTCGGGGTGGTGACGCCGGTAGTAGACCGGTAGCGCGAGGTTGGACATCGCGTAGACCAGCAGGACCAGGATGGTCCCGAAGGTCGACGACTCGTAGAACATGTTGGCGGCGATCATGTAGTGCGGGTTGCCGTGTCCGCCAATGATGTGGCCCAGACCCCAGATCCCGATGATGGCCAGACCGAGGCCCAGGAACAAGAACAGGGCGTTCACCGGCGTGCGGCGGGTCGCGTGGACCTTGCCGATGCTTCGAGGGATGAGTCCCTCGCGTCCGGCGTTGAAGATCAGTCGCGCCTGCGAGTTGGTGCCGGCGATCAGGGCACCGAGGGTCGAGGTCATGCCGGCGAGGAAGGCGAAGAACAACAAGACGGCGAAGGCCTCCTTGGCCACCGCGACGAAGGGGGGTAGGGCCGAGCCGCCCAACTTGGTCACGTTGTCCTGGAAGCCGACCACCGTGGAGAAGGCGAAGAAGGTGTAGGCGACGACCATGATGAGGATGGAGGTGAACACCGCGCGCGGCACGTTCTTGCGGGGGTTGTCGGTCTCCTCGGCCAGCGCGGCCGAGTTCTCCCAACCGATGAACAGGTAGACCGCGAGCGGGAAGCCTTCAGCGAGGCCCTTGAAGCCGCCGGTGATGTTGTGCGGGTCGAAGGGCTTGAGGTTGATCGAGCCGTGGAACTTCACCAGCGAGATGACGCTGACGATGATCATGATGAGCATCTCGAAGGCGAAGAAGAAACCCGCGATCTTGGTGGAGATCGAGATGCCCCGGACCATCATGAAGGAGGCGAAGGCGAGGAAGACCAGGACCCAGACGATCCACGGGACCGATTCGAGACCCGACACGTTGTAGTTCTGCAGGATGGTCTGGAAGAAGCCGCCGACGATCGCGATGACCGAGGCCATGGCGGCGATGTAACCCGCTCCGGTCAGGATCGCCGTGGTGACGGCGGCACGGCCGCCGAAGGTCTTGCCGATGAAGGAGATGAAGCCACCCGTGGAGGGCAGGACCTTGGTGAACTCCGAGAGCGTGTTGGCGCAGAAGAAGATGGCCACGCCGGCGGCGATGATGGTCAGGGGCGACGCGAGACCGGCGGTGATGGCGAGGAAGCCGAAGCCGAAGTAGAAACTCATGGCCGGACCGATGTTGGCCATGGTCGCCGCGGAGATGTCCAGCAGTCCGAGGACCCCCTGGCGAAGTCGCTCATGCTGGCCGGGGACCACCTCGAGTTTGGCGCCGAGTGATTCCGATGTGAAGCCTTCCGTCATAACTTCCCCCCTGAAGTCGGGTGATGGGCCCCCACACCGAGTCCCCGTCACGTTGTTCTTGAGGCAAGAATCTAACGCCGTTCGCCTCTTCGCGGAGGTCATATGGAGCCAAATCTGTCCGAATCGGAACGTCGACGCGCTCTGGGGCGCGCCAGACCTGATGAACCGTCGATTATTCGGGTGACTCCATCCGCTGGGCGATCAGTCTTTCGCGCAGCGATCCCGCCTCGAAGGCCTCGTGAACGACAAGGCGGTCAAGGTCAGGACGGTTCTGGGAGAGCTTTCCCTTCCCTTCGATCGACACGACGGACAGTTCGACACCGACTATCGCTCCCAGCTGGGCGTCACGAAAGCCCGGGTCGAGGTGCTCTGGGGTCCAGGCGGGGTCGTGACCCTCCTCGAAGTGGCCGGTCAGGGTCGTGACCTGACGCCAGAGCCATTGCGGGTCATCGTGGATGGTCGCCGTGGTGCGGACCTGGGCGAGGGCGTAGTTCCACGTGGGCACCACGTTGAGGTTGTCGTGACGACTCGGGTAGTTGAGTGGACTCACGTAGGCGCTCGCGGCCACGAAGAGGCCCAGGACCTCGGCACCGGGCGTGAGCGCGCGCAGCCAGGGGTTGGCCCTGGCCACGTGCAGGCTCATCGAGCGACGGTCCTGGGCGACGAGCACCGGGGCGAACGCGCTCTCGAGGCCCGTGGGGGTGGCGACGACCAGGGTGCCGGCCCCCGCGTCCTCGACGATCCGCCAGGCACCCTCGTCGTCCAGTCGGAACGCGGGAGGGTTGTACACAGGGTCCATTATGCCACGGGCCGACGGACCCTAGACCAGGTCGAGCACCGTCTCCAAGGGTTCGTAGCCCGGAGCCGTTCGAGGCCAGGGGTGGGTCCGCTCCATCAGGGCGGCGATGTCGATCAGACGATAGTCGTGGAAGTGCGGGGCCGTGACCTGAAGCCCGAAGGGCAGGCCGTTGGGGAGCCTCCCCCAGGGGATGGTGATGGCGGGATTGCCGGTCACGTTCTGCACGGCCGTGGAGTAGACCTCGGGGGCCAGCCCGTGGACCTCGCTGTCGTCGGTCATACGACCATCGGCCAGCCATCCCGGGGCCGCCACGCTCGGCGTCACCAGGAGACCGGACTCACCGAGCAACTCGTCGATGCGGCGCACGTAGTGGAAACGGCGCCGTCGCGCGGCCAGGTAGTCGTCGAGGGTGACCGAGAGCCCCGCGGAGAGGAACTCCCGGGTCGCGGGGTGGAACTGGTCGAAGTGGTCGAGGACCCACTCACGACCCAGCGAGGCGACGTGCTCGGCGGAGGTCACCGGGAACCAGTCGAGGTCGGGGTCCCCGTCACGGAAGAACTCGTGGGGAGCCATCCACTCGGCCCTCGCTCCCAGACGCTCGGCGAGCGCGGCCACGCCGTCTCGCAGCGACGCGGCGACGCTCGGGTCCAGCGCACCGAGGGCCGAAGTGCGTTCGGCGGCGATCAGACGAACTGGTGCGCCGTCGTAGCCGACCCAGTTCACGCCCTGGCGCGACGGGGACGTCGGGTCGCCGTCGACTCGACCCCGCGTGACGTCGAGCAGGAGCCGGAGGTCCTCGCAGGAGGTCGCCAGCGGACCGTCCGTGGAGTAGTCGATCCAGTCGTGCGCGGGCCAGCGTCCGATGGTTCCGTTGGTGGGTTTGAGGCCCACCAGGCCGCACAGCGAGGCCGGGATCCGCACCGAGCCTCCGCCGTCGGTGGCGGTGGCCACCGCGACGAGTCCGGCGCTGAGGGCGGCGGCCGACCCCCCGCTCGAGCCGCCCGGCGAGTACGCGAGGTCCCAGGGATTGCGGGTGACGCCGGTGAGGAGGTTGGCGGTGTACCCCTCGATGGCGAACTCGGGCAGCGTGGACTTGCCGACCACCACGGCTCCGGCCTGGCGCAAGCGTCCGGGCACCACGGCGTCCGCCGGGGCCGGGGGTGCGTCGCGCAGGGCCAGTGAGCCCTTGCGCGTCGCCAACCCGGCGACGTCCTCGAGGTCCTTCACCAGCGCGGGGACGCCGCAGAGGGCGCCCGCGAGGTCTCCCTCACGATCCATGTCCGCCGCGCAGCGCAGCGCGTCGTCGAAGTTCCTGGCGGCCAGGACGTTGAGCTCCCCGGCGCACTCCAGTCGCTCGATCGAGGCCGAGACCAGCCGCGTCACGCTGAGACGCCGGGAGCGGACGGCGTCACGAAGGAGGTGGAGCGAACCCGGCGGAGTGCTCACGGTGACCTCGGGGGATCGTGCGCGCGGCGCCCAGCGACCCCGCGCACCGCCGGTCCCGAGCGAGTCATGTCCACACCCAGGTCATGCCCACTGTCTAATTGAGCCGGCGGACCACGTCAACGACCCGCGGTCGATCCCTGCGCGCCTGCGGGGCGAGGCGAGCCTCCCCGGGTAGAATCTGCGGGAACGATTCGAGGCTGATGACCTCGTTCGACCCGGTAGCGAGAGAAGGTGACCCAGCCTCACGGCTGGCTCTATGAATCAGAAGAACAACTTTGTTCTGCGCCACCTCAGCGATCTCCAGCCGGATCTGTGGTGGCTCGACTCCGATCCGCTCGAGCCCGAGGCGCGTTCGTCGCTCATCGGTGACGTGGGGGCGGACCTGTGCGTGGTGGGCGCTGGCTACACCGGCCTGTGGACGGCGCTGATCGCCAAGGAACGTGACCCCGGGCGCAGCGTCGTTGTCGTCGAGCAGTACGAGACGGGTGCGGGCGCGTCGGGGCGAAACGGCGGCTTCTGTTCGGCCTCGTTGACCCACGGTTTCAACAACGGGATGAATCGTTTCGCCGACGAGATGGCGCTCATCGAGGAGATGGGCCGCGAGAACCTCGACCAGATCGAAGAGACGGTCGCCCGATACGGCATCGAGTGTGACTTCGAGCGCACCGGTGAGCTGCGCGTGGCGGTGGAGCCCTGGCAGCTCGACGACATGGTCGAAGAGGCCCGGTTGCGCAACGAGTTCGGCGACCACGTCGAGGTGCTGAGCCGGGAGGAGGCGCAGTCGCGCATCCACTCGCCCATCTACCACGGGGCGATCTTCGACCCCGACGGGACCGCCCTGGTCGACCCGGCTCGCCTGGTGTGGGGCCTCGAGCGGGCCTGCCTGTCGTTGGGTGTCACGATCTACGAGAACTCGAAGGTCGTGCGCCTCGAGGACGTCGAATCGGGGGTGCGGGTCCACACCCCCTACGGCGCGGTGACGGCCGCGAAGGTGGCCCTGGCGACCAACGTGTTCCCCTCCCTGGTGCGCTCGGCGCGCAAGTACGTGGTTCCGGTCTTCGACTACCAGCTCGTCACCGAACCGCTGACGGCGGCCCAGCTCGAGAGCATCGGGTGGAGCGGCCGCGAGGGCGTCTCCGACGCCGGGAACCAGTTCCACTACTACCGACTCACCCGCGACAACTGCATCCTCTGGGGCGGCTACGACGCGATCTACAACTTCCGCGGCAAGGTCCAGCGGGACTACGACTTCAACGCCGAGACCTACGCCACGCTGGCGGGGCACTTCCTCAAGACCTTCCCGCAGTTGGCGGGCATCAAGTTCACCCACGGCTGGGGCGGCGCGATCGACACCTGCACGCGCTTCTCGCCCTTTTGGGGGACGGCGCACGGGGGGCGGGTGGCCTACGTCATGGGCTTCACGGGACTCGGCGTGGGGGCCACCCGATTCGGCGCGCAAACCGTCCTCGACCTGCTCGACGGTCTCGACACGCCCAGGACGCGTCTCAAGATGGTGCGGCGCAAGCCCCTCCCCTTCCCGCCCGAGCCGCTGCGGTGGGTGTTCATACGCCTCACGCAGGCGTCGATCCGCCGCGCCGACGACAATCAGGGTCGTCGCAACCTCTGGCTGCGACTCCTGGACCGATTGGGCCTGGGCTTCGACTCCTGATTCAGTCCTCGGCCGTGGCGCTGGTGTCCATCAGGCCGGCGATCATGTTCACGACGGTCGGATCGGTCAAGGTGGTCACGTCGCCAAGGGAGCGGTTCTCCGCCACGTCGCGCAACAGGCGCCGCATGATCTTGCCGCTGCGGGTCTTGGGCAGTTCCGGGGTCAAGATGATCTGGCGGGGCTTGGCGATGGGGCTGATGACCGACGCCACGTGGGCGCGCAACTCCTCGATCAGCGCCGCCTGGTCCTTGTCGGCGTCGTCCGCGGAGAGCTTGAGCGTCACGAAGGCGACGATGGCCTGGCCCGTGGTGTCGTCCGAGGCGCCGACCACGGCGGCCTCGGCGACCGCGTGGTGACCCACGAGGGCGTGTTCCACCTCGGTGGTGGAGAGGCGGTGACCCGAGATGTTCATGACATCGTCGACGCGCCCGAGCAGCCAGAGGTCGCCCTCCGCGTCGAGCTTGGCCCCGTCGCCGGCGAAGTACTTGCCCGGGAAACGGGCCCAGTAGGTGGACATGAAGCGGTCCGGGTCGCCCCAGATGCCCCGGGTCATCGACGGCCAGGGTGCGGTCACCACCAGGTAGCCACCCGAGTTGTTGCCGACCTCGTTGCCGGCGTCGTCGACGACGGCCACCGAGATGCCCGGCAGGGCGCGCATGGCGGCGCCGGGCTTGGTGGCGGTGATCCCCGGCAGCGGTGAGCACAGGATCGCCCCGGTCTCGGTCTGCCACCAGGTGTCCACGATCGGGCAGCGGCTCCCTCCGATGTTCTTGCGGTACCACATCCAGGCCTCGGGGTTGATGGGCTCGCCCACCGTGCCCAGCAGGCGCAGTGAGGAGAGGTCGTAGCCTTCGGGGATCTGGTGCCCCCACTTCATCAGGGTGCGGATCGTCGTGGGCGCGGTGTAGAGGATGGTGGCCTTGTAGTGCGAGATGATCTTCCACCAGCGGTCGCGTCCACCCGAGTCGGGCAGTCCCTCGTACATGATCTGGGTCACGCCGTTGATGAGCGGACCGTAGACGATGTAGCTGTGTCCGGTGATCCAGCCGATGTCGGCGGCGGTCCAGCAGACGTCGGTCTCTGGCTTGACGTCGAAGACGTAGTAGTAGGTGGTGGCGGCCTGGGTCAGGTAACCGCCGGTCGTGTGGAAGATGCCCTTGGGCTTGGCCGTGGTGCCCGAGGTGTACATGATGAACAGCGGCGTCTCCGCCGGGAAGGACTCGGGCTCGTGGCTGGCGCTCTGGCGCTCGACGATGTCGTGCCACCAGTGGTCGCGGCCCTCGACCCAGTCGACGGCCCCGTCGGTGCGCTTGACCACGAGGACGGCGCTGACGTCGGGGCAGGACTTGAGGGCCTCGTCGACGGCCGGCTTGAGCGGCGTGGCCGCGCCCCGGCGGAAGGCGCCGTCGGCGGTGACCACGAAGCGGCAGTCCGAGTCGAGGATGCGCGAGGCCAGCGCGTCGGCCGAGAAGCCGCCGAAGACGACCGAGTGGATCGCGCCCAGGCGCACGATGGCCAGCATGGCGAAGACCGCCTCGGGGATCATGGGCATGTAGACCGCGATGCGGTCGCCCTTCTTGACCCCGAGCTCGATCAGGGCGTTGGCGGTGCGACAGACCTCGCGGTAGAGCTCGTGGTAGGTGATGACGCGCGACTCGCCCTCGGCGTCGGCCACCCAGTTGAAGGCGACGCGGTCGCCGCGGCCCTCACGCACGTGGACGTCCACGCAACTGACCGAGGCGTTGAGCATGCCGTCGGCGAACCACTTGGCGTTGGGGAGCTCCCACTCCAGGGTGGAGGTCGGGGCCACGTCCCAGGTGACGCGGTTCGCCTGCTCGCGCCACCAGGCGACGGGGTCCTTGGCGGCCTCGTCGTAGATGGAGGGCTGCGCATTGGCTTGGGCCGAGAAGGCCTCGCTCGGGGCGAACTCGCGGTCTTCTTCCAGCCAGGCTTCGATCTTTGCTTCGGACATGATTCCCCCACTTCACACTTCATTGGTCGACCCGCTGGTGCGGGTCACGTACATTTCTACCAAGTCACCACAGCGCCCGGGTCGTCGACCCGGGCGCTGTGGTGGATGATGCCTGAATCAGCTGCGCGGGCCCACGGGCAGTACCACTTTGCCGTGGGTGGCGTTGATGACCGCCGCGGCCGAGCCGTACCACGCCGCCAGGGCCGTCGCGAGACCCGTCCAGCCGCCGATCTTGACGATGTTGGCGTGGGCCCCGAAGGAGCCCCAGTTGCCCCAGGTCAAGAAGATGAAGGTGATGCTCAGCAGGACGAAGGTGACCATGATCACCGTGTTCGTCTTGACCGACGCCACCAACATGTACAGGGTGAAGATGGTCCAGCCCAGGAGGAAGATCCCCACCGACCCGCTGGGCGACGTGGCCGTCCCCAGGGCCTGCTGGAAGTTCACCAAGCCGTAGAAGGCGAGCCAGAAGGCGCCGTACGAGGTGAACGCCACGGCCGCAAAGGTGTTCTTCCTGACGAACTCCATCAGACCGGCCAGAATCTGGGCTATGCCTCCGTAGAAGAACGCCAGCGACAGCGCCGTGGCGACTCCCGCTCCCTTCCACAGTCCCGCGTTCGCGCTGCTGAGCGCAAAGGTGGTCATGGCGAATCCCGCCAGCCCGAGTGGGCCCGGATCCGCTACCTTTTCATCAGCCATAATTCCCCCAAAAGTGTTGTCCTGGAAACCACTCGTTGTGGCTCCGAACAACTTTCTATACCCGCTTTATGACGGAGTCGTAACACTAGGGGTGGAATTGCTTGTGAAGTTGTGCACAAGGGGTCCTAATTATCCCTATCCATCAGTGATTATTCATCGATGGCCCGGCGGAAGGAGCGGATGAATTGCTCGGTCTGCTCGGGGCTGGCGCCCTCGAGAATCGTCTGGACCAATGCGGAGCCGATGATGACCCCGTCACTGTCCAGAGCGGCCTCGCGCGCCTGGTCAGGAGTGGTAATTCCGATACCCACGTAGGTCGGTACGTCCGAGGTGGCGCGCACCGCCTCGACGACTCGGGCGGCGTCTCCCCCGCCCTGGGCCTTGCCGGTGACGGCCATGCGCGCCGAGGCGTAGCAGAAGCCCTGGGTCGCCGCGGCGAGCCGGGCGAAGCGCTCGGGCGTCGTGGACGGGGCGACCAGGAAGATCGTCGCGATGTCGTGGAGGTCACAGTATCGGCGCCACTCCTCGGACTCCTCGAGCGTGAGGTCGGGCACGATGGCGCCTTGGACCCCGCACTCGGCGAGGCGGCCCGCGGATCGCTCGAGGCCGAAGTGCAAGAAGATGTTGTAGTAGGTCATGGCGATCAGGGGTGCGGAGAATCGCTGCTGGGACAGTTGCGCGCAGATCGTCTCCAGGGTGGTCCCCGCCTCGAGGGCGCGCAGGGCGGCCTCTTGGATCACCACACCGTCCATCATCGGGTCCGAGAACGGGATGCCGATCTCGACGGCGTCCGCTCCGCCCACCAGGGCGGCCTCGACGTGGCGCGTCCAGTCGGGGGTGGCGCCCGCCATGAAGTAGGGGACGAGGGCCTTGCGGCCCTGTTCGCGCAGGTCGCGCAGGGTGACCTCGAGACTCTTCACGAGCGCCCCCGGAGGATCTCGCGGACCTGCGCGACGTCCTTGTCGCCACGCCCGGAGAGGTTCAACAGCACCGTCGAGCCCCGGGGGATGTCGCGTCCGGCCTCTTGGACGATCCAGGCGACGGCGTGCGCCGACTCCAGCGCGGGGATGATGCCCTCGAGTTGCGACAGCAGTTGGAGAGCGTCGAGGACGTCCTCGTCACCGATGCCGACGTACTGGGCTCGTCCCTCGGCCGCGAGGTAGGAGTGCTCGGGGCCGATCCCGGGGTAGTCGAGGCCCGCCGAGATCGAGTGGGCCTCTTCGATCTGGCCGTGCTCGTCCTGGATCAGCATCGACTTCATCCCGTGCAGGACGCCGGGCGAACCGTTGCTCACCGCCGCACCCCCCGCGGCCTCCACGCCGACCAGGCGAGCGCTGGTGTTGGCGAAACCGGCGAAGACGCCCGCGGCGTTGGACCCGCCACCCACGCAGGCCACGACCAGGTCGGGGACGCCGACGCCGCGCTCGCTGAGCTGTTCACTCGCCTCGTGGCCGATGATGCTCTGGAACTCGCGCACCATCCACGGGAAGGGATGGGGACCCATGACCGAACCGAGGCAGTAGTGGGTGTCCTCCACGCAGGTCACCCACTCACGCATGGCCTCGTTGACCGCGTCCTTGAGCGTCCTCGAGCCGGAGGTCACCGGCACGACCTTCGAACCCAGGAGCTCCATGCGAAAGACGTTGAGCGCCTGGCGCTGGGTGTCGAGCTCGCCCATGTAGACGGTGCATTCCAGCCCCAGTCTCGCGGCCGCGGTGGCGGTGGCGACACCGTGCTGACCCGCGCCCGTCTCGGCGATGACCCGGTGCTTGCCCATGCGTCGGGTCAGCAGGGTCTGGCCGATCACGTTGTTGATCTTGTGCGAGCCCGTGTGGGCCAGGTCCTCACGCTTGGCGAAGACCTCGACGCCGATTCTCTCGGAGAGCCGGGCCAGGTAGGTGATCGGAGTGGGACGTCCGCCGAAGTCGTGCAGGACCGAGCGGTACTCCTGCACGAACTCCGGGTCGGACCAGGCGTCGACGAAGGCGACCTCGAGCTCGAGGCAGGCCGGCATGAGCGCTTCGGGGACGAAGCGCCCTCCGAAGTCTCCGAAGTGGCCCGAGGGGGACGGGGCGCCCATGTAGAGGCGGTGTTGGCTCACTGCGCACCTTTCTGCGTTAGAGCCGTGCGGGCTCGTGAAATGAAACTAGTCATCTTGGCGGGGTCCTTGACCCCGTGGACCACCTCGACGCCCGACGCCACGTCGACTCCCCATGGTCGGACCCGCTCGATGACGTCGGCGACGTTGTCCGGGGTCAGGCCGCCGGCCACGAGCATGGGCACCGCGAAGCGCAGGGTGCTCACCAGCTCCCAGTCGTTGGCCACGCCGCTGCCGGGAGTCGACCCGTCGACCAGGACGGCGGCCACGCAACTCTCCTCGACGGGGGTGAGGTGCGGCCGTGACGCGCTCAGGGCGCGGATCACCCTGACGTCGCGTTGGGCCAGGGCGTCGAGGAGCTCTTCGCTCGCCGGGTCGTGGAGCTGCACCATCCGCAGGGCGTCGCGCTCCACGAGGCGCAGGATCTCGCGGTCGTCCTGGTGGCGGAAAACCCCGACGCACCAGAGCTCGTGACCGTAGCGCATCACGATGTCGGTCGCGGTGGCGCCGACGACCTGGCGGACCGAGGCGGCGTAGATCAGTCCCAGCGCGTCGGCCCCGGCCCCGGCCACGAGTCCGGCGTCGACCAGCGAGGTCACGCCGCACACCTTGACGCGCGGCAGCGACACCCTAGTCACGTGAGGGACCCGTGGCGTCGGCGAAGGCGCGAACCGCGCGCTCGGGAGACGATGAGGTCACGAAGCTCTCCCCCACCAGCACGGCGTCGAAGCCGGCCCGACCGGCGGCGAGGACGTCGTCGGGGCCGCGCAGCCCCGACTCGGCGACGCGCACGACATCGGCGGGGATCGTGGCGATCACGGCGGCGGCGTGCGCGGGATCCACTTCGAAGGTGCGCAGGTCGCGCTGGTTCACGCCGATGATGCGCGCGCCGCAGGTGAGGGCGATCTCGGCCTCACGAGCGTCGTGGACCTCGATGAGTGGGCTCAAGCCGACGTCCAGGGCCAGGGACGCCAAGCGCGACAACTCGTCGTCGCTCAACAGGGCGGCGATGAGCAAGACCCCGCTCGCGCCCATCTCGGCCGTGTCCAGGACGTCGTTCTCGCTGACGGTGAAGTCCTTGCGCAGCACCGGCACGTCGACGGCGGCGCGAACCGCCTCGAGGTCGGCGCGCGAACCGCCGAAGTGGGCCTCGTCGGTCAGGACCGATATGGCCGCGGCCCCCCCGGCGACGTAGGACGTGGCCAGAGCCGCCGGGTCGACGTAGCGGGCGAGCCAGCCCTTGGACGGCGAGCGTCGCTTGACCTCGGCGATGATGGTCACGCGGCCCTCGCGGCGCAGGGCGTCCTCGAGCCGGGGCCCGTCATAGGAGATGTGGCGACGCCGTTCGCGCCACTCTCGCTGGTCGCCAGCGGCCCGTTCGCGGTGCACGATCTCGATCGCGTCGAGATAGGTGCCAGCCATTCCCCCATCGTAGTTGTCGAGCCTCGCGACCCTCGCGGCTAACTTGTTCTCCAACCCCGACGAGAGGACGCCCGTGTCGACCTTCGCCCATGATGTGCTCCAGCCGCTCGTGCGCGGCACCGACCTCGAGCGCACGCAGGCGCGAGAGGCGCTGGCCGAGATCCTGGCCGGACGCGTCGACGGCGTGCTGATCGCGAGCTTCCTGACCGCCCTGACCTGCAAGGGCGAGACCGTCGCGGAGATGACCGGCTTCGTCGACGCGATGCTCGACGCGGCCACCACCCTGCGCGTGCGCGAGGACGCCATCGACATCGTCGGTACCGGCGGTGACCAACTCCACACGGTCAACGTCTCGACGATGGCCTCGCTGGCCGTGGCCGGTTGCGGCGTTCCGGTGGCCAAGCACGGCAATCGGGCGGCCTCCTCCTCGGTCGGGTCCGCCGACGTCCTCGAGGCCCTGGGCGTTCGCCTGGACGTCTCCCCCGAGACGGTCGCCACCTCCCTCGAGGAGGCGCACATCGCCTTCCTCTTCGCACCCACCTACCACCACGCCCTGGGCTACCTCACCCCCATCCGTCGGGCGCTGAGCTTTCGCAGCGTCTTCAACGTGCTGGGACCCTTGGCCAACCCCGCGCGCGTCCGTCGCGGTGTGATCGGCGTGGCCCAGAGCCACCTCATCGACGCGATGGCCCAGGTGGTGCACGCCCACGACCCCCACCACGTGGTGCTGGTGCATGCCCACGACGGACTCGACGAGCTCTCGCTGGGCGCGAGCTCGACCCTGGTGAGGGTCGATGACCAGGGTGTGAGCCTGAGCGAGGTCGACGCGGGAGACCTCCTGGGCGTGCACCACGACGTGGCCGCGATTCGTGGCGGTGACACCGACGACAACGTCGCCGTCGTGCGCCGATTCCTCGAGGGCCACGAGGGCCCGGTGATGGACGTGGTCTGCGCGAACGCCGGCCTGGCCCTGGTGACCGCCGGTCACGCCGCCACCCTGGTGGAGGGTTACGCCCAAGCTCGAGAGAGCGTCACCAGCGGACGAGCCGCGACGGCGCTCGAACGGCTCGTGGCCGTGTCGAACTCCTAGTCCACGAGGCGCTTGAGCTGCTCGCGGTAGCGCCGGGCGTTGCCCACGTAGAGCGCGGCGTTGTCGACGATGGACGCCTCTGAACTCATGTCCGGGCGGATCTGACCGGGGACGCCCACGACCAGCGCGTTGGCGGGCACGTGGGTCCGGTTGCGCACGACGGCGCCCGCTGCGACGGTGGCGCCGGACTCGACGACGACCTCGTGCAGGACGATCGATCCGCTGCCGATCAGGCTGCGGTCGTGGACCACGCAGCCCTCGAGGTGCGCCAGGTGCCCGACGACGCAGTCGCTGCCGATCACGGTCGGGTAGTCCTCGATGGCGTGGACCACCGCGCCGTCTTGGATCGAGGTGCGCTCCCCCACGACGATGGTGCCGTAGTCGCCTCGCAGGACGGCCCCGGGCCAGACCGAGGAGTCCGCCCCGATGCGTACGTCACCGATCACCACGGCGTCGGGGTGCACGAAGGCCTCGGGGTGAATGGCGGGGACGCGGTCCCCCAGCGCGTATACCGGCACTCCGGCCTCCTCTCAGTGCGACAACCAAGAAATTAACTGATAGATCCGCCAGATGAGATAGATGACGGTGACCACGATGAAGAACTTCCACTTGAGGGGGACCCTCTCGCGGGGCTGATCGGCGACGCTCTGGCCGCAGACCTCGCAGGTGTCGCCCTCCACGGGGCGATCACAGGTGGTGCACCATTTGGCCATCAATCGACTCGTACGCGCACCCTGATGGGCGTGGAACCCAGTTCGAAACGCTCGCGCAGCGAGCGCTCCACGTAGCGCAAGTAGGTCGGTGGCAGCTTGCCGGCGATGAACAGCGTGAACGTCGGCGGCTCGGTGGCCCCCTGCACCGCGTAGCGGATCTTCCCGGTGGGCGCCGGCTGCTTCACCTGGAGGTCGCGGATGGCCCGGTTCAACGCCCCCGTGGGGACCCGCTTGACGTAGTCGGCGGCGGCCGTGGCGAGGGCCGGCAGGATGCGGTGCACGCCCCGGCCCGACGTCGCCGTCGTCTTGATCACCGGTGCGTCGCCCAAGAAGGCGAGGCGGTCGCCGACGGTGGCCAGGACGTGGTCGCGCTCCTCGGTGGGGATCAGCTCCCACTTGTTCAGAACCACCAGTGAGGGGCATCCGGCCGCCGAGATGCGTTCGGCCAGCCGCTGGTCCTGTCCGGTCGCGCCGACCGTCGCGTCGATGACCAGGACCGCGATGTCGGCCCGGTCCAGGGCGTCCAGGCTGCGCAGGACCGCGTAGGTCTCGAGACCGGCCTCGGTCTTGGCCCGGCGGCGCATCCCCGCGGTGTCGATGAAGCGAATGAGCCCTTCGTCGGTCTCCACGAGCGTGTCGATGGCGTCACGGGTCGTTCCGGGCATGTCGTGAACGACGGAACGCTCTTCGCCGATGAGTTGGTTGAACAAGGTGGACTTGCCGACGTTGGGTCGTCCCACGATGGCCACGCGCAGCGCCCCGTCTTCTTCGATGCTCTCCATCGGCCGCTCCTCGACCAGGTCGCCCAGTCTCGTCACGATCTCGTCGAGCAGGTCGCCGGCCCCTCGGCCGTGCAGGGCACTGATGCAGTGGGGGTCGCCCGCGCCGAGGCTCAAGAACTCCCAGGCGCTGGCCTCGTGCAGCGTGTCGTCGACCTTGTTGACCACGAGCAGGACCGGACGGCCCGAACGAAGGGCCCAGCGCGCGGCGTGCGAGTCCTCGTCCACCATCCCCGTGGTGACGTCGACCACTAGCAGCACCAGGTCGGCGGAGCTCAGTGCGGCGTCGGCCTGCTGGGAGACCTTCGTCTCGAGCTCGTCGCCGGCCTCGAGCCACCCCCCGGTGTCGACCACGTCGAAGCTCACGCCGTTCCACTCGACCTCGACGGCCTTGCGGTCACGGGTCACCCCGCGGTGTTCCTCCACCACGGCCACGCGTTTGGCGGCCAGTCGGTTGACCAGCGAGCTCTTGCCCACGTTGGGCCGCCCGACGATGACGACTTGGGGCTTCTTCATGAGTGCACGAGTCCTTTCGCGAGCGTCGCGGTGACGCTGCGTCGTAGGTCCTGTCCGGTCGTGGGGACCACCGTCACCGGGCGGGGAAGGTCCTCGAGGCCGAGCCCGTCGAGGAAGCGGCCCTCGGATAGACAGACGTCGGGCAGCAAGCAGGTGGTGGCGAGCGGCACGTCCTGGAGGACCCGGGCGAGGTCCGTGCCGGTCAGCAGGCCCGCGACCTTGATGTTGCCGCCGAAGAAGCGATTCTCGACGGCGATGACCCGCACTTGCGCGAAGCCGTGGGCGTCGAGCAGACCGCGCAGGATCGGGGCGGCGTACTCGCCGGTCACGACCGCCACCGCGCCGTCGCCGTCGGGGCCGTCGACGAGAGGCGTCGGGTGGTCCATCCGTGGCGCGCGGTAGCCGAGGGCGGGGGCGCCGTCGACCGACTGGAAGAAGCCCGTGCCGAGCGGGTCCATCTCGCGGTGCCCCTCGAAACTCTCGATGAAGGCGGCGACGAGTCCGATGCCGTTCTCGGCCTGGTCCAGGGACTCGAAGGACTCCGCCGGGGCCGTCGGACGGCCGGCCACCAGGTAGAACTCGTCAGAGGCGTAGAACACGGTCCGTCCGAGAAGCTCTCGAGCCAGTCGCTGGTACTTCTCGGCGAGGCCGATGACGGCGTCCGCTTCGGACGCGTCGTGCGAGCGCATGGTCTGCTCCTCGGAGTAGGCGCTCACCCCCACGGGCACCAGGGCGACGCTCACCAGCTCCGGGTACAGCGTGAGGACGTCTTGGAGCGTGTGCTCCAGCTCCTCGCCATCGTTGACGCCGGGGCACACCACCACCTGGGCGTGGACCTCGATGCCGGCGCGCAGGAGCTCGCGCAGCCAGCGCAGGCTGGTGGCGCCGCGGGGGTTGCGCAGCATCTCGGCGCGCAGGTGGGGATTGGTGGTGTGGATCGACACGTACAGCGGCGAGAGCTTCTCCTCGATGACCCGTTCGAGGTCGAACTCGGTGAAGCGGGTCAGGGTGGTGTAGTTGCCGTAGAGGAAGGACAGGCGGAAATCGTCGTCCTTGACGTAGAGGGATCGGCGAAGACCCTTGGGGAGCTGGTAGATGAAGCAGAACGAGCAGTGGTTGTCGCAGGTGCGGATGCGGTCGAAGACGGCCGAATCGATGGAGATGCCCAGCGGCTGCCCCTCGGCCTTGGTGATGGTCACCTTGTGGCGCAGGGGCCGTCCCTCTCGCTGCAGGACCAGGGTGACCTGCGCCGCGTCGACCAGCTGTTGATACTCGATGATGTCGGTGGGTTCTCGCCCGTTGACCGACACCAACTCGTCACCGATCGCGACGTCGGTGCCCGCGGCGGGCGACGAAGCTGAAATTGACGACACGCGGGCACCCGACACCCCACCAGCCTAGGGCCGACGTCCCCGTCGGGAAACTAGGCTGAGGCCCGTGAGCGTCGATCGGGTGGTCCTGGCCTCCCCCCGCGGTTTCTGTGCGGGGGTGGAGAAGGCCATCAAGGCCCTGGACTGGATGACGCGCGTCTTCGATCCCCCGGTGTACTGCTACCACGAGATCGTCCACAACCAGGTCGTCGTCAACCACTTCCGGTCGCTCGGCGTCGTCTTCGTCGACGACGTGGCCGAGGTGCCGCCCGGCGCTCCGGTCATGTTGAGCGCCCACGGGTCGCCACCCGCGGTCATCGAGGCGGCCCGGGCCTCGGGAGGCGCCGTGGTGGACGCCGTCTGCCCCCTGGTGACCAAGGTGCACCACGAACTCAAGGTACGGGCCCGCAAGGGCTACACGGTCCTCTACGTGGGTCACGAGGGGCACGAGGAGGCGGTCGGCACGATGGCCGTGGCGCCCGAGGCGGTCGAACTGATCCAGTCCGAGGCGGACATCGACCGGGCGGCCCGGCGTCCGGGTCCCTACGCCCTGCTCTCGCAGACCACGCTGAGCGAAGATGAGTGGTCGCACTTGCGCGAGTACGCCCTCGCCAAGATCCCCGACATCTGGATGCCCAACCGATCGGACCTGTGCTTCGCCACGACGAACCGCCAGGGTGCGCTGCGGGCCATCGCCGCCGGCGCCGACGCCGTCGTGGTGATCGGCTCGGCCAACTCCTCGAACACCGTGGCCCTGACTGACGTGGCGCGTTCGGTGGGCAGTCGGCGGGTCCTGCGCGTCAACGGCGCCGACGAGCTCCCGAGCGACCTCGAGGGCGTGGTGGCGGTGACCGCCGGCGCGTCCGCGCCCGAGTCGCTGGTGAGCGACGTGGTGGCTCATTTGGGGGCGATCAACGGCGTCGACAGCTTCGAGTTCACCCTGGAGGACGAGTATTTTCCGCCACCTCCGGAACTGCGCGAGATCCTGCGCAGCCTGTGTGCCGTGGTGGACGTGGCCCTGGGTGTGCCCGAGCCGGGTGGCTTCGACGGCCAGGCGGACCGCGACTTCACCGCTGCCCAGGTTCTCTCGCCGACGCCCTGAGGTCCCCCGGGTCGCCTGGTCGGTGCTTCACCGCCCGCCAGACGCCGTTTTGCTAGGATTTCACAGTGATTCAATTGCCGATTCGTCGTGTGCCCGAGGGGTCCGGCGAGTGGCAGTTCCCCTCCATTCACACCCACCGACCCGCCACGCGGGAGTGGTCGGTGTCCAACTAAAGGATTGCGATGTCGCACGTCGATCTAGAGAAGGCGCGGATCACCAACCTCCGCAAGTTCGCCATCAGCCAGGCGCTCGAGCGTCTGGAGGCCGAGCGACCCGGTTTCGAGCCCGAAGAGATCGTCGCATCGATCTGCGCCTACGAAGAGGAGCTCAACATCGGTGGGGTGCTCGAGAAGATGCCCCCCACGATCGACGGACGGCCCTACACCACTCTGGTGGTGGTGGACGGGGGCAGCGACCGCACCGCCGAGGTGGCGCGGTCCTTCCCCGGCGTGGTGGTCATCGAGTTCCCCGTGAACCTGGGCCACGGCGTGGCTCTGCAGGTCACCTACCGCTACTGCATCGAGCACAAGGTGAAGTACGTCATCACCCTTGACGCGGACGGCCAGAACGACCCGGCGGAGATGCCCAACCTGCTCGCCCCGCTGGTCAACGACACCGCCGACTTCGTCCTGACGAGTCGCGTCCTGGGCGTGGACAAGACCTCGGACTCCTTCCGCAAGACCGGGGTTCGCTTCTTCTCGTTCATCATGAACCGCATGACCGGTGCGAAGATGACCGACACCTCCACGGGTTACCGCGGCCTGCGCGTGACCATGCTGGCCGACGCGGTCGACCGGCTCCGCCAGAGCCAGTACCAGACCGCCGAACTGCTCATCGTGTGCCTCAAGCGTGGCTGGCGTCCGGCCGAGGTGCCCACGGTGTGGTACCCGAGGGCCTCGGGCACCACGAAGAAGGGTAAGAACTGGCTCTTCGGATTCCGCTACGCCCGCGTGGTCTTCGGCACGTACTGGCGCGTCATCCGCTCTCGCTAGAGGCCCGGCGCGCCGCCCCGGGAGAGCCGGGGCGGGCACTCGACCACGACCGGGATTCCGAAGGCCTGGGCCGGGAAGCGCACGCAGGCGTCGAGGAGTCTTTGCTCCCCGTTCACGCTCACCGAGGTGAGGTAGCGAACGGTCCCGCCCTCGCCAGCGGAGAAGGTGGGGACCGGCGACACGATTTGGTGGTGACGCCTCGCGACGGCGACCACGCCAGCGCCGCTCACCGCCCGGTCACTGGCCGCTGCGGCCGAGACCGCTTGCTGGGCCTCCTGCAGGACGCTCACCTGCAGGCCCCAGATCGTGTCTCCTTCGTCTCGATGTCCCCCTCACGAGGACGGGTCTCAGCGAGGGTTCAGGCCCAGGCTCTCACGGTAGGCCGCCTCGAGCTTGGCGCGCAGTTCCTCGGTCTTGTCGGCGATGGCCGACCGCGAGGGACGGCCCTCGCCGGCGGGGGCCGCGATGGCCTCGCCCACCACCACGCGGACCTTGACGGGACGGGGGAACTTCGCCCCGTCGGGCAGCGCCCGATCGGTGCCCGAGATGCCGACGGGCACCACCGTCGCGCCCGTGCGAGCCGCGATGAACATCGCGCCGTCGTGCAGGGGTTCCACGGTGGGACCGTACTTGCGGGTGCCCTCGGGGAAGAGGATGAGCGCGTGCCCGGCTCGTAGGACCTCCTCGGCCGAACGCATCGCCTCGCGGTCCGCGGTGCCGCGCTTGACGGGGAAGGCCCCGAGCGCGATGAGCGCGGTGCCGAGGCCCGGCACCTTGAACAGCGAGTCCTTCGCCATGAAGAAGACCTTGCGCGGGGAGATGAACAAGGTGAAGGCGAAATCGAGGTTGGAGCGGTGGATGGGCGCGACCAGCACCGGCCCCTCGAGGGGGATGTGGTGGCGCCCGCGAACGCTCGGGCGGAAGAACAGGGCGGCCAGCCCCCGTATCAGGAGGGCGACTCCTCGGTAGAAGAGCGTCTTGTGGGGGTTCAGTTGGAGGTGGTGCTCTTGAGACATCTGACGATCTCCTCGACGACTTGTTCCACGCTCAGCCCCGTCGTGTCCACGACGAGGGCGCCGTCGGCCTGACGTAGGGGCGATGCCTCGCGAGAGCTGTCGATCAGGTCGCGGCGCGCGACGGACTCGGCCCCCTCCTCGCCACGGCGGCGCGAGCGCTCGTGCAAGGTCGCGGTCAAGAAGACCTTGACGCGGGCGTTCGGGAACACCACCGTCGCGATGTCGCGTCCCTCGGCCACGAGGCCGCCGGGTTCCTCGGCGGCCACCGCCTGGTGGCGCGCCCCCATGGCGGCGCGCGCCGCCGGGTTGGCGGCCACGACGCTGACCGCCTGATTGACGGTCTCTGTGCGGATCTCGT
>CAIORQ010000025.1 GCA_903860745.1 uncultured Actinomycetes bacterium | reverse complement strand
GACACTTTCCGTTTTGTCATTGGCAAGGACATTGGGCTGCTGCAGTCGATTCTGATTGGACACGATGGCTCCGGATTGGGCTCTGCTTGGGCCATGCGTTCGGCGCTGCTCTACGGCGGTATCGCCTCCTTCGTACTGGTGCTCGGACTTCTCCTCGCCACGCCGAAGGCCGGCATCGCGGGCGTGGTCTCGGGCGGCATCCCCGTGCTCTTCGCCAGTCTGCCGAACTTCTTGACCGACTTCTTCCTCGTGATGGTGGTGATCGCCTTCTTCAGTTGCGGCACGGCGGTGCAGGGCGCGGGCGCGCGCGTCGCCTACGCCCTGGCGCGCGACGGCGCGATGCCCGGGAGCAACTGGCTCAAGCAGGTGTCGCCGCGCTTCAAGACTCCGGCCAACGCGGTGCTCGTCGGGGTCATCATCCCCTTCTTGTTCATGTTGCTGGTCCTGGTGAACCCGAGCAAGCCGGTCAACATACTGTGGTTCACCTACCCGGCCAACGTCAACGCGCTCTACGCGCTGGTGTCCTTCGGCGTGTCGGGTATCTACCTGTCCTTCTTCTTGACGGTCCTCGGGTCGTTCATCGCCCGTCGCAGGGGTTGGGTGCCGAGCGGATCGTTCACCCTGGGCAAGTGGGGGATGCCGGTCACGGTGACGGGCCTCGTCTACCTGGGCGCGATGTTCGTCAACATCTGTTGGCCCAGTGCCCTCACCAGCGGTCGCGCCCTGTTCAACTACGGCTGGATCACCCTGTTGATCATGGCGGTCATCGTCATCGTCGGTGCGCTCTACGAGCTCCTCGCGCGCCCCGACAAGCGCATCGCCCAGCACCGGATCGAGAACAAGTAGTCCGACGCCCGGGGACCGACGCTGATCGCGTCGACCCCCGGGCGTCGTCGTCCCAGGGCTGCTCCTCACCAGGGTCCTACGCCTCTAAGCAGCCGCTTCGCGCTTCGTTAGGTTGGAGGTGAAGGAGGTGGACCATGAGTGTTGACAACAATGTCGTCATGGCCGTAGCGATTACTCGCGACGAGGCCAGGGTGTGGAGCCTGTCCAGTGTGGCCGGCCAGGCCCCGGAGGAGATTCACGCGCCCACCGAGACGCAGCGCCGTCACCATCTGAGATCGGCACACAACCGCCACGTGCACGGGACCACTCACGACACGCAGGATTTCTTCGAATCCGTCACGTCAGCCCTCGACGACGCGTCCGAGGTCATCCTCGTCGGACACGGTCACGGCAAGGCCAACGAGATGGTGACGCTGATGCAGTACTGGGGTCGCAAGCACCCCGACGTCGCTCGCAAGGTCGTGGGCGCAGTGGACTCGGACCTCGAGTCGCTCTCGGACAATCAGGTGCTGGCGCTGGTTCGCGAGTGGTACCGCGACCATCGTGAGTTCATCTGACGATTCGTCGACGAACATCGGTAATTCCCTTCGACGTGCTTGACACGCGACGGCCCCTGACATACAGTTCGACGAGTTAAGTGGAAACTCGTTCCGAATATCGGAAGTGAGGACTGGGGGGTCATATGTTTCGTTCGCTAGGGGAATCACGTTCAAGGGCGAGTCGCCATCGCGTCACTCGCCTCGTGCTGGCGGGGTCGGTGCTGGCGGGAGCCTCACTGGTGACCGCGAGCGCGGGGGCCTCGACCAAGGTCACCAACATCACCATCTGGAACGACCCGCTCGCCGCGGGTTCCCAGGGGATCCCGGCGGCGAAGTCATTCCTCACCAAGGGCGTGGCCCTCTTCGAGAAGGCGAACCCGAACATCCACGTCAAGATCCTCCAGGAACCCTTCGGCTCCTCGACCGCCTTCAACACCTTGCTGCAGTCCTCGGAGCTCGCGGGCACCACACCCGACATCGGTCAGCTCTACGTGGGTGGACAGGTGATCCAGAACGCGAAGTTCCTCCTGCCGCTCAACAACATCCTGAGCCCGTCCTACGTCAAGTCCCTGACGGGTTGGCAGTTCGTGACCCAGGGCTACAAGACCGGCGGGAAGATCTACGCCGTCCCCTACGGTGCGGGCTACTACTACACCGTGTACTACAACAAGAAGGACTTCGCCAAGGCCGGTATCACGGGGCCGCTGCCCACGACGTGGGCGGGGTTGGTGTCGCTCGCCCAGAAGCTCAAGGCCAAGAAGATCGTCCCCTTCGACTTCGGTGAGAAGGAGGGCTACTTCGGGGCCTGGACGCTCGACGCACTGATCTCGGGACTCGACGGCAACACCGGCGTGCTCAACATGTTCACCGGCAAGCAGACCCTGAACTCGCCGCTGCTGATCAAGCCCTACACCGCCTGGCACGGCCTCTTCGCCGACGGCCTCACCAACTCCAACGCCGCGACCCTGACCTACACGACGGGCATCGCGGACTTCGCGGCGGGACAGGCGGCGATGACCATCACTGGTCAGTACTACGACGACCAGATCACCCAGGGGCTGGGTGCGAGCAACGTGGGCCTGTTCCCGGTGCCGGTCCTGCCGGGCTCGCTGTACACCAAGTCGCTCTCGGGCGGTCCCAACAACTCCTACGTCATCTTCAAGAACTCGAAGAACGTGGCGGCGGACGTGAAGCTGATACAGTTCCTCACCTCGCCGACCGTGCAGGACCTGTCAGTCCAGGAGCTCGGACAGTTGCCCAACAACACGTCCTTCAAGGCCACGGCGGCCTTCGCCAAGTCCCAGCCGTTGCTGACCGACCTGAGCACCTACATCAACACCGACCACTACAACCTCTTCGAGGCCTTCGACAACGTCATGCCGGGCTCGATCTGCTCGTACTGGTACCAGACGAACAACGGAGTCTTCGCCGGTTCGCTCAGTCCCCAGAGCGCGGCGTCGAGCATGCAGTCGCAGATGAGCCAGTACCTCGCGACCGCCGCCACCGGTTGACCGGTGGGGGCGGCCGCGCGGCGGCCGGAGATGTCGCAGTCCGTCGACAGCTGGAGTAGTGAGGAGAGACGATGAGTTCGGGCCACGAGCCTGCACCTGAGGGTTCGCCGTCCGTCACGGACACCGAGCGGTCCCGCAAGAAGAGGAACTTCTTCTCCTACGGTGCGCTGGCCCCTGCGGCGATCTTGGTGCTGGGTCTGATGGTCGTGCCGATCGGCGCGACCATCTGGCACAGCTTCACCAATTGGGACGGGGTCAACAGCCAATTCATCGGTCTGAAGAACTTCGACCTCATCTTCCACAACCCGATCATCTACCAAGTGCTGTGGAACTCGGTGATCTTCCTCATCTCGGTGCCGCTCATCCTCGCCGCGTCACTGGTGGCCGCGGTGCTGGTCTACGAGAAGGTGCTGGGCTGGCGGGTCTTCCGCTTCCTCTTCTTCATCCCCATGGTGCTCTCGCCGGTCATCATCGGCGTGCTGTTCTCGACCTTCTTCCTGCCCGGTGGAGCGGTGGACCAGTTGCTGCGGGTCTTCGGTCTGGGCAACTACTCCTGGCTCGGCAACGTGTGGGGCGCGCGCTTCGTGGTCATCCTGGCGCTGGTGTGGGCGTCCTTCGGCTTCGGAATGGTCGTGATCCTCTCGGCGATGTCCACCGTCGACCCCGCCCTCTACGACGCCGCGAACATCGACGGGGCCTCGTGGTGGCGCCGGCTGCGTTCGATCACCATCCCGATGATCTCGGGCGCGTTGCAGTTCCTCAGCGTCATCAACGTGATCTACACCTTCACCTCGCTCTTCGCCTTCGTCTTCGTGATTACCTCGGGTGGGCCGGGGTTCTCGACGACGACCGTGGACTACTACACCTACATCACGACCTTCGAGAACGGGCAGTTCGGCTACGGGGCCGCCCTGGCGCTCCTGCTCTTCCTCATCGTCCTGACCCTGACCATCGCCCAGGTCAGGCTCTTCCCCAACCGAGAAGTGCAGCAGGGATCGTGAGCGCGCGTTCTCGCCTCGCTCGTGCGGGAGTGTTCCTCGTGCTGTGCGTCATCGGGGTCTCGACGGTGTATCCGCTGATCTTCATGGCCTTCAACTCGATGCGCACGACCCAGGCCTTCGAGGTCAACCCCTTCGGCTTGCCCACGCACGTCACCACGGCCAGCTACTCGGCCCTCTTCTCCACGGTGCCCTTCTTCGCCAGCATCCTGCACTCGCTCATCGTGGTGGTGCCCGCCGTCGTCCTGGCCACGCTCGCCTCGTCACTGGCGGCCTTCGTCTTCACCAAGGTGCCCGTCAAGCTTGGGAACGTCCTCTTCTGGACGATGCTGATGATCATGTTCATGCCCGGCATCGTGGTGCTCTTGCCCCTCTACGTCGAGGTGGCGCGCAGCGGACTGGCCAACAACTTCGCGCCGGCGATCCTGATCTACACCGCGATCAACATCCCCTACGGCACCTACCTGCTGCGTTCGAACTTCCGCTCCATCCCCGATTCGGTGGTGGAGGCCGCCCGCGTGGACGGGGCCAGCTGGCTGAAGGTCTACTGGCGGGTGATCATGCCCATCGGCAAGGCCGGCGTGATCACGGTGGGCATCCTCACCTTCCTCAACATCTGGAACGACCTCTTCATCAGCCTCGTTCTGCTGCACGCCCCCAACACCGAGATGGTGACGCCGACGCTGGCGGAATTGAGCGGCAAGTACACCTCGAACATCCCGGTCCTGATGGCGGGACTGCTGCTCGGGGCGATGCCCACCTTGTTGCTCTACTTCGCGACCGCGCGGGTCTTCATCCGAGGGATGCTGTCCGGTGCGGTTCGTTAGGGCGGCGGCGGTGGCGCGCGTTCCGGCGAGGGCGAGGGTCGCGTGAGGGCGGCAATGCGCGGCGTCGGGGCGGTCGAGGCCGTGGGGACCAACCCTGACGGTTTCACCAGCCTGCACGGCGCCGACCGGGTGCTGGCCATCCTCAACGTCATGGGTTCCTTCCCGGACGGGGTCAGCCTCAATGAACTGGCGCGACTGATGAACTCGCCCCAGGCCAGCGTGCACCGCGCGCTGGCGGCCCTGCGCCGCGCCGACCTCATCGAGCAGGATCCCGACAGTCGCTACCGGCTGGGCTACGGACTCCTGCGACTGGCCTTCTCCTACTACGAGGAGCTCGACCAGGTGGGCCGCGTGCGCCCGGTGCTGGCGGCCTTGGCCAGCGCCTTCGGAGAGACCACGCACTTCGCCACGCTCGACGGCGTCGACGTGGTGTACCTGGCCAAGGTCCAGCCCTCGATGTCGCGCTACCAGTTGACCTCGGTGATCGGGGGGCGCAACCCCGCCTACTGCACCGGGGTGGGCAAGGCATTGCTCGCCTACCACCTCACCACGCGCGAACTCGTCGAGGAGTACGTGGCGGCCCACGGCGACGGCTTCGAGACCTTCACGCCCACGACCTTGACGACGGCGTCGGCGTTGCAAGAGGAGTTCGTCGAGATCCGCACCCGCGGCTACGCGCTGGACCGCGAGGAGCACGAGCCGGGCATCGTGTGTCTGGCCATCCCGCTCTTTCCGACGTCGCGCACCAAGCCCGACGGCGCCCTGTCGATCACCGCGGTGGCTCAGCGGTTCCCCCTAGAGCAGCTCGTGGCGTCCGTCGACCGGGCCCGCAACATGATCCGTGAACACCTGGGAGAGGTATTGATATGAAGATAACCAAGGTCGAAGCACTGGTGCTGGCGGTGGGTGAGGTGGACACCTCGCGCGCCGACGGGACCCAGGACGCCTTCCTCGTGCGCATCCACACCGACGAGGGTCTGGTGGGCGTGGGCGAGGGCGACACGTCGCCCTACGTGGCACGCGAGATCGTCACCATGCCCTCCTCGCACTCGATCGCGCGCGGACTGGCCGAGGTGCTCGTCGGCGAGGACCCCCGTCGGGTGCGACCCCTGTGGGACAAGCTCTTCCTCGACAGCTACCACTACGGGCGTGACGGCGCGGCCCTGCACGCCCTCAGCGCCATCGACATGGCCCTGTGGGACCTGCTCGGCCAGGTCTCGGGACTCTCCGTCGCCCAGTTGTTGGGTGGTGAGGTGTCCAGCGACATCGAGATCTACGCCAGCGAGGTGATGCCCGAGACCCCCGAAGAGGTCGCGGCCATCGCCGCCCGGGTGGTCGCCGAGGGCTTCGGCGCGCTGAAGCTGGGCTGGGGTCCGCTGGGCCGCGACGTCGGTCGCGACGTCGAACTCGCTGCCGCGGCGCGCTCGGTGCTCGGGACCGGGCGCAAGCTGATGATCGACGGCGGCATGGCCTACTCCCTGCGCAGCGCCCGTGAGTTCTGCCGGCGCACCGAGGACCTCGACCTGTTCTGGTTCGAGGAGCCCTTCGAGGGTGACGACTTCCGCTCCTACGAGCGCCTCTGCGACAGCGTGGGGGTGCGGGTGGCCTGCGGTGAGGCGCACTCCAACGTCGGGCCCTTCCGCCAGCTCATCGACCTGGGGGTCTCCATCCTCCAGCCCGACCTGGGGCGCTGCGGCGGATTCACGATCGGCCGCGACATCTCGGCCATGGTGCGTGAGTACGCGGCCAGCGCCGTCGTCATCCCCCACTGCTTCTCGACCGACGTCTTGTTGGCGGCCACCCTGCAGTTCGTGGCCACCCTGCCGGGTGAGCGGCTGATCGAGTACCCGGTGACCTCCTCGAAGCGGGCGGGCTCGCTGTTGACGACGCCCTTCGTCCCCCACGAGGGCACCCTGCGCGTTGCCCGCGGACCGGGTCTGGGCATCGCGCTCGACGAGGACGAAGTCGCGCGTCGCACGGTGAGGGGCTAGTCATGGCGTCGATCACGATCGATGGGGTCTCCAAGACCTACCCCAACGGATTCGACGCCGTGAAGGGGCTCTCGCTGGACGTGGCCGAGGGCGAGTTCATGGTCCTGGTGGGACCCTCGGGCTGCGGCAAGACGACCGCGCTGCGCATGGTGGCCGGGCTCGAGGACATCACCGGGGGCACCCTGAGGATCGGCGACCGGGTCGCCAACCACCTGACCTCCAAGGAGCGCGACGTGGCTATGGTCTTCCAGAACTACGCGCTCTACCCCCACATGACCGTCG
>CAIORQ010000024.1 GCA_903860745.1 uncultured Actinomycetes bacterium | reverse complement strand
CCGGTGATGCTGCCTCCGGCGTTGAGGGCGGCGACGATGTCGGCGACGTCGCCGCCGCTGGTTCCCTCCGGAAGAGTGATCGACGCGATGACCGCGGTGGCGTCGCGCTCCTCCTCGGGGAGGTCGACGTCGCCGTCGAGCCCGGGACCCGCGCCCATGGAGGCGCAAAAGCAGGTGCTGGCCGGGCGGGCGCACTCGACGGCGACGACGAAGAGGTTGCGACGACTCCTCGCGAAGGTGGGAATGGGGTGTCGGCCCAGGAACACGCGTTCGAGGACCCGCAGAGCCGCGACGTCGCAGGGGCGCACCCCCACGAGGGCGAGGGCGCGCAGGTCGTCGTGCGGCGTGACGAACTTGAGCCGGTCCCCGCGCCCCTCACTACGCCAGAGGACCTGACTCGGCGGGTAGAGCTCGGGTTTCCAGCTGGTGGGTCCGACGGCCCACCCGAACCACTCCTCGTCGTCACCCTCGACGAGTCGGTAGCGTCCGGGTTCCTGGCGGTCGTGAATCGCGACGGGCAGGTCGTGAGCGCGACCCAGCGCACCCGTCACAATGGCTCCGTCGCGCACTACCGGCCCCCTGACGTCATAGTCGACGTTGAGCGCGACGATCATCTCGTCGAATCCCGAGGGCTCGACGACGAGGGCGTCGCCGACGACGACCTTCGACTGCTCCCGGGTCGTGGTGACCTCGGACACGCTCTCACCGGCCCCGCGGGGAATCGGTCCCGGACCCGATCACGGTGCGGGGGTCCGCCGAGATCCACCCGATACCCCGGCGACCCACCTCGACCGCGGCGACGCCCGCCTGGTCAGGGGCGGAGGGACCCGACTGGGAGGTGATGACGAAACCCTGGGGGACCGGGAACCGGGCGGAGGAGGCTTCGTCGAGGGTGTCCCCCTCGCCGAACATCACCTCGCTGTCCGACGAACGAAGTCCCTCAGCCCGGCGCAGGAGTTCCATGGTGACACCTCCAATCGGGCCATGCCACGCGACTCATACCCATCATGGGGTCCGCCCCCGCTCAGGGATAGAGGAGAAGGTCACCGGGGACGAGTCACCTGGCGTGGTGGGGAAAGTCGTCGCCGCCGCACGTGAAGGGGCCGGTCCCGGACACCTCGTCAGTCGTCCCGCCACGCGAGAGGCCTCGGGCGACGCCCGTCGTCCCGGGCGACGATCACCTCGTCGACCTCGCCGGTCCCCAGTCGTCGCGTTGGTCCTCGGGTCAGTGCGCGGGGCCGCGGTGTTCGGGGTCCGCCGCCTCCAGGAGCAGGCGCCACTCGGCCCGGGCGATGGAGCGCCGGGCCGCGTCGACGGCGTCGGGGTTGACCGAGACCGACGTGATGCCCATCCGCACGAGCCTCTCGGCGAACTCCGGGTGGTTCGAGGGTGCTTGTCCGCACAGCGATGACGTGATACCGGCGCGGTGGGACCCGGTGATGATGCGCTCGATGGCGTCGAGCACCGCTTCGTCGGATTCGTTGAAGAGGTCGGCACAGGTCTGCGAGTCGCGATCCACCCCGAGCATGAGTTGCGTGAGGTCGTTGGAGCCGATCGAGACACCGCTCACCCCCATGGCCGCGTAGTCCGGGATCCGGTAGGCCACTGACGGAACCTCGGCCATGACCCAGATGGGCACCTTGCCGGCGGCCGGACTCTGGTTCACCAGGTCCAGACAGGCCTGGAGCTCCCAGCGGGTCCGCACGAAGGGGATCATCAAGGTCACCGTCGGCGTCTCGGCGACGACGCGCGCCAACACGTCGAGCTCGAGGCGGAACACCT
>CAIORQ010000023.1 GCA_903860745.1 uncultured Actinomycetes bacterium | reverse complement strand
TTGGCCTTGTCGGCGGCGGCCTTGGCGGCGGCGGCGGCCTTGGCCCTGGCCTCCTTCTCCTTGGCGGCGGCGGCGGCCTTGGCCTCGCGCTCCTTCGCGGCCTTGGCGGCGGCGGCGGCCTTGGCCCTGGCCTCTCGCTCCTTGGCGGCGGCGGCGGCCTTCTGGGCGGCACTCACCGCGGTGGGGCGCTTGGTCGCGGCGGCGGCGGGTTTCTTGGGGGGTGCGACGTTCTTCACGATCTTCTTGACGACTGCTTTCTTGGCCGAAGCCTGGGGGGTTGATTTCTTGGCCGCGGTGACCTTCTTCGGAGCCGCCTTCTTAGCGGGCGACAACTTCTTGGCCGATGCCGATGCCGCCGCCTTCACGGGCGACGCCTTCTTCCCGGCGACGGGCTTCTTCGGGGAGACACTGGAGGTCTTCGGAGGGTTCTTCTTGACGACGGCCTTCTTCGTCGGTCCCTTGGCGCTTGACGGCATTACGACTCCTTGGATGGTGTGAACCAGCGCGCCGACCCTAGCAGCCCGACGACCGGCTAGGCGCGATCGTCGCTCGTCGAATCAAAATCGAGGACGTTGCCCGTCGAGGGCTGGGGGGCCGGTGGCGGGGAGACGGGCCGCGGAGCGATGTCCACTACCGGCGCCGGTGCCGGTGCGGGGGCGGGGGCCGGTGACGGACTCGCGGCGGGCGCCGGCGCACCCACGTGCAGCGAGCTCTCGATCCACTGCGACAATTCCTTGAGCACGGTCGCCACGCGGGTGCGCTCGGTGTCGAGCTGGCGAGTCAGGGTGGCGACGTCCTCGCTCAGGCGCTGCTTGAGGCCGTTGAGTCGAGTGACCTCGTCCTCGGCGCGCGAACGAGCTTCGGCGACGATCTCTCGGGCTCGCTCCTGGGCGGCGACCGTCATCTCGCGCGCCCGGGCCTCGGCCTCTTGTTGGGCCTGCTCGATGAACTGCTGGGCCATGGCGATCATCGCCGTCACCTGTTCGGCGCCGGCGTGACTCGCGGCGGCGACGGGGGCGGGGGCCGGGGCCGGAGCGGGGGCTGGGGCGCCGCTCTCGAGCTGGCGAATCCGTTCGCCGGCCTGGCGCAACTGCTGGCGAAGTTGCTGCATCTGTTCGCGGATCTGGTCCACCTCGGCGGCGGCGCGGTCGAGGAACTCATCGACCTCGTCGACGACGTAGCCGCGAAGCCCCTGTTTGAACGCGACCGTCTTGATCTCGTCGAGGGCTGAGCGAGGAGTGTCCGTACTTTCCATGCCGTCCACCCTACCGTTCCCCCTCGTCGAAGGGGAGCATCACGCTAGATAATCGCCGCGGCGAAGATCAAGATGACGATGGCCACGAAGACCGACAGGTCGATGCCCACCCCGCCCACGCTGGGACGCGGCATGATCTGGCGCAGGGGCCGAAGGACCGGCTCGGTGAGCACGGCCAGCCAGTGCTTCACCACCGCGAGTCCGCTGTCGGAGGACGTGGTGGGGAACCAGCTCAGCAGGGCCGAGATCACCAACACGTAGATGTAGATGTCGATCAGGGTACGGATCAGCCCCACTAGAAACCCACTGAGGTGTAGTTCGACGCGACCAGGCGTGCCCGGACCTCGGGGCTCAGCGTGGCCCCGTGGGGACAGATCGCGTAGACCGCGCCCTTCTCCAGCGTCTCGACCGTGGCGCGCAGGGCGTAGGCGGTGCCCGCGGAGAAGTCGACGAGTCGACGCGCCACCGCGGGACCGCAGGCCGTCACCACCAGCACCACCGAACGGTTGAGGCGCAACTGGTCGGTGATGCGCTGGCACTCGTTGAACTCCAGGGGCGTCATGATCTCGACGTCCTGGTCGACGGCGTAGCCGCCCGGACGCGGCGACAGGGACACGACCGGGCGCGGGCGCGACTGCCCGGCTTCGTAGGGGGCGATCGGCGTGGGCCGCGACGCGGCGTTGGGCGCGGCCTGGGGCCGCAGCGGAGCGGGCCCGGTGCGCGGCGCGGGCGTGGGGTTGATGCGCGGGGCGGGGGCGCTGGGCCGCGCCGGGGCCCGAGACGCCCACGACTGCTCCTCGCGAGCGTCCTCGCCGAAGGGGCGGGGCGCCTCGGTCGCGGCGTACTCGTTGTAGTCGTCCTCCACGAGGCCCAGGAAGCCCAGGGCCTTGCGCATCTTTTCGTTCATCTAGGTCTCCTCGCGGCTCAACCGCCCGCCCCCATGTTAGGCCAGGGTCGCACGGGCGGTCCGTGGCCCGAACAGGACGCGTCCCACCCTAATCTCCGTGGAACCCTCGGCCACGGCGATCTCGAAATCGTCGCTCATCCCCATGGACCGCTCCCGCACCGCCACCTCGCGGGCCAGCTCGTCGACGCGGCGGAACTCTTCGCGCGCGGCGCCGGGCTCGGGCGAGGCCACGATCATCAGCCCGCGCACCGCCAGACCCGCCTCGCGGGCGAGGTCGACCAAGGCGGGTGTCTCGGCCGCGCTGGCCCCGTTGCGGTTCGCCCGGCCGGTGAGGTCGACTTGGATGTCGACCACGGCGCCGGGACGCAGCGCGGCGATCTTGAGGACCTCCTTGGCCCGCGAGACCCCGCTGATGATGTCGGCCACCCGCACGATTCGCGCGATCTTGTTGCTCTGCAGGGCGCCCAGGTAGTGCCAGCTGAGTTCGAGGTCGCCCGCGTCGCGGCGCTTGGCCTCGAGCTCCTCGACGTAGTTCTCCCCCACCGCGGTGATCCCCGCGGCCGCGGCGGCGCGCACCAGGGAGAGGTCGAAGGTCTTGGTCACCGCCACGAGGCGAACACGCTCGAGGTCTCCGCCCGCCGCGACGACGCGACGACGCACCTCGGCCAAATTGGCCGAGATCCGTTCGAGGTCCTCGGCGCTAGCGCAGGAAGCTGGGGAGGTCGTCGTCGCCCCCGATGTCGAAGAAGTCGTCGGTGGTGGTGTTGGCGAAGATGTCCGAACGCGGCGCCTCGCTCGCCGGCGCGGCGGGAGTGCCCGCCGGAGCGGTGCCCGCGGTGCCCGGCGCCTTGGCCGGGGGCATGTGGTCGAAGCCGGCCGCGATCACCGTCACGCGCACGGCGTCGCCGATCGACTCGTCGATCACCGAACCGAAGATGATGTTGGCGTCCTGGTGGGCGACGTCGTGGATGATGCTGGCGGCGTCGGTCACCTCGCTGAGGGTGACGTTGGGCCCGCCCACGATGTTCATCAAGATGCCGCGGGCGCCCTCGATCGAGGCCTCGAGCAACGGCGAGGTGATGGCGGCGCGCGCGGCGTTGATCGCCCGGCCTTCGCCCGTCGACATGCCCACGCCCATGATGGCGGTGCCGGCGTTGCGCATGATGGCGTTGACGTCGGCGAAGTCGGTGTTGATCAGACCGGGGACGGTGATGAGGTCGGTCACGCCGCGCACCGCCGAGAGCAGCACGTCGTCGGCAATCTTGAAGGCGTCGAGCATGGAGGTCTCCGAGGTCGCCACCGAGCGAAGACGGTCGTTGGGGATGACGATCAGGGTGTCGACCTTCTCACGCAGCGCCTGGATGCCCTTCTCGGCCTGGGTCGCGCGCCGCT
Source organism: uncultured Actinomycetes bacterium (assembly GCA_903860745.1). Classification (GTDB taxonomy): domain Bacteria; phylum Actinomycetota; class Acidimicrobiia; order Acidimicrobiales; family RAAP-2; genus RAAP-2. The sequence continues at coordinate 1,330 of CAIORQ010000023.1, read as the reverse complement.
TGCCCTCGAAGGAGAAGGGACGCGTCACCACGCCGATGGTCAAGACGCCCAGCGAACGCGCGATGTCGGCCACCACGGGCGCCGCACCGGTGCCGGTGCCGCCGCCCTCACCGGCCGTGATGAAGACCATGTCGGTGTCCTTGAGGGCCTCCTCGATCTCCGCGCGGTGGTCCTCGGCGGCCTGGCGGCCGACCTCGGGGTCCGAGCCCGCGCCCAGTCCACGCGTCAGGGAGCGGCCGATGTCGATCTTGAGGTCGGCCTCGGACAGCAGCAGGGCCTGGGCGTCGGTGTTCGCCGCGATGAACTCGATGTTGCGCAGTCCCGCCGTGATCATCCGGTTCACCGCGTTGACACCACCGCCGCCGACGCCGATCACCTTGATGACGGCGTGATAGTTGCCCTGGTTGAGACTCATGGATTCCCCTTGCTGTGGTGTATCGAAACTACTCCGGTCTCGTTACGTACGACCGCTTCCTGCGAATGAGACTGGTGAAAGGCTAGTAAGCCCCCCAGTTTAGGGGCAAATGGTGTTCTCACGAGGGAGTAGGACCCGTGACGGACAATTCGCTCGGGGTGGTGACGTCCACGACGTCGCCGGCCACGAAGGTGCCGTGGGCGATGGCCGAGGCCACCGCCACGAACTTGGCCCCGAGGTCGCTCGGCGGACCCAGGAAGAAGCGCAGCGGCGTGGTGAGTTGCAACGTCACGTTGCCCGACGCGTCGGCGATGACCTGGCTCACCTGGCTCGCGAAGGCCACCGGCAGCTCGCTGGCCACGAGGGCGGCCGCCGACTCCGCTCCCTGGTAGGGCCAGGCGGTGGCGGCCAACTTCGGGGGCGTCGTGGCGAGGGTAGGCAGGTCGGCGGTCGTCGGCGCCGGACCCAGGTCGCGTCCGCTGGCGCTGACGTAGACCAGGACGTGGTGCGGGTCGTAGGCGACGGCGACCGCGGTCACCTCGTGCACGGCCAGGTCCACGGTGTCGGGCCAGCGCTTGATGAGCGAGATCGAACCGATCCAGGGGTAGACGGCCAGGTCGCGCGACACCGCGGCCTGGCTCAGGTCGATCATGGCGGGGTGCGCGTCGAGATGGGTGGTGGCGAGGATCTGCTCGACGCTCTCGTGCAGCTCGCCGCTGACCACGACGTGGTGGACGCGGAAGATCGACTGGTGCAACACCCACTGACCCCCGACGTAGAGGGTGCTGGCCACCAGGACCGTCCCCACCACGACCTTGAGGGCCAGGAGTCGGCGCCGCCGACGCGGCGACACCAGACGCGCCGGGCGTTCGGGGGCGCTCGCCGGCGCCGTGGTCCCCCGGGCGCTCCGCGACG
>CAIORQ010000022.1 GCA_903860745.1 uncultured Actinomycetes bacterium | reverse complement strand
GCCAAGGCCGGTCCGACGCTCGAACACGTGCGCGTGGGGACCAAGGACTTCAAGCTGGTGCGCGGCCCCGACGGCAAGGACCTGCACGTCGACCTCACGCCCGACGAAGCCTGTCGCCGGGTGTGGCGAAGGGACGGTCACCCGTCGATCGCACCACCTATCCAGTGGTCACGAACACCGGCCCCCTAGAAGTTGCTCGTGTCGGCCACGTTGTCGAAGCGGGCGAACTCTCCTCGCCAGGTCAGGTGCGCCGTTCGCGTGGGACCGTTGCGGTTCTTGCCCACGATGATCTCCGCCTCGGACTTCTTGTCGTTGGGCACCACGCCGTACTGTTCAGCACGGTAGAGGAACAACACGACGTCGGCGTCCTGTTCCAGGGAGCCCGACTCACGAAGGTCGCTCATCATCGGGCGTTTGTCGGAGCGTTCCTCGAGCTTTCGCGAGAGCTGGGAGAGGGCGATGACCGGGCAACCCAGCTCGCGGGCGAGGATCTTGAGCGACCGGCTCATCTCGGAGACCTCGACCTGCCGGTTCTCGGACTTGCCGCGCGAACTCATCAGCTGCAGGTAGTCGATGATGATGACCCCGAGGTCACCGTTCTGCTGCTTGATCCGTCGGGCCCGCGAGCGTACGTCCATCACCGTCAGGCTGGGGTTGTCGTCGATGAAGACCTTGGCCGACTGCAGGTAGCCGAAGGCGTCCTGAGCCCGATTCCAGTCGGCGTCGCTCAGGTCTCCCGTGCGCAGCTTCGAGGAGTCGATCTTGGCCGTGGAGGCGAGGATGCGCTCGGCGAGCTCCTGGCGGCTCATCTCCAGGGAGAAGAAGAGCGCCGGACGGTTCACCACGGCGCCCACGTGGGTCAAGATGCCCAGGGCGAAGGCCGTCTTACCCATGGCCGGACGCGCGCCGACGATGGTGAGGCTGTGGGGTTGGAGGCCCTGGAGCACGAGGTCCAAGGAGCGGTACCCCGTCTCGAGGCCGTTGAACTGACCGCGGGTCTCACCACGCTCCTCGAGGATGTTGGCCTCGGCCACCAGCAGACGCTGCAGGGGTGAGACCGAGTCGATCCGGTTCGTGTCACCGATCTGGTTGATCTTGCGTTCGGCGTCGTCGATGAGCCCCACCACGTCGTCGGTGGCCACGTAGGCGTCGTCGACGATCTCGCCGGCCACGGCGATGAGGCGACGCTGCTGGGCCTTCTCGTGCACGATCTCGGCGTAGTGGCGGGCGTTGGCCGCCGAGGGGGTGTTCATCTGCAGCGACGAGAGGAGTCCCACCTCGACCGCGGCGGCACCCTGCTCTTGGAGCTTCGCCTGGACCGTCACGTAGTCCACCGGCTCACCGGCGTTCGCCAGGGCCAAGATGGCCGAGAAGATCTGTGCGTGCAGGGGACGGTAGAAATCCTCGGGCTCGACGGTCTCGTAGGCGATGGAGACCGCCTCGGGCGACAGAAGCATCGCTCCGATCAGGGATTCCTCCATCTCGATCGCGTTCGGTGGCACCCGTCCCACCGTTGGTGGCGAGACGTGGCGGTCGTGCTGAGGATCAAGCTGGGTCATGAGACTTCAACGGTCGTCGAAATCGCCTGTGGCTGACAAGAACAACAACGTGGGGAAATCCCTGTGCGTAACGCATGGCGACATGGTGACAAGTGGCTGTGACATTCGCCCGGACGCGACGAGACCGGGGCCCTGAGGCCCCGGTCTCGTCGCAAGCTGGCGGTGACTACTTCGCCACAACCTCGACGGTGATGGTCGCGGTGACGCCCTCGAAGAGGTGTGCCGACACGGTCGCCGTGCCGACCTCCTTGAGGTGCTCGTCCATGTGGATCGCGTGGCGGTCGAGAGAGAGTTTGGTCGCCGTGCGCAGGGCGTTGACGATGTCGGCCTCGGTCACCGAACCGAAGAGTCGGCCGTTGGCTCCGGCGCGCGCCGCGATGGTGACCTTGGCGGCCTCGATGACGCCACGCTGGGTCTCGGCGGCGGTGCGGCTCTGCGCGTCACGCAGGTCGCGGGCCTTGCGCATCGACGCGGCCTGCAACTCCATGGAGTCGTTGGCGACCAGTGCGGCACCGGTGGGCAGGAGGAAGTTGCGGGCGTAACCCGACTTCACGTCGACGATGTCGCCGCGACGCCCCACGCCGCGAACGTCGTTTCTCAGCAGGACCTTCATTCCGCGACCTCCTCGACCTCGACGTCGGACGCGACGACCTCGTCGGCGACGCTGGCTCCGACCTCACTGGAACGCTCGGCGTTGTCACGGTCGGGACGCGGGCCACGCGGACCCCGGTCGTCGCGGCCGCGGCCACCACGACGCTCGGTCACGGTGCGCTGCGTGTAGGGCAGCAGCGCCAGTTCGCGAGCGGTCTTGATCGCGTCGGTCACGTCGCGCTGGTGCTGTTGGCAGTTGCCCGACACCTTGCGACCACGGATCTTTCCGCGGTCCGAGATGTACTTGCGCAACTGCGCGAGGTCCTTGTAGTCGACGGTCCCGACGCCGTGCTGGCAGAAGGAGCACGGCTTCTTCTTCGCGCCACGACGAGTGTCGATCTTCGGTGCCCTCTTGGGCAGGGTGGGCATATTCTTACGGGGCATTAGAAGGGCTCCTCATCAAAGGCGTAGGGACTGGGTTCAGGGGTGCGGGCGGGGGCGGGACGATCGCCGTAGCTGGACGACCCACCTTCCGCGCGCGGCGTGCGAGTGACGACCGCGGTCGCCCAGCGCAGGGACGGGGCGATCTCGTCAGCGACGATCTCGAAGGCATTACGCTTCTCGCCGCTCTCGGTCTCCCAGGAGCGCTGCTCCATGCGACCGGTCACGACGACACGGGCGCCCTTGGAAATCGATGACGCCGCGTTCTCGGCCATCGGCCCATAGCAGGAGACGTCGAAGAACGAGGTCTTCTCCTCCCACTCCTGGGTCTGGCGGTTCTGCCAGCGTCGACTCACGGCCACTGACATGCGCAGCGCCGCCTGACCCGAGTTCAGGAACTTGAGTTCGGGGTCGCGGGTGACGTTGCCCACGACGGTGATGGTGTTATCGGCCATTAGTTCTCCTTAGTCGCGAAGCGTCCGAACCTAGGCCTGGGCCGTGACACGGCTGGCGTTGGCTCGCTCGTTGCGTCGCAGGATCTTGAAGCGCAGCACCTCGTCGGACAGCGTGAGGATGCGGTCCAGCTCGTCGACCGTGGTCGTCTCACCGGTGAACTCCACGAGGACGTAGTAGCCCTCTTTGCGCTTATTGATCTCGTACGCCAAGGGACGCTTGCCCCAACGGTCGATGCTTCCCGGGTTTCCGGAATTCGATCGAATCGTCTCGAGCGCTCGGTCGAGAGCAACCTGGATGGACTGTGCGTCGACGGCCGTGTCGAACACAATCATGGTCTCATAAGGCCTCATGGCCACTTTCCTTTCCCTCTGGACCGGACAAGTCCGGGCTCCGCGGAACACGGAGCAGGGTGTCGTTGCACTTCCCCGCTTCTGCGGGAGTGAAGAGTCTACCCGAAGGCCTTGAAAATGGCTAGTCCAGGAGTTCTTCGGGGTTGTCGTAGGACTCGGCCGCGTTCGGGAAGGACCCGTCGCGCACGTCGCGTGCGTACTGCGACACCGCCTCGGTGATGGCCGAGCCCAGGTCGGCGTAGCGGCGCACGAACTTGGCGGGCGCCCGTTTGGTGAGGCCGAGGACGTCGTGGATCACCAGGACCTGTCCATCGGTGTCGGGTCCGGCACCGATGCCGATCGTCGGGATGTCGAGGACCTCGGTCAGCTGCGACCCCACCAGGGGTGGAACCCCTTCCACCACGATGGCGTACACGCCTTCGGATTGCAGCACGAGGGCGTCCTCGAGGAGCAGTTTGGCGGCGTCACGCGTCTTGGCCTGGACCTTGTAGCCGCCGAAGGCCAGGACGCTCTGGGGAGTGAGGCCCAGGTGCCCCATGACCGGGATCTCGGCGTCGAGCAGGGCCCGCACGACGTCGCGGCGCACGGCCCCGCCCTCGAGCTTCACGCTCTGGGCCCCGGCACGGATGAGTTCGCCGGCGTTGGCCACCGCGGCCTCGGTCCCCACGTGGTAGCTCAACCAGGGCATGTCGGCCACGACGTGGGCCCGCGGCGAGGCCGCCGCGACGGCGCGCACGTGGTGGGCCATCTCCGCGACGCTCACGTGCAGCGTGTCCTCGTGGCCGAGGACCACGTTGGCCAGCGAGTCCCCCACCAGCAGGATGTCCACGCCCGCGGCGTCGGCGTAGCGGGCGGTGGGTTCGTCGTAGGCGGTGATCATCACCAGGGGCGGCGCCCCGAGGCGGCGCTTGCGCGCCCGCAGCGACGGCACGCTGGTCGCGGTCATGAGCGGCTCTGACGAGCCGCCGCGCGCCGTGCGGGCCGTCCTCCGGCGATCCACTTGCGCGCCAGGTGGTGGAACGAGCAACCCGTGCAGACCTCGACCGCGTAGCACTGCACCGGGTCGGCACGCCGCTCGAGTTCGAGCAGTTCGGCCCGTGTGCTGGGGCAGGTTCCCCCCGCGGGCAGCCGGGCCCCGAAGACGTAGGTCACCTCGACGAGCTCCACGTCGGAGCAGACCGGGCAGGTCTCGCCGGTCGAGCGGCCGAGGTTGCGGGCGGCGCGCATCAGTTCCGGATGAGCGTCGCAGATGTCCGCGGCGCGCAGCACACCGGCGGCCAATCTGGCCAAGAGGGCGTGACGGACCAAGCCGAACTCGACGACCGCCCCGTCGGCGGTAGTGGCACGAAACTTGGAATCCATTAGCGCTGACACTAGCAATCGCCGTGTCAGACACCGCTTTTCGTCACCTTTTCGTTACACCGTCGCATTCGATATATCGATTTGATATGATGAAACACATGTTGGATATCGCCATCTTGGGCCTTCTGATGGACCGTGACCACCACGGCTACGAGATTCGCACCCAAGTCCGTGATCGCCTGGCCGTCGCCTCCAACATCTCCTTCGGCTCGATCTACCCCGCCCTGAACCGACTCGAGCGCCAAGGTCTCGTCGAGGCCGTCGTGGCCACCGAGACGCGTGGCAGCACCCTGTCCACCGGTTCGCTCTCGGGTGAGCGCGCCTCCCTGCGGGCGCTGCGCTCCTCACAAGGTCTCGGCCGACGCTCCCGCAAGGTGTACCGCATCACGCCCAGGGGCCGCGAAGCCTTCGTCGCACTGCTGGCGGACCCCGCGACCTTGGACGACTCGAGGAACTTCTCGCTGCGCATGGCGCTGGCGAAGTACCTCACCCCTTCTCTACGGGTGGCGCTGCTCGAGCGCCGCCGAAGCGATCTTGTGGAGCGACTGGCCGAAATGCAGGCCGGTGCTCGCAATGAGCAACTCGACACCTACGCCCGCAGCGTCATGGCGCATGCGGCCAAGGGCGTGGAGTTGGACCTCGAGTGGATTGACACCCTGTTGTCCACCGAACGGAACAATCAGCACAACTTCGCGTCGGAAGCGAAGTAGGAAAGGAGAGCCATGGAAAAGATTCGCGTGGCCATCGCCGGCGTCGGAAACTGCGCCAGTTCACTCATCCAGGGTGTGACGTACTACAAGGATGCGAAGGCCGAGGACAATGTCCCGGGACTGATGCACGTGATGCTCGGTGACTACCACGTCAGCGACCTCGAGTTCGTGGCCGCCTTCGACGTCGACGCCACCAAGGTCGGCAGCGACCTGAGCAAGGCCATCGAGGGTGGGCAGAACAACACGATCAAGTTCGCCGACGTTCCGGCGCTGGGCATCACCGTCCAGCGTGGACCGACCATGGACGGTCTCAACAAGTTCTACCGCGCCATGATCGACGAGTCCCCGGCGGAGGCCGTCGACGTCGCCCAGGCCCTGCGTGACGCACGTGCCGAGGTCCTCGTCTCCTACCTGCCGGTCGGTTCCGAGGACGCCCAGCGCTTCTACGCACAGGCCGCCCTGGACGCCGGATGCGCCTTCGTCAACGCCATCCCCGTCTTCATCGCCTCCGACCCGGTCTGGGCGAAGAAGTTCGCCGACGCCGGACTGCCGATCATCGGTGACGACATCAAGAGCCAGGTCGGCGCCACCATCACGCACCGTCTCCTGGCCCGCCTGTTCGAGGACCGCGGTCTCGCCCTGGACCACACCTACCAGCTGAACTTCGGTGGCAACATGGACTTCAAGAACATGCTCGACCGTGAGCGGCTCGAGTCGAAGAAGGTCTCCAAGACCCAGGCCGTGACCTCGCAGATCGAGAACTACGTCCTCGACGCCGACGACGTACACGTCGGCCCCAGCGACCACGTGCCGTGGCTGAAGGACCGCAAGTGGGCCTACATCCGCATGGAGGGGCGCAACTTCGGTGACGTTCCCCTCAACATCGAGCTCAAGCTCGAAGTATGGGACTCGCCCAACTCAGCCGGAGTGATCATCGACGCGGTCCGCTGCGCCAAGATCGCCCTCGACCGTGGCATCGGCGGACCCGTCCTGGGACCGTGCGCCTACTTCATGAAGTCGCCGCCCGTGCAGTTCCACGACGACGTCGCCCACAACATGATCGAGGAGTTCGCCGCCGGAGCCGAGAACCCGGTCTGGCCGTAGTCCACTCGCTTCGCCGATGGAATCCCCCGCCCTCGGGCGGGGGATTCGTCATTTTCCGGTCTCCTCGTCCCACCATTCGCGAAGTCGGTGGGCCGCCTCCGCCTTGGAGATCTCGCCCTCCTCGCGACGGATCTCCATGAGGAAGCGCATCGCGCGCCCCACGACGGGTCCGGGGCCGAGCTCGAGCAGTTCCATGACCTCGACGCCGTCGAGGGCGGGACGCTGGTTGTCGAGGTCCTCCTGCGCGCGCAGTTCCTCGATGCGCACCTCGAGGTCGTCCATGCGCGCCGCCAACTCCTGGGCCTTGCGCCAGTTGCGCGTCGTGCAATCGCAGCGGGTCAGTTCGTTCAGGTCCTCGAGCAGCTCGCCGGCGTCGTTGACGTAGCGGCGCACCGCCGAGTCGCTCCAGCCGAGCTTGTAGGTGTGAAAGCGAAGGTGCAGCTCGACCAGCGTCGAGACGTCGTCGATCATGTCCTTGGAGTACTTGAGGGCCGTCATGCGCTTACGGGTCATCTTCGCGCCCACCACCTCGTGGAAGCGAAAGGTCACGCCCTCGGGCGTGATGGCGCGCGTCGGGGGTTTGCCGACGTCGTGGAAGAGGGCCGCCAGACGCAGGCGCAGGCGTGGCGATGTCTTGTCGACCACCGCCCAGGTGTGCTTGAGGACGTCCTTGTGGCGATGGATCGGGTCCTGCTCGAGTTGGAGCATGGGCAGCTCGGGCAAGAAGAACTGCGCGAGCCCCGTGCGCACGATGAAGTCGAGGCCGAGGGAGGGCTGTGCCGTCATCATCAAGAGGTCCAGTTCGGAGCGAAGGCGCTCCTCGGAGACGATGGTGAGCTTCTCGGCCATCGTCGAGGCCGCGGCCTCGACGGCTGGATCGATGCGAAGGTCGAAGCGCGCGGCGAAGCGCGCGGCCCGCAGCATGCGCAGCGGGTCGTCGGAAAAGAGCACCTCGGGGTCGATCGGCGTGCGCAACAGACGGTCCTGGAGGTCGGCGAAGCCCCCGAAGTAATCGAAGAAGGTCTGCACCCCTTCGGGCTGGGCGAGCAGGTTCATCACGTCGAGAGCCAGGGCGTTGATCGTGAAGTCGCGTCGACTCAAGTCGGCCTCGAGGGAATCACCCCACTGAACGGCCGGCTTGCGGGAATGGTCGACGTACTCTTCGGAGCGAAAGGTGGTCACCTCGGCCTTGAGGCCGTTGGCGCGCAGCACGCCGCCGATCGTGCCGAAGGCCCGACCCTGCTCCCAGAGCGTCCCGCACAAGGGGGTCATCAGCCGCACGATGTCGTCGGGTCGCGCGTCGGTGGTGAAGTCGATCTCGAAGTCCTCGCCCTCCTCGAGACCCAAGATGGCGTCACGAATGGCGCCGCCGACGGCGTAGAGCCGAAATCCCGCCTCGTCGAAGGCGAGGGCCAGGGGCGCCGACCACTGCGCGAGGCGCGCGAGGCGTTGAGGGAAGTCGTCAAAGGAAAGCACTGCGAAGCAAGGTTAGGAGAGATGACGCACCGCCGCCGCCCCAGGTAGCCTGTGTCAGCATGTTCCACCAATTTTCCTCCTGGTGGCGGGCGCTCAGCGTCGTACTCCTCGGCCTCGCAACGCTGACGTGGCCTTCGGCCGCGCAAGCCGCGACGACCCCCTCGTTCTCGGTCGTGTCCCAAGGCTCCGTTGCCACGCTCAGCGCCGACGGAGCTTCGAGTTTCGCGCTCGATCTCGCGGTACCGCGCGGCGGCGTGTCCTCCGTCGTCCTCTCGCTTTACTCGCCCATCGTGTACCGCTCCGAGGTGAGTTCCCTGATTGACGGGGTGGGGCCCTCGAGCGCAGCCCTGGCCACCACCGCCCTCGTCGACCCGACCTGCGCCACGGGCACCAGGTTGGACCTGAACGTCTCGCTCTTCAGCGCCCACGGCACGGGGACGAGCCACCACTGCGGGACCCAGGCCCTGCACCTGCGTCTTCCCTACGACACCGCGGCCTGCGACAACGTCTACCCGCTGGGCATCGCCGTCACCATCGGCGGCACCCGCCACATCGAGTGGTCGATGCTCGCCGTGCACTCGTCGACGGTCCTTCAGCCGCTGCGAGTCGACTTCGTGCCCGTGGTGGACCCCACCTCCTGGTCCGACGCCGCGTTGGCCGAGGCGAACCTCGTCGCGATCGCCCACGCCGCGTCCACGCCACTGACCCTGGCCGTGGACTACCGACCCCTCAGTCGCGCCGTTCTCAGCGCCACCAGCCGCGCCTGGCGCCAGGACCTGACCAGCGCCCTCGCGAGTGCGGAGCATCGCGCCATCGTCGCGCCATCGTCATCGGTCGATTTCGGTGGCCTCGCCGCCAACGGATTCGCCTCGGAGGTGCCCCGCCAGATCAACTTGGCGAACCAGCTCCTTCGGTCGATCACCGGTCGCTACACCGACGGACCCCTGTTCATCGAGGATCCGACCTCCGTGGCGTCCCTCGACGCCCTGACGCACGCAGGCTTCAAGGAGGACGTGATGCCCGACACGGCGTTCTCCCCGACGCCCTCGACGACTCTGGGCTGGGGCGAACCCTTCGCCCTGTCGGGCGTCACCGGCGTCACCGCTCTGGCCACCGACAGCGGCCTTCAGCAGCTGGCCTCCGACGGCGCGATCGAGACCGGTCGGCGAGTCGCCATGACCCTGGCCACCCTGGCCTTTCTGCACTTCGAGGCCCCTAACGCACCGACGGTTCGCACCATCGTGGTCCCCCTCGACCTCGGTACCGTGTCCCCCGCCTACTTGAACGGCCTCCTCGGCAAGAGCGTCCTCAACCCCTTCATCACGCCGAGCACGCTCTCGGCGTCCTTCAACACCTCGCTCATCGGCTCCGACGACAACCCCACGTCACGCCAACTCGCGCCGGTCGCGGCCTCGGCGTGGTCGAGCGCCAACATCGCGACGCTCTCGGCCCTGCTGGGTCGCACGGACTCCTACCTCCAGGCCATCGCCTCCCCCTTGCAGACCGTCGCTCTCAACAGCTACTCAGCCGAGACGGAGACCCTGGGCGATCCCGACGCCCGTCAGGCGGCCCTCTCACGTGCGATGGCCTACCTCGAGAGGCAATTGCACGACTTTCGCATCGACGACTCCGCGATCACCCTGACCGGATCGGGGAACTACCTGCCCATCACCTTGTTCTCGACGGCGCGCTATCCCGTCACCGTGGTGCTGCACCTCATCACCGATCGACTCCGCTTCCCCAAGAACTCGAACCCCCAGGCCGTCACCCTGTCGGCGTCCACCAAGTCGCTGCGCATCCCCACCACCAACCCCCATGGCCAGTCCTTGACCCTCCAAGTCGAGCTCACGACCCCCGACGGGAACATCGAACTCGCCCACGCGGCCATCCAGGTCCGTGAAGCAGGTACCTCGGTGGTGGGCTACCTCCTCAGCATCGCGTCGCTCGTCGTCCTCGCGTGGTGGTGGCTACGGACGTACCGCCGCAAGTCGCGGGGGCGACACGCGAGATGACGCCGAGCCTGACCCACGGTCGCCGCGTCCTCTCCATGGCGGGAGGGACCGCGGCGTCTCGGGCCACCGGGCTCCTGCGGGTACTCGTCCTCGCCTGGGTCCTGGGATTCACACCCCTGGCCGACGCCTTCAACCTCGCCAACACGATCCCCAACATGCTTTTCGACCTGGTCATCGGCGGTATCTTGAGCGCCACGTTCATTCCCGTGGTGGTCGAGCGTCTCGCCCTGGACGGCGAGCGACGAGCCTGGCGCTCGATCTCCACCGTCGTCACCGCGGCGGTCCTCGTCCTGCTCGCCTCCTGCGCCGTCGCGTGGCTCTGTGCGCCCTGGATCATCGAGGGCTTCACCTTCCTCCAGCACAGTTCGACATCCAGCCAGACGCACTCGCTGCACGCGCAACGCCAGGTCGCGACCGAGTTCCTTCGTTGGTTCGTCCCCCAGATCTTCTTCTACGGCGTCATCGGGATCGCGACGGCCCTGTTGAACGTGCGCAACAAGTTCGCCATCGGCTCGTGGGCCCCGGTCGCCAACAACATGATCTGCATCGTGGTGCTCATCTGGTTCCACCTGGTCGACCCGACCCCTTCGGTGGCGTCACTCGTGGGCTCGCACGACTTGTTGTGGCTGGCGCTGGGGACGACGGCGGGCGTGGCGGTGCAGTTCGTCGTCATGTGGCCCTCCCTCGCGCGCAGCGACCTGGGACGTCTACGCCTTCGCCTCGACGTCCACGACCCCGCATTGCGCACCATCGGGCGACTCGGGTCCTGGACGCTCCTGGTCGTCGTCGCGAACCAGGCGTCCCTCTACGTCCTGCTGGCCTTCGCCTTCGGGACCGGTGGCTCCGGACCGGTCAGCGCCTACACCTACGGATGGTCGTTCATGCAGATGCCCTACGCGGTCGTGGTGGTGTCGGTCCTCGGCGTCCTCACCCCCCAACTGGCGTCGCTGGCGACCAGTCGCGACCTCTTCGGCCTCGCCGAGCGACTTCGATTCGGCCTGCGCCAATCGCTCGTGATCATCATCCCCTGCACCGTCGCCCTCGTGATCCTCGCTCAGCCCCTCGTCGGCATCCTGCTCAACCACCTCAACGACGCCACCGACCTCCCCGCCGGAACCGTGCTGGCGATCCTCGCGGCGGGCCTGCCGGGCTTCACCGTCTTCCAGCTCTGCGTGCGCGGCCTGCAGGCGATGCAGCGCGCCGCCGACGTCTTCGCGCTCTACGCGCTGCAGAACGCGGCGACCATCGCGCTGTGCGTGTCGCTGGGCCGCCATTCACTGGCCGGACTGACCGCCAGCGTCTCGCTCGCCTACGCCGGTGCCGCCGTCTGCGCACTGGCGGTGCTCGCGCTACGCCAGGTCCCGATCGCTTCGACCATCTGGAGCGTCCACGTGCGTCGCAGCGTCTACGCCTCATTGGCGATGGGCCTGGTCATGGCGGCCTCCTGGTCCACCCTGACCTCGACCCACGGCACGGGTCTCGTCATCCGCGGAAGCCTGGCCGCCACGCTCGGCGGGGTAACCTACGTCCTCTTCGTCCTCGTCGCTCAACGGGGAACGGAGGTCCAGCGCAAAAAGGTGCGAGGCTAGGGCCTAGGGGGGCGTATGACGAAGATCCGCGTGATGTGCGACAGTGCGAGCGACATACCGACATCGGAACTCGATCGGCTCGGCATCACCATGGTGTCGCTGTCGATTCGCTTCGGTAACGAGGAGTTCGTCGACCGCGTCACCTTGTCCATCGACGAGTTCTGGCGACGCTGCGCGCAGTCGCGCACGCTGCCGGAGACCTCCGCTCCTTCCCCGGGCTCCTTCCAGAGCGCCTACGAAGCCGCCGCCGCCGACGGCTGCGACGGGGTCATCGTGCTCACCCTGTCGGCGGGACTCTCGGGCACCTATCAGTCAGCCGTCGTGGCCCGCGACGCCGTCGCCCAGCTGATCGACGTGCGCGTCGTGGACACCCAGGCCGTCTCGATGGCCCAGGGCCTCCTGGTGATCGACGTCGCCGAGATGGCCCGCACTGGCGCCACCCTGGACGCCCTCGAGGCCCACGCTCTCGAGATCCGTTCGCGCGTCGGGGTCATCGGCATGCTCAACACGCTCGACCACCTCATCAAGGGTGGTCGGATCGGTGGCGCGCGAGCGCTCATCGGACAAGTGCTGTCCATCAAGCCACTCCTGGAACTGCGCGACGGCCTCGTGGCCGAGGCCGGGCGCCAGCGCACGACCGCGCGAGGCTTGGCGATGTTGGCCGCCACGGCCACCTCCCACGCCCCGCTGCGTCGACTGGCCATCATCCAGGCCCAATCGCAGCAGGTCGAGAACCTGCGCTCGCTCCTGACCGACCTCCCCTCCGAATTTCCCCTCATCGTCGCCGACATGGGCCCCACCGTCGGCACCCACGGCGGACCCGGACTCATCGGCTTGACCTGGCTGGAGGCGCCACGGTCGAATGACCACTAAGTTTTGAGTGTGAACGAAGGACCCGACCAGCACGAACCCGATGTCGTCGACACGCTGTTCTCATATTTCGACCGCTTCATGGACACCCTGCACGACCGGGTGCTGCGGCCCATCCTGCTCGCCGGACGCTTCGTCGCCTACGGCTTCATCATCCTGCTCGTGACCCTGGTGGTGGTGACCGCGCTGGTCATCGCCCTCGTGCGTTTCTCCACGATCTACCTCTTCGCCCACCACGTCTGGATCACCTACCTGGTGATCGGGGCCCTCTCCATCGGGGTCGGCCTGTTCATCTGGCGCAAGCGTCGCCCCATCACCCCGAGGAAGCAATGACCCACACCCGTGTCCTCATCATCGGTTCGGGCCCCGCGGGCCTGACCGCGGCGATCTACACCGGACGAGCGCAACTCCACCCCCTGGTCATCGAGGGTGAGCCCTCCTCGACGACCGATCAACCCGGTGGTCAGTTGATGCTCACCACCGACATCGAGAATTTCCCTGGTTTTCCCGAGGCCCTCACCGGACCCGAGCTGATGGCGCGCATGCGTGAACAGGCCGTTCGCTTCGGTGCCGAGCTTCGAACGACCAAGGTGCAGCGCCTCGACACCACCACGCGTCCCTTCCGCGCGTGGCTCACCGGCGACGAGGAGCCCAGCGTCAGCGCCGACACGGTGATTCTCGCCACCGGGGCAAAGTCCCTGATGATGAACGTGCCGGGCGAGGAGCGTCTGCTGAGTCACGGCCTCTCGACCTGTGCCACCTGCGACGGCTTCTTCTTCCGGGGCCACGATATCGCCGTGGTCGGTGGCGGCGATTCGGCGCTCGAGGAGGCCCTCTTCCTGACGAGGTTCGCCACCTCGGTCACCGTGGTGCACCGCCGCGACGCCCTGCGAGCCTCGAAGATCATGCAGGAGCGCGCCTTCGCCAACGACAAGATCACCTTCGCCTGGAACTCCCAGGTCCTCGAAGTCCTCGGCGACGACCGAGTCAGCGGGCTCCGCCTGCGCGACACCCACAGCGGTGAGGAGCGGGTCCTCGACGTCACGGGGGTGTTCGTCGCGATCGGCCACGTTCCCAATACCGCACTGGTCCAGGACGACCTTGACCTCGAGGAGAAAGGGTACGTGCGCACCGGGCTGGGCTCGTACACCTCGATCGACGGCCTCTTCGCCGCCGGCGACGTCCAGGACCACGTCTATCGTCAAGCCGTGACGTCGGCCGGATCGGGTTGTGTCGCGGCGATCGACGCTGAGCGCTGGCTCGAGGCGCAGGGTCTCTAGCCCCGCCTGACTAAGGTGGACTGTGCGTCGTGACTGTCCGACGCCACTGTTGGAGGTAGTTATGAGCGACAAGATCACGACCCTGACCGACGCCACCTTCGACGAAGTCGTGCGTTCGTCCGACAAGCCGCTGCTGGTGGACTTCTGGGCGGAGTGGTGCGGGCCTTGCAAGATGATCGCCCCGATCCTCGAAGAACTCGCCGACGAGCAGGCCGAGAGGTTCGTCATCGGCAAGCTCGACGTGGACTCGAACGTGGCGACCGCCACCAAGTACTCGGTGATGAGCATCCCGACCCTGTTGCTGTTCAAGGATGGCGAAGTGGTCGCACGCTTGGTCGGCGCCAAGCCCAAGGGTGCGCTGCTCCAAGAGATCACCGCCAACCTCTAGTCCTTCGACTTCTGGACAACATCACTCTCTCCCTCGGGGCATCGGATCGGCTCGTTCGTGAGCTTCACGATCGCTTGACCTCGCTCGGCTTCGTGCCGGTCGACAGCCTGGGCGACACCTTCTCTGAAGCGACCGGGGCGTCGGTCGAGGCCTTCCAGCGTTCCCGGGGACTCGCCATCACCGGAGTGGTGGACCAGGTCACCTGGAACCGGCTTCTCGAGGCCGGTTGGCGACTCGGCGACCGGCTTCTCTACCTGGTCACGCCGTATCTACGTGGTGACGACGTCGCGGAGCTCCAGGTGCGACTGTCCCAACTGGGCTTCGATCCGGGTCGTGTCGATGGCGTCTTCGGCCCCCTGCTCGATCGAGCCCTGAGCGAATTCCAACGAAACTGCGGTCTCGAGACCAACGGCACCCTGACGCAGCGAACCCTCAACGAGTTGCGGCGCTTCTCCCCCCTGAGCTCGCGCACCCTCGTCAGTGACGCCCGCGACGAGGCCGGATTCGGACGGACCCAGCCTGGTCCCATCGTGGTGTGGGGCCCCAGCCCCCTCGCGTCCACACTCGCGTCGTCGCTCCCCTTGGGCGACTTCGACGAGGCACGCTCTGGCTGGAGCGTCGAGCAGCTCGCGTCCCACGCGAACTCGGTCAACGCGATTGGCGTGATCTCGCTGAGCCAGCAGCCTGACTGGGAGGGGATTCACCTGCATTATTGGTCGAGCTACCGGTCGTATTCACGTCGCGGTGAGCAGCTCGCCAGCTCCGTCGCGAACGCGGTGTCGCGTGATGACGTCGCCCAGCGCATCGAAGTGACCGGCATGGCGCTGCCCATCTTGCGCGAAACGCAGATGACCACGCTGCACCTGGAGCATGGCGTGCTGACGCCTTTCGAGGCCCAACAGCTGACGAGGGCGATTTCCCAGGCGATTCGGGACTTTTTCCACAGCTGAGCCTGGACCGCCCCGTCCGGAACCGTTTGAATACCCCATTTTCAGTGGATTTTCAGTCCCGAGGGCGGAAACCCACAGGTTCATCCACAACTTGGGGATAACTTCAAGGAGAAGGTTATCTTGAAGGTTGAGACTTACCTGACCTGTGAGATGGCGATGTAGATCCTCTCGAGGTCATCAAGGTCGGCAAAATCGATGATGATGCGCCCATTACGCCCCTTCAGGTCCACGTGGACCCGGGTATTGAGATAGTCCTCGAGCAGCTGCTCCAACTCCGCGACGCTCGCATCCGGGACGGGACGCAGACGAGGCGGGCGGCCTGAGATGTCCGAAACACTTGTGGACGGTGTGTCCACTGGGCGAGGTTCCAGGAATGCCTTGACGGCCTCCTCGGTTGCCCGCACGGACAGCTCGTTCTTGATCACCCGTGCCAGCATCGTCGCCTGCGCCTCCGGGTCGCTGATGGCCAGCAGCGATCGGGCGTGACCTGCCGATATCTGGGACTGGGCCAAGGCGGACTGCGCGGCTTCACCCAACTGGAGGAGACGAAGAGTGTTGGTGATGTTGGCCCGGCTCTTGCCCACCCGCAGGGCGACCTGCTCATGGGTGAGGTCGAACTCGTCGATCAACTGTTGGTACGCCGCAGCCTCTTCCAAAGGATGGAGATCGACGCGGTGGAGGTTCTCAACGACCGCTTGTTCGAGGGAGAGCCTGTCGTTGACGGAATCCTGGACCAGGACGGGTACCGTGGCCAACCCCGCCAGGCCGGCGGCTCTCCAGCGGCGCTCGCCGGCGATCAGCTCGAAGCGACCCGGCTCGCCCTCGAGGGGCCTCACGATGATGGGCTGGAGGACTCCGAGTTCGCGCACCGAGGACGCGAGGGACTGGAGACTCTCGTCATTGAATGACTTGCGCGGTTGAAACTGATTGGGGATGATCGCGGAGATGGGGAGTTGTCGCAGCGGTCCCTGGCTTGCGACGACCGTGACCTCCTCCACGACTTCTTGTCCCTCGGGGATCAGGGCACCGAGTCCCTTGCCGAGTCCGGGCTTCCTAGCCATTCATGATCTCCTCTGCTAGTTGGCGGTACGCCTTCGCACCCTTGGATTGGGGATCGAACACGGTAATCGGTTGTCCGAAGGAAGGTGCTTCGGCGAGTCGAACGGTCCGAGGGATCTTCGTACGACACAGTTCCTCGGTGAAGTGGCGCCGCACCTCCAGCGCGACGTCCTGGGACAGCGTATTGCGGGCGTCGTACATCGTCAAGACGACCTTGGTGATCTTCAGGTCAGGATTGAGGTTCTTCTGAACCAGATCGATGATGGCCCGCAACTGCGTCAGACCCTCCAGGGCGTAGAACTCGGTCTGAACCGGCACCATGATGTCGGTCGCCGCGGCGAAGGCGTTGATGGTGATGAGGCCCAACGAGGGTGGGCAGTCGATGAAGACGTAGTCGAAGTCGCCCTCCACGGAGGCGAGGGCCTTCTTCAGACGGAGCTCCCGGGAGATGACAGCCGTCAACTCCTGCTCCACCCCAGCCAGGTCCAACGTCGCGGGAGCCACGAAAAGGTTGTTGAAACCGGTCGGCTCCACGATATCGACCATGGGAACGTCATTGAGCATGACGTCGTAGACCGACTTCTCAAAGCGCCGTCCGTCCACACCGAGGCCGGTAGTGGCGTTCCCCTGGGGGTCGAGGTCGACGATCAGGACCCTCTTGCCCGCCTCCGCCAGTGCGGCGCCCAGGGACGTGGTGGTGGTGGTCTTTCCCACCCCACCCTTCTGGTTGGCCACAGCAAATATCGTCATTTTGGCGGCGTCTGCCATTTGCCACTTCCCCGTAGTTGACTTCCTACCCTCGGACAACTCAAGGATATTCACCTTGGATTTGCATTTGTCGTCAAGTTCTGGTGTTTCACGTGAAACATCTGCGAATAAGACTACTCCGCTTCACCGCACGAATGAAATACCTGTTTGAGAGACGTCGACTCCCCCCTCAAACTCGACACATCGTCTTCGGACGGCGAACGGGACCGATCTGGACCGTCCGACCCGGCCAGCCCGAGTCCCACGGTAGCTATTCCTCGAAGGAACCCACTCCCTCCTCGAGCAGCCGTTGGGAGCCTTGTCGGGCGATGTTTCACGTGAAACATCCCAGACATGCACACCCCCTGGTCTTCACGGTGAACAATTCGACCGTTTCGACCAGTGGACAGGCTTGGGTTCTCGTATTCTCCGCTGCGGCACACGCGGGGTCGGAGTCGGTGGCGACACCGGAGCTTCGAGACTCTCGAAGCACAGCGATGTTTCACGTGAAACACCGTCAACTCTCCGAAATTCTCAACGAAACCGGCGTCCGCCTTTGAGTCGTCCAATCTGCATCGTAGAGGGACTCGCTCCGACCGACGGTGACCGTCTGGGCAGTGCATCACTGTCCGCCCGCGAGGGAATCCTTCGCGTCAGGGCAATCATGACGACAACGGATCCCACGGCCCAAAGGCAGCACGTCCCAGCCCGCAAGAGGAACTCTTGGCCGCGATCCTTCGCTTCCTTTGCTCACCAAGCGTCGCCCAGGGCGGGAGTGGTTCGCATTGACGTCTGGCGGCCTTTCCCAGGTGTTCAGCGCAACTCCGAGGCCCGTCACCGCTCGCCATGACCCCACGGCGACACCGCCGTTGTTTCACGTGAAACATTGAGGGCCGGGACGGGAACGTCATCGTGGGTCCCTCGGTGAAGGGGTTCGACGCAGCGCGAAGTCGGGAGCTCTGCCCTTTCGCCGGGTCTGTGCTCACACCACAATCGCCACACTCGGCTCGCCGCAACCACACTGCACAGGAGGCGTGTTTCACGTGAAACATCGCACTTTCTCGAGGAGCCTCGTGCGGAACCAGCCCACGACCGAATCCTCGGGGGAGTCATTCGTCACTCCGCGTCGCGACAAGTTTGATCAGGACACATGCGCGTCCGGTGGGGACTCGGGTTAGAAGCCGGCGAACACCACGCCGACTGGCGAGCCCCATGGACGAGCGCCGCAGGAACGGAATGTTCGAGTTGGAAGTTGATGTTTCACGTGAAACATCAAAAGAGTGGGCTCTTGCCGGGAGTGCCGATGCTCCGCGGATACCGGTCGGGCGTGGGCCGGACCTTGCGAAGGATCTGGTAGGCCGCGCCATGGCGGACACGATCCTCCAAGTGAAGTCCCAGCTGTCCGAGGGCCGCAGGGTTCCAACGGCCCGTCTCGTCATCGTCGGGTGGTTCAGAGACGATCAGGAAGCCACCGAGGGACAGGAATCTGACCGCGCACTCAGCGGTGACGGCCGGGGGACCGAAGGACCTCGCCGTCACCAGAGGGAAGGAGCCGTCGAGGAGGTCGTCTCGAGAAAGTTGTTCCGCGCGCCCCGTCAGGACGCGACCCTCATCGGGTGAACCCTCCGAGGAAAGGACTTCGGAGAGGAATGAGGTCCTCTTGATCATCGAATCGATGAAGGTTGCCGGGACCTTCCAGTGATCGAAGAGGACGAGCCCCGGCAGACCGCCTCCGCTGCCAAGATCCAGGAAGCGCGAAGGGGGAGTGTCCGAGACGTCGTTCCAGACACGCTCGAAGCCCAGGGCGTGCTCGATCTGTACTTCGATGGGAAGGGGGCCTAAAAAGCCCCGTGCCCTCGATTCCTCGAGGGCACGGTACAGCCATTGAGTTGTCACGGTACCAATTATGCCGGAGACACCACCACGAAGCGGCGCGGCTCCTCACCCTCTGATCGCGTCACCACCGTCGAGACCTCGGAAAGAGCGTCGTGGACCGCCTTGCGGTCCGCCGCCGACATGGGCTCGAGGGCCCGCTCTTCGCCGGTTTCGACGACTTCTTGGGCGACCTGGCTCGCGAAGCGACCGAGAGCCGCGATTCGGCGCTCACGGTACTGCGCGACGTCCACCAAGATTCGGTCGGTGCGTCCAGGGCTCTTCGACTGGACAACCGTCCGCGTGACTTCCTGGAGCGCCTGCAGAGTGGTTCCCCGAGGACCCACCAGAACTCCGAGCTCCGTCGGGGGGTTCGCATTGACCGAGATCTCGACGGTCTCGCTGTCGATCTCCTTCACGCTCACCTCAGCCGTGATGTTCATCGAGGCCAGTAGACCCTCAAGAAATCCCTTACCAATCGCACCCTGTTCCGCCAGTGTGATTCCTTCAGCCATACTGCTCTCCTTTGATGAAACCTTCTCCGCCTTGGGCGTCTGTTGCTTGGGGCTCTGCTTCGGGCGTCCCCCTTCAGGGGTCTCGCGCGGGGCGCGGGACCGTTCGCCCTCGGACGGCTTCGACTTGGGGCCCCTGTCCTTCTTCGTTTCACGGCCGTCACTGCTCCGCGGTCGATCCTCACGGCCGCCTGAACGACGCGATCGCTTGGGCCGTGGTCCGGTCGGTCGTACCCGAGCTCTCACCCGGGCCTCACCACGGACCCGGCCGAAGAGACCGGCCTTTGGCTCTTCCAGGATCTCGACTTCGGCATCGTCGCGATGAACACCGAGGTGAGCGAGCGCCCGATCAGTAGCCTCTTCGATGGACTTGCCGGTGGTTTCCACCCAATCCATGGTTACCGTTCCTTTCTTTTGCGCTTGGCTTTCGAGCGAGGTTGGGGCGACTTGAGGGTTGAAGGTTTGACCTCGGGGGCCTTGGGGCTCGGGGCCGGCAACTCCTTCTCCGCCTGCTTCACGCCGTTCTTGTGGGGATTGGAGATTCCCGCACGGAACATCAAATCCTGAGTAATTATTCGAATGATCGTAGAAACAATCATGTAGAGGACGACTGCTGCCGGAATCAAGATGTAGAAATATGCAAAGAAGATCGGCATGAACCGCTGCATCATCAGCTGTTGCTGGGGCATCGGCTGGCCTACCTTGCGGCTGCGATTGTTCAACTGGGCCATCTGGAAGTACTGCAAGCCGACGGCAGCCGCAACGAAGAGGATGAAGGGGAGTTGAGCCCAGATTGAACTGTGGGACGAGAACACCTTCAAGTTAAGGTCCATCCCAAACACCTTGATCTGGCCGTGTGAGGCCACCAGGTTCCTGTACATCTTCGAGGATTGGGGGATGTAGCGCGGATGGGCGATGATGACCTTGTTCTTCACCGACGTGAAGGCCAACCCCTTGATGACGCTGTAGAGGATGAACAGGAACGGGGCCTGCAGCAGCACCGGGAGGCAGCCACCGAGCGGGTTGGCACCCTCTTCTCGGTACAGCTTCATCATCTCTTCGTTGAGAATCTGCCGATTCTCGGGTCCCTTGTACTTCTGCTGGAGCTTCTTGATCTCCGGCTGGAGGCGCTGCATGGCGGCCATGGACTTGGTGCTCTTGATGGTGAAGGGGGTCAGAGCCCCCATGATGACGATGGTCAAGAGGATGATCGCGACCCCGTAGTTCGGGATCAGGCCGTAGAAGAAGGCCAGCAGCCAACCGAAGAGGTGGAAGATCGGCTGGAAGAGGCTGCCGATGGAGTGGGTGAACGACTTCATGGGGTGAGTGTCCTATCTTTCTTGGCTACGGGTACCAGGTCGATCCCGTGGGGGCCCAGGGGACGGCACTTGCTCAGACGCCGTAGAGCCAGTCCCGAGCCACGCAGGGCCCCGTGGATACTGATGGCCTCGGCCGCGTACTCCGAACACGAGGGGTAGAAACGACAAGGGGAGATTCTCCCGGCGCGAAGCTTCTGGTACCAGGAGATCGACCACAGCAGTCCCGTCGCGGCCCTCGAAGCCCTAGAGGGCGTGGGCTCGACCAAGGGCTGCTCGAAGGTGTTGTTGGATTTCGTCATAAGAAAGTTGCCCCGTTCCTTTAGCGCACTTGATCAGGTATAATCCTGGGTGTGGCGCGGGAGAGAGTCCGTCGATCGCCGCCCGGAGTTGGCGTCGGATCCGATTCCGGACCACCGCATTGCCGACCTTCTTACTGATGGCGAAGGCGATGGCGCACGAACCTTGGCCAGGGTGCTCCACGAAGACCACTCGTAGTGAGCCACTCTGTCCGCGGCCCGTCGGTGTCGAGAATTCGGCGAACTGCCGCCGGGTTGAGACCCGACCGGGCATCGAGAACTCAGACCGTCAACTGGTGACGGCCCTTGAGACGACGGGACTTGAGAACGGCGCGACCGGCGCGGGTGCGCATACGCGCACGGAAACCGTGGGTCTTCGCCCTCTTCCTCTGATTTGGCTGATAGGTACGCTTCACAAAATCCTCTTCTCAAGCTGTGTCAATACGCTTCGCGGTACCCCCTGGGGGTCGCTGGCGCGCGGGTGTTGACAATGCTACCCGACAACCGCCTCCGCGACCCCGCGCCGACCCCCAAGAAGGGTGTAGTGTTACGAGCCCAAACGGGCAGTCCAACCGATTTGACAATCGCGTGGTTGAGGATAAAGTCGGTTTTGGTCTGTGGAGGAAGAAATGCAGAGTATCGACGAGGTCTGGTCCGCCCTACGAGACTCCTTGCGTGGCAAGAGTTCTGACGCGATGTGGTCAGCCGGACTTAGCGCACTTCGACTTGTAGATTACCACAACAATGAATTGATCATCTCCGCGCCGAACCAGATCCAATTGTTACGAGTGCAACAGCGCTACCTCCCTTTGATCACCGAACAGGCCCAACAGCTTCTCGGTGACTCGGTGACAGTATCGCTAACGGTCGGTGACGACGGCGACCGACGCAGTGAACCTGAGCCGACGGGCGCGGACGTCGACGTCGCGCCGGTGCGAGTGACGAGCGTCGACCGTCCTCTTCGTCTGGATCCGCGGATGACCTTCGACACCTTCGTCGTGGGCAACTCCAATCAACTAGCCCGCTCCGCCGCCTTCGCGGCCGCCGAGACACCCGGCCGCGCCTACAACCCCTTGTTGATGTACGGGAATTCGGGTCTGGGTAAGACCCACCTCCTTCACGCCATCGGCAACTACGTGCAGGAGAACTACCCGGTACGCAAGGTCCTCTACGTCTCGACCGAGACCTTCTTGAATGACTTCATCCGGGCCATCCAGACCCGTACACAACTCGCGCTGCACGAGCGCTATCGCGAGGTCGACGTGTTGTTGATCGACGACATCCAGTTCATGGAGTCCCGGGGCGAGACCTTCCACGAGGAGATCTTCCACACCTATAACACCCTGCACTCGGAGGGCAAGCAGATCGTCCTCACCTCCGATCGATCACCACGGGACCTGGCGGGACTCCAGGAACGGTTCCGCAGTCGCTTGCTCCAGGGTCTGGTCACCCATATCGACCAACCCGACCTCGAGACGCGCATCGCCATCTTGCGTTCGAAGTCCGAGGCCGAGGGGATCACCCTGCCCAACGAGGTCACTGAATGGATCGCCCACCGGGTGCGGGACAACATCAGGGAGCTCGAGGGCTCGATCACGATGCTGCGGGCCTTCTCCAACCTCCATCAGGTACCCATCTCCCTCGAGTTGGCGCAGAAGCACCTCACGGGTCTTGGGCACGAACACGTGGTGTTGAAGCCCGAGACCATCGTCCAGGCCGTGGCTGACTTCTACGGGTTGAGCACCGAGGACGTCTTGGGCTCGAAGCGTCTGCGTCCTCTCGTCCAAGCCCGACATGTCGCGATGTACCTCATTCGGGACCTGCTGGACAACTACTCGTACCCGATGATCGCGCGGATCTTCGACGGTCGCAACCACACGACGGTGATCAGCGCGGTCGAGAAGATCAAGGAGCAAATCACGGTCAACTTCGAGCTCCTCACACAGATCAATACCTTGACCCAGCAGCTCCAAGGTGAGATGTAGGCGCCTGTGGACGAAGTGGTGATGACCTTGTTGACAACGGTGGGAAACCACGACGTCTGTCCACATGACTCAAAGGTTGAGATGAGAGGCTTGAAACAATTTGGCACACGCCTGTGCAGGAAACGTTCACGTTAGTGTCACAAGCGATCAGGTATTTTGCGTCTTTTTCCACAAACACACAGACCTACTACTACTAACCAATTTCTATATACCAATCCACACGTATCCTCAGTAGGAAAGAAAGGCCGTCCTATGAAGTTCAAATCAGAGCGCGATCTTCTGGTGGAAGCACTCAGCGCAGCCAGTCGTGTGGTCGCCACCCGCCTCATCGGGGCTTCGTCGGGCATCTTGTTGTCCCTCACCGGCAATGAGTTGACGGTGACCGGAACCGATCTCGACATCACGGTTCGAACCCACGTCGACGTCATCGGTCTCGAAGACGGGGCCACCGTGGTCCCAGCGCGTCTCGTCGTGGACGCGGTTCGATCCCTCGAGGCAGGGGCGGTGACCATCGCCTCGCACGACGAGAACGTCGAGGTGTCCTTGGGGCGCGCGAAGTTCTCGTTGAGAACCTTCTCGGTGATGGATTACCCCAACCTCCCACCGGTGTCCGGAGCCACCACCCAGATCGTGGCCCAGGACCTGGTCCAGGGTCTGAACCAGGTCGTTCGTGCGGCGGCCAACGATGACGCACGGCCGTTATTGACCGGTGTCTTGTTCACCCACGACAACGAGACCTTACGGCTCATCGCAACCGACTCCTACCGACTCGCGGTTCGTGACGTTCCCGGCGTGGCGGGGATCGGTGGAAGCCAGGACCTCCTGGTCCCGGCGCGGGCCCTCCAGGAGCTGCAGCGAGCAGCCTCGTCGCTTCCCACCGACGCGCAGATCGGCGTGACGCTGACCGACGCGGAGATCTGCTTCCTCGTGGGTTCGAGCACCATCGCGTCGCGACTCATCGACGGCAACTACCCCTCGGTGCTCCAACTCATCCCAGCGAGCTACCCCAACCAGTTGCGCATCGCCAAGGACACCCTGCTGACCTCGCTGAAGAGGGCGAAACTGCTCGCCAAGGACTCAACCTCATCGGTGCGCCTCACCATGAGGGAGAAGTCCGTGGAGATCCGCACCCAGAGCATCGACACGGGCGACATCGAGGACAACGTCGACGCCGACTTCCTGGGCGAGGAACTGACCATCGCCTTCAACCCGTCATTCCTGATCGACGGGATCGAAGCGGTGGTCGGTGACGAGGTCGTCCTGGAGATGTCCGACGCGGTGCGACCCGCCATGGTTCACGGGGTGGACGACACGCACTTCCGTTACCTCTTGATGCCCGTCCGCGTCCAGTAGCGGTCGGCGGGCGTCGTGGGGCTCCACGAACTCACACTGCGACACTTTCGTCCCTTCGACGAATTCACCCTCCATCCGGACCCGGAGGCGGTCACCGTGCTGTTGTCACCCAACGGCACGGGCAAGACCTCGGTTCTTGAAGCGGTCTACGCCCTGGCCACGGCGGGGTCCTTTCGAACCACCACGGCCAGTGACATGATCAAGACCCACTTCGACCTCGCCGAGGTCCACGGAGTCCTCTTTCAGGAGGAGCGGCGGATCCAGGTCGACCTCACTCTGCACCGGGGTCTTCGAAACACCACCAAGAGGATGCTGGTCAACGGACAACGACCGACCTCTCGAGCCAGCCTCGCCGAGGTCCTCCCGCTCACCGTCTTCACCCCCGAAGGCGTCGACGTGATCCGTCAAGGCCCTGATCATCGCCGCACCCTGATCACCAACCTCTTGACGGACGTTGCCCCGCAGCTCAGCGAGGTGGTGGAACGATTCGCGAGGTCGCTCCAGCAGCGCAACGCCTGGCTGCGGGCCCGGCAGGGCAATACCCTCTCCTCGCAACAACGAGAGGAGCTCGAGATCTGGGACGCGGAGTTCACCGCGGCGTCGGAGGTCCTCGTCGAGGCCCGACAGTCGTTGGTCGAGCGCCTCTCACCCCTCGTCGACCACTACTACCGCGAACTGGCCCACGACGAGTCGGTGGTCACGACAGACTACGAGAGGTCCTGGACGGGGAGCCTGGCGTCAGCCCTTCACGCAGTGATCCCCGACGACTTGTATCGCGGATACAGCACCGTGGGTCCACACCGAGATGACGTCGTCTTCCATCTCGATGGGCGTGACACTCGACGACAGGCGTCACAGGGGGAGCAGCGGTCCCTCGCGCTGGCGGTTCGACTCGCGGGACACGACCTCGTGCGCCGCGAGCGAGCGCTCACCCCCCTGTTGCTTCTCGACGACGTGTTCAGCGAACTCGACCCCGTCCGTAGCGACCGGCTGCTGGGTCTCCTCCCCGGGGGGCAGACCCTGGTCACCACCGCCTCGCCCCTCCCGCACGCGCTGTCCCCATCGGTAGTGGTGGACGTTACGGTGGGGCCGTGAGACGATTCTCCGATCAACCCGAGTCGCTCGGTGACGTCCTGCGCGTGGTGGCGCGACGGGTGAAGAAGGTGGATCTCACCGTGATCGACGAGGTGCGAGAGCTCTGGCCCCACGTCGTCGACGAGAAACTGGCGACCACCTGCCAACCCGAATTCGTCAAGAATCGGGTGCTGGTGATCAGTGTCCCTTCAGGGGTCTTCGCACAGGAGATCTCCTTTGAGACCGAGACGATATTGCGTGGATTGGCCGCGCTCGGAGACCGTGCTCCCACTTCCCTCAAAACCATCCAGAAAGCATGAAATAAAAGGGTTTTTGGACTGGTTGGCGACCGGAATGTCACCGCGTAACCAGTAGGATGGAAGAAGGTTTTCACGAACGCGGCAGCGTCTGGCGCGCCGGATTCTCACTGATTGAAAGGATTGCTCCGTGGCTGAAAAGTCCAAGGGGTCGTCGAGCTACGGAGCTCGCGACATCACCGTTCTCGAAGGCCTCGAGCCCGTCAGGGTCCGACCCGGGATGTACATCGGATCAACCGGCCCCGCGGGGCTGCACCACCTCGTCTGGGAGGTCGTCGACAACTCGGTGGACGAGGCGATGGCGGGGTACTGCACGCGTATCGACGTGACCATCTTGCCCGATGGCAGTTGTCGGGTGGTCGACGACGGCCGCGGCATCCCCGTGGACGACCACCCCCAGTACCCCGGCAAGAGCGCGGCGGAGATCGTCCTGACCGTGCTGCACGCGGGCGGGAAGTTCGGTGGTGAGGGCTACAAGGTCTCCGGAGGGCTCCACGGCGTCGGTGTCTCGGTCGTCAACGCCCTGTCGACCTCGTTGATCCTCGAGATCGACCGCAACGACCAGCGCTATCGACTGGATTTCGCCAACGGCGGCAAACCACAAGGGAAACTGAAGGTGACGGGTCCCGCGCCCCGCGGACGCACCGGCACCACCATCACCTTCGTCCCCGACGCGAGCATCTTCGACGACGTCGAGTTCCGCGCCCAGACCATCGTGGAGCGTCTGCAGATCATGGCCTTCTTGAACCGCGGCCTGGAGATCCGCTTCGAGGACCAGCGCGAGGGTCGAGAGGTCAAGGAGTCCTTCAAGTACAACGGCGGCATCGTGGACTACGTGCGCCACCTCAACAACTCGAAGGAGTCGCTCTTTCGCAAGGTCGGCTTCTACGAGCAGTCCGAGGAGGGACAGGAGGTGGAGGTCGCCTTCCAGTGGAACACGGGTTACTACGAGAGCATCCACTCCTTCGCGAACGGCATCTCGACCATCGAAGGCGGTATGCACGAAGAAGGGTTCCGCAAAGCCATCACCAACGTGGTGAACCGCTACGCCCGCAAGCGCAACCTGCTGAAGGAGAAGGACGAGAACCTCACCGGTGACGACGTCCGCGAGGGCCTGACCGCGATCGTCTCGGTTCGCCTCGCCGAGCCCCAGTTCGAGGGTCAGACCAAGGGCAAGCTGGGCAACGTCTCGATCCGCTCGCTGGTGGAGCGCGCGACGAACGAGAAGTTGGCCGAGTGGCTCGAGGAGAACCCCAAGGAGGGTGGTCAGATCATCGCCAAGGCGGTCCAGGCCTCGCGGGCACGCATGGCGGCACGCCAGGCGAGGGACCTCACGCGGCGCAAGAGCGCCCTGGACGGTGCGGGACTTCCCGGCAAGCTCGTCGACTGCTCCTCGAAGGACCCCCGAGAGTGTGAGCTCTTCATCGTCGAGGGAAACTCGGCCGGCGGTTCCGCCAAGGACGCGCGCAACCCGAAGTACCAGGCGATCCTGCCGATCCGCGGGAAGATTCTCAACGTCGAGAAGGCGCGCACGGACAAGATCCTCAAGAACGCGGAGATCCAGGCCCTCGTCTCGGCCATCGGCGCCGGTGTCGAGGCCGACTTCGACGTGTCCAAGATCCGGTACCACAAGATCATCCTCCTGGCCGACGCCGACGTCGACGGGAGCCACATCCGCACCCTGCTCCTGACGTTCTTCTTCCGCCAGATGACCGAACTCGTCAACAATGGACACGTCTACGTGGCGCAGCCCCCCCTGTATTCCACCCTGGTGGGCAAGGAGAAGGTGTACCTGCGCGACGACGCGGCCAAGGAGGAGTTCCTTCGCGAGAACCCGAACCATAAGAACGACTTCCAGCGCCTTAAGGGCCTCGGCGAGATGGACTTCGACGAGCTGCGCGACACGACGATGGAGTCGACCAAGCGAGCCCTCCTGCAGATCACCGTGGAGCAGGCCGCCCTCGCCGACGAGGTCTGTTCGATCCTCATGGGCGACGACGTCCCGCAACGTCGACACTTCATTCAGACCAACGCCAAAGACGTCCGCTTCCTGGACATCTAGAGGAATTAGGAAACCATGGCCCGTACCAACAACACCACCAACTCCGGCGGCGAGGACGAAGTCCTCGGCTACGTCGAGCCCATCGAGATCAACCTGGAGATGGAGCGCTCCTTCTTGGAGTACTCGATGTCGGTCATCGTCTCACGTGCCCTGCCGGACGTGCGCGACGGACTCAAGCCGGTTCACCGGCGCATCCTCTACTCCATGTTCGACCAGGGCCTCAGACCCGATCGGCCGCACACCAAGTGCGCGAAGGTCGTTGGCGAGGTCATGGGCACCTACCACCCCCACGGCGACAGCGCGATCTACGACGCGCTCGTGCGCATGGTGCAGGACTTCGCGATGCGTCACCCACTGGTCAGTGGACACGGCAACTTCGGGGGCACCGGCCCCGACGAGGGCGCGGCCGCCATGCGCTACACCGAATGTCGCCTGGCTCCGCTGGCCCTGGAGTTGCTCGACTCCATCGACGAGGAGACGGTCGATTTCGAGCCGAACTACGACAACTCGACCCAGCAGCCCACGGTCCTTCCGTCGCGGTTCCCCAACCTGCTGGTCAACGGTTCCCAGGGCATCGCCGTGGGCATGGCGACCAAGATCCCCCCGCACAACCTGGGCGAGATCATCAACGCCACGTTGCACCTCCTCGCCAATCCGGGGGCGACCCCCGACGAGCTTATGGTCTTCGTGAAGGGTCCCGACTTCCCGACGGGCGCCCAGATCCTTGGTCGCCAGGGGATTCAGGACGCGATCCGCACCGGACGTGGCTCGATCAAGATGCGCGCCGTCGCCGAGATCGAGGAGACGGCGCGCTCGACGCGCATCGTGGTGACCGAGTTCCCCTACGAGGTCTCGGTCGAGTCCATCGAGGAGAAGATCCACGACCTGGTCAAGAACGGGGAACTCGACGGCATCTCGGGCGTGCAGAACGACTCGGCGGGGCGTCAGGCCCGGCTGGTGATCGAACTCAAGCGCGACGCCAATGCGAACGTGATCCTGAACAAGCTGTACAAGAACACGTCGCTGCAGACGACCTTCGCCGTGAACATGCTCGCCCTGGTGGACGGAGTGCCCCGCACCCTGAACCTCGCCCAGGCCCTGGGCCACTACATCGCCCACCAGGTCGACGTGGTGACCCGACGCACGCGCTTTCGCCTGCGCAAGGCCGAGGCCCGCGCCCACATCGTCGAGGGCCTCCTCAAGGCCATCGACATGCTGGACCTGGTCATCGCCACGATCCGCGGCTCCGACGACCGCGGGGCCGCTCGCATCGCCCTGATGGCGACCCCCTTCGACTTCTCCGAAGAGCAGGCCAATCACATCCTCGACATGACCCTGGGACGACTGACGCGACTGGGTCGCACCGAACTCGAGGAGGAGATGGCCAAGTTGCGTGAGATCATCGCGGAACTCCAGGCGATCCTCTCGAGCGACGAGCGGCTTCGCGCGGTCATCTCCGACGAGATCACCGTGATCCGTGACAAGTACGCGACGCCTCGCGTGACCCGCATCGTCAACGACCCGGGCGAACTGGGCATGGAGGACCTCATCGACGACGAGGAGGTCGTGATCACCATGACCCAGGCGGGCTACATCAAGTCCGTCTCCGCCGACGCCTTCCGCACGCAGGCACGAGGTGGCCGAGGGGTCCAGGGAGCGAAGTTGAAGGAGGAGGATCTCGTCGAGCAGATCATCCACACGACGACGCACGCCTACCTGCTGCTGTTCTCCAACCTCGGTCGGGTCTTCCGCCTGCGCGGTCACGAGATCCCGATCAAGGAACGCACCGCGAAGGGCACCGCGATCGTCAATCTGTTGAACCTTCAACCCAACGAGTCGATCCAGGCCATCGTCGCCACCGACGACTTCCCCGAGGACAAGTTCCTGGTCTTCGCGACCGCCAACGGCACGGTGAAGAAGACCGCGTTCTCGGAGTACGACAAGTCGCGCCGTGAGGGCTGGATCGCCATCAAGCTGCGCGAGGGCGACGAGTTGGTGCGCGTCGTGGCGACGAGCGGCAACGACGACCTCATGATGGTGACCTTCCGGGGCATGTCGATCCGCTTCAACGAGTCCGAGGTTCGCGACATGGGGCGTGACGCCACCGGCGTGCGCGGGATCAGGCTGGTCGGCGACGACCGAGCCATCTCCCTCGACGTGGTCCGCGACGACGCGGACCTCTTCCTGGTCACCGACACGGGGTTCGGCAAGCGAGTGAAGACCGAGCGGTTCAATCGTCAGGGTCGAGGAGGCCAAGGGGTGCGAGCGATCAAGCTGACCGCAGCCCGTGGCTTCGTCGTCGCCTCGTTCATGGTCCGCCTCGACGACGAGGTGTTGCTGGCCTCGAGCGGGGGAGTGCTCATTCGCACCACCGTCAGGGAGGTCTCCTCGCAGGGGCGCGACGCCACCGGGGTGCGGGTGATGAACCTCGACGAGGGACACTCCGTGGCGACGGCGGCGGTCGTGCCGACCGGCGAGGACCTCTAGGGGGTCGTCACCTGGAGCGCGAGATCGGACCAGGTCGCGTCGAGGACCTCGCGTAGTGCGTCGGCTCCCTGGGCGCCGCCCAGGTGACGACGCCCGTCGAAGATGAAGGCGGGAACGCCCGTGATCCCGATCCTGGCGGCGAGGTCCTCATCGTGGCGCACGGCCTCGGCGTAGGTGGTGTCGTGGGCCAACATCGGCCCGGCCCCCGGCACGCCAACCTGCTCGGCCAGGGACGACAGGGTGTCGCGGTCGCTGATCAGTAGGCCCTCGCTGAAGTAGGCGCGGAAGAGGCGTTCGAGCATCTCGGCCTGGCGACCGTGTGCGGCGGCCAGGGCCACGACGCGATGGGCGTCAAAGGTGTTGGCGGGTCGCGCCCGCGAGAGCGACCACTCCATCCCGAGCTCGCTCGCCGAATCGGCGACCCGTTGGTTCAAGCCAGCGGCGCGCTCGAGCGACAGGTGGTACTTGGCGGCCAGCATCTCGTCCAGGGTCCCGTCGTAGGCCCGCGGCGCAGTGGGGTCGAGCTCGAAGGCGTGGTGGCGCACCACCACGTGGTCGGCGTGCTCGAAGGCCGCCAGGGCGTCGTGCAGTTGGCGCAGGCCGAGGTAGCAAAAGGGGCACACGACGTCGCTCCAGACGTCGACGTACAGGACTGGGGTCATCCCACAATCGTGGCACAGCAGTGGATTTTGGTGCAGAATGTTGCGATGTCCGCACGAGTCATGAGTGCCGCGGAGGCGGTGAGCCTGGTCAGAGAGGTTGATTCCATCGGCCTGGGTCTCGTCAGTGGAACTCCGCGCACGCTGCTCGAGGAGCTCTCCCGGCGTGATGACTGGAAGAACCTGACGATCAGTGGCGGCCTGTTGCTGGGGACCTACGGCGTCTTCACCCACCCCAACGTGCACTACCGTGCGACCTTCTACGGCGCGGGCGAGCGCTACTACCGCGACCAGGGTGCGGACATCCAGTTCGTCCCCT
Source organism: uncultured Actinomycetes bacterium (assembly GCA_903860745.1). Lineage (GTDB taxonomy): Bacteria > Actinomycetota > Acidimicrobiia > Acidimicrobiales > RAAP-2 > RAAP-2. The sequence continues at coordinate 12,644 of CAIORQ010000022.1, read as the reverse complement.
CCTTCTTCCGGCACTACGGCCTCCTGGTGCAGCACATCAAGGCGCGGGTGATGATGATGCAGGCGTCGATGCCCGACGAGGACGGCTACGTGAGCTTCTCCCTCTACAACGGCGCCCACTTCGACGAGTGTCGGCGTGCGGGGGCCGATCCCGAGCGCCTGCTCATCTTGGAGTGCTCCCCGCACTTCCCCCGCACCCGTCCCCTCGCGGGTCACGACCACCGCCTCCACGTCGACGAGATCGACGTCCTCGCCGTGACCGACGCGAAACCCACGGTCCTGCCCAACGACGAGGGCACCGACGAAGACGCCGCCATCGCCCGCTACGCCGCCGCCTACATCAAGGACGGCGCCACGTTGCAGACGGGCATCGGCGCGGTGCCGAACCTGGTGGCGCGGGCCTTGGTGCACGGTGACGGCGGCGACTACGGGGTGCACTCCGAGATGTTCACCGATGGGCTCTACGAACTCGCGGTGGCCGGCAAGATCACCAATGCGCGCAAGACGGAGAACACCGGGATCTCCGTCATGACCTTCGGCCTGGGCTCGGCGCAGATGTACGAGTATCTCGACGACAACCCGAGCGTGGGCTTCGCGCCCGTCTCCTACACCAACGACCCCACGGTGATCGCCCGCAACCCCCTCACGGTCTCCATCAACTCCGCCCTCGAGGTCGACCTGCAGGGACAGATCGTCGCCGACACCATCGGGCCGCGTCAATACTCCGGGGTCGGGGGGCACATGGACTTCGTCGAGGGGACGAGCCTCTCGCTCGAGCACACCTCGTTGATCTGCCTGCAGTCCACCGCCGTGGTCGGGGGTGAGCTCAAGAGCCGTATCATTGGTGCCGTGACCCCCAATTCCGTCGTGACGACGCCACGCCACCTCACCGGGGTCATCGTGACCGAATACGGCAGCGCCGACCTGCGCGGGTTGAGCGTGCGCGAGCGCGCCCGGGCGATGGTGTCGATCGCCCACCCCGACTTCCGAGACGAGCTCTCCGCCTGCGCCGACTCCCTGGGCCAGTAGATGCTCATAGTCCGAGATTTGGGAATCGAGATCGGTGCTCGCCGCATCCTCGAGCCAGTGTCCTTCACCGTGGGCAACGGCGAGAAGGTGGGGCTGGTCGGTCGCAACGGCGCGGGAAAGTCCACCCTGCTGTCGGTCTTGCTCGGTTACACGCCCGAGCACCTCAGGATCTCGGGCTCGGTCCACCAACAGGGGCGAGTCAGTCACCTGCCCCAGGAGCCGGTCCCCGGTGGGCTGGGCGTCGAACCCATCGGACTCTCCCACGTCCTGTCGGCACGCGGCATCGACACCCTCGACGCCGAGATGCAGAACGCGCGCCACGAACTGGCCGCCAACCCCACCGAGGAGACCATCGAGCGATTCACGGCCCTCGAGGAGGCCTTCCGCGAGCGCGGCGGCTACGAGGCGGAGTCGGAGGTGGCTCGCCTGGCCGCCGGACTCGGTCTGAAGGAGGACCTGCTGCTGGAGGACCTGGACTCGCTGTCGGGAGGACAACGCCGACGCGTCGACCTGATGCGCGTCCTCTACGAACAGCCCGAGACGATGGTGCTCGACGAGCCGACGAACCACCTGGACAAGGCCGCCAAGCGCTGGCTCTTTGACGAGCTCGATCGATTCCGGGGGACCGTACTGGTGATCAGCCACGACCTACCCCTCCTCGACAAGTCCATCGACCGGGTCCTGGCGCTGCGCGACGGTCAATTGCGCGAGTACCGGGGCAACTACACCAAGTTCCTCGAGCAGGAGGAGACCCGTCGCCTCACCGAGGAGAAGATGGCGATGCACCAGGACGAGCAGATCGACCGGATGAAGACGCTGGCCGACTCCATGCGCGGCCAGACGGCCGCGCGAGCCCGCCTGGCCAAGGTCCTCGACCGCAAGGTGGAGAAACTCGTGGACAATCGCGTCGAGGTCACCAAGAAGGAGAAGAAGGTCACCTTCCGACTACCCGCGCCGCCGCGCAGCGGCGACGTGCCCATGACCGTCGAACACGTCTCGGTGCGCTACGGCAGCCTCGAGGTGCTCAAGGACGTGAACTTCATCACACGCCGCGGTGACCGCATCGTCATCGTCGGCAAGAACGGTGCCGGAAAGTCCTCGCTGCTTCGCTGCCTCGCGGGCACCCAGGCCTCGCAGGGCGGTGACGTCAAGTTCGGGGCCAACGTCACCGTGGGCTACTTCGCCCAGGAGCACGAGCAACTGGACTTCTCCAAGACGGTCCTCTCGCACCTCGACAACGCCACCGTGGTCACCGAGGTCCAACGGCGGGCCCTGCTCGGCGCCTTCGGCCTCAAGGGATCGGCCGCACACCAACTTCCCGGGACCCTCTCGGGTGGCGAACGGGCCAAACTAGCCCTGGCCATCCTGGCGGCCTCCGACGCCAACCTGCTGCTGCTCGACGAACCGACGAACAACCTGGACCCGGCCAGCGTGCTCGCCCTGGGCGAGATGATGGGCCAGTGGAACGGGACGATCGTGGCGGTCAGCCACGAACGCGAGTTCGTCGAGGCCATGCGCCCGACCCACGCCGTCTTGTTGCCCGAGGAGTACTTCGACCTGTGGCGCGACGACTACATGGACCTCATCGAGCGTCGCTAGGCCTGAAAAGGTTTCGGCGCACGCACTGGAAGGCCCCGGGCCGAGGCTCTAGGTTGAGGGTCGCGCGACGCGAGGGGGCGACATGAGCGAGCGACCACAGAGGATCTCCTATTTCCCGCTGGAGCGGATGGACGAGGACATGATGGCGGTGATGCGCCGCTGCGCGACCGAGGGGACGCCGCGTCCCGAGAGCAGTGCGGTGCGCGCCCACTCACGCGCGGCGTTCTGGGCCTTCGACGACGCCTGGGATAAGCTCTTTCGTCACGGGGTCGTCGACCACTCCCTCAAGGAGCTGTGCCGGGTCTACGTCTCGCGCTCGGTCAAGTGCGAGTACTGCGGCAACCAGCGCTCCGAGGGAGCACGCGCGGCGGGGATGACCGAGGGCAAGCTCGACGCGCTGATGAACTTCGAGACGTCGGGCGTGTACAGCGAGCGTGAGCGCGCGGCCCTGTCCTACGCCGAGGCCATCACCTGGCGCCTCGACCCCGACGACGCCTTCTGGGCACGTCTCTACGAGCACTTCCGCGAGGAGGAGCTGGTGGAGCTGGCGGGCTTCATCTGTCTCACCATGGGCCAACAGAGCTGGATCCGACTGCTGAACATCGACCACCACCAGGTCCTGGCCGGCACGGCGGCGTCCTTGGCGCCGGGACTGGAGTCGGCCGAGGAACTCGAGGCCGCTCGCGCGCGCGAGGACTACTGGGCGGCCCGCCCACGCACCGTCGGCTGAGCCAGGCTCACCTCGACCCCCCTGGGCGCTATTCGATGCCGGTGTACCAGGGCGAGGTTCGCGGCGGGTAGGCCAACTGGAAGAGGCCGTGGTTGAGCGAGAGGTTGGGGTTGTAGTACGGATCGCGGGCGATCTCCAGTCCCCAGCGGTCGCGCACGGTGAGGACCTCGTTGATGAAGCGGACGTACTTCTCGCCGTGCTGGTCGCTGCCGCGCGAGACCGACTCGTAGTGCAGGAGCTGGGCGAGCGGTGTGTAGGTGACCTTGTGGCCGGCGGCCTGGACCCGCAGGCAGAAGTCGATGTCGTTGAAGGCCACCTTGAGGTTCTCGTCGAGACCGCCCACGGCCTCCCAGATGTGGCGATGCACCGCGAGACAGGCCGCGGTGACAGCCTGGTACTCCGACGCCAACTGGGTGCGCCCGAAGTAGCCCATGTCCATAGCCGGACGGAACTGTCCGACGTGCGCCGCCAGGCCCTGGGGGCCCAGGAGCACGCCGGCGTGCTGGATGCGCCCGTCGGGGTAGAGCAGCTTGGCGCCCACCGCGCCGACGCCGGGTTGCAGCAGCTGGGCGACCATGTGGGTCATCCACTCACCGTCGATGATCTCGGTGTCGTCGTTGAGCAGCAGGAGGATCTCGCCACGGCACTGGGGAAGGGCGCGGTTGTGCAGGGCCGAGTAGTTGAAGGGGCTGTCGTCGCGCACGACGGTGAGCTTGTCGGCGAGGACGTGGAACATCGCCTGAGTGAAGGGCTTGACCGAGCCGTTGTCGATGACGATGACCTCGAAGTTCGGGTAGGTGGTCTTGTCGAGCACCGACTGCAGGCAGTCGGTGAGGTACTTGCCGTCGCGGGTCGGGATCAGGACCGACACCATCGGCGGGTTCTCCGGCAACTCGTAGACCACGCGGTTGAAGCCCGATCCCGACAGGCGCTTGACCTCGGCCTTGACCCCCCGACGCTCCAGGGCGTCGGCCACGGCCCGACGACCGGCGTCGACCGCCCACGGCTTGGCCTCGGTGGCCAGGGAGGTCGATCCGGCGTGGGAGCGCCAGTGGTAGAGGACGTGAGGGATGTGGACGATCGCGCTGCGGCTGACCCGTTCGGTGACGCGAAGGACGAGGTCCCAGTCCTGGGAGCCGTCGAATTCGCTGCGCAGGCCGCCGACCTCGTTGACCAGGTCGCGGCGAATGGTGGTGAGGTGGCTCACGTAGTTCTGTCCGAGCAGGAGCAACGGGTCGAAGTCGCTCTTGAAGTACGGGGTGAAGGGTTCGTTGGCCTCGTTGATCTTGTCCTCGTCGGAGTAGATCAGTGCGGCCTGGGGGTGCTCCTGGGCCGCCAGGACCACGTGGAGCAGTGCGTGGGGGACCAGGGTGTCGTCGTGGTCCATGAAGACCAGCCAGTCGCTCGAGGCGGCGGCGATCGCGGCGTTGGTGGCCGCGGAGATGCCGCCGTTGGTGTCGCAGCGGATCAGGCGCACGCGCGAGTCCTGGCGGGAGTACTCCTCGACGATGGCGCGCACCTCGGCGTCGGGTGAGCAGTCGTCGGCGATGAGCAGCTCGAAGTTCTCGTAGTACTGGTCGAGCACCGAGTCGATCGCCTCCTTGAAGAAGCGGTGGTCGGGGTTGTACGAAGCCATCACGATGCTGAGCAGGGGCTGGGGGTCGATGAGGGTGATACGCCGCTTGAGGTGATTGCGCACGTGCTCGTTCTCGAGCCGGTAGGCGAGGGTCCAGGCGAAGTACGGGTTGGCCTCCAGACGGGGGCTGGTGCGACCCTTGCCGTTGCCGACGAGCGCCACCTTGAGGGCGTGCTTCAAGATCGTCCAGCCGCGCTTGAGCTTGATGACCCGTGGACTCTGGGGCTTGACCGGGACCTCCTCGATCTCCTCGGAACCGATGACCGGAAGGTTCGTGTCGTCGGGTTCCTCGTCGAGGCTCGCCAGGATCAGACGGTGGTCGACCGTCGCGGCGGCGGCCGGAGCGGGCTCGGGAGCGGGGACGGGCGGCGGGCCCGCGAACTGCGAGGCCATCGGGGGGCGGTGCAGGAGTCGACGCGCGACGCGTTCGGCGACGTTGGCCGTCTTCAAGAAGATCAGGGCGAGGGGGTAGAAGCGCGAGTCGGTGATCTCGCGGAACTGGGCGGCCACGATCTCGTTGTTGGAGGCCTCGAGTTCGTAGATCTTGACGATCTCGCGCAGGACCGTGACCTCGTTGGAGCGCAGCGTGTTTGCCTGGTGGGTCGTCGAGACGGGCTCCGACCAGTAAGCATCAGACATCGGCTTCGCCTCACATTCCTTCTAGGTATCGCCGCGACGGGCGGAAAGTACCTGGTGCATCTTACCGAACACGCCCGATTGGCGAGTCCGCTCCCAACTCAGCGCAGGTCGTCGGGACGCGGCGAGAACCAGATCCACGTGGCGAGGACCGCCCCGAAGGCGGTCGTGGCGAGCGCGTAGACCAGGAGCGTCAGGAACTGACCGGTCGGCGGGGACCAGCCCTGGGCGTGCAGGAAGAAGAGCTTGGGGCCGTAGCGACCCACGGCGTAGCGGCGAAGGTTGGTGTAGAAGGAGGCCAGGTCGTCGAGGGCGATCACGCCGATGGTCGCCACCAGGGCGATCCGAGCGACACGACGGCGTAGGGACTCGTCGAGCACGCCGAGGGTGCGTCGCGACGTCGATCGAGCCGGGCCACCCCCGATGGCCAACGCCATGATCACCGCGCCGACGGCCAGGGGCAGGTTGTCGCGACCCTGCCAGACCACTCCGAGGACCTTGGCCTGGCGGGTGACGAGGGCGACCGGGATGATCACGTTGAGGGCGCACAGCGAGGCCAGCACGATGCGCTCGCGCCAGTTGCCCCGCACCAGCGCGACCGCCACCACGGCCGCCACGACGGCGTACCAGGACAGGTAGACGACGTGGGGCAACTCGGTGTCGAGCCACCCGAGGATGCCCACCGTCTCGCGAATCCAACCCTGGACGTAGCGAGTGACGATGTGCAGGACCGCCAGGGTGGAATCGTCCTTGGGGACGGGGGCGCCCACGGGAAGGATGTTCAAGGTCCCCTGGGTGAGGATCCACCCGACGGCCACGACGGTGGCGGCGACGATGACGCCGCCGGCGATGCGCAGGTCGCGGCGCGCGACCACGAGGTCGGCCATGGCGCGCGGTCCCACCAGGGTGAGGACCGAGGCGCCCGCCAGGGCCAGCCACAGGGGCGAGAGTCCCCGGATGAGGACGAACACCGTCGCCACCGCGCCCAGGAGCATCACCAGGTGCCGTGGGGGGTCCTCACGGTGCTCGAGAGCGAGGATGGCCACGAGCGTCCACAGGCAGATCCCCGTCACGATTTCGAAGCCGCCGGGGTTCACCGAGGAGGACAAGAAGGCGGCCTCCGGCGACAACGCGATCACGAGACCCGCGTAGAGCGATCTGCGCCGACTCCAGCGAGCGATCGCGTAGGCCGCCAGGGCCAACATCACCGCCCCCATCAGGCCGCTGATCAGTCGCATCATGTAGATGCCGGCGCGTTCGTGCGAGACGTAGGTGGCCGTGCCGACGACGAGGTAGTAGAGCGGCGGGTAGTGGTCCACGTAGATGGCGATCGTCGCCGGTGCGGAACTGGTCGGCCAGGGCTTCGAGCACGAGGCCGCGATGTTGTCGTGGGTCTGCCAGCAGATGGGGTAGATCGCGGTGTAGTAGAGGGAGGTGGGAACGGTGACGTTCTCGAGGACCTTGCTCGGTGGGGTGGTGGACCTGCCCAGTTGGCCGTGGTCGAGGGCGTAGGCGCGCATGATGTGGGCCTGTTCGTCCGGGGCCGACACCAGCGGGTCGGCGAAGGACCAGCACGACAGCATCACGAAGGCGAGGGCCAGCACCAAGAAGAAGACGGATCGCGGTCGGACGCTGAGGCGAGGACTCACCGCCGTGCTCTCGCGCCACCCCATCGCAACAGGTTACCCATAGGCAATTGGGGAGCCGGGCTTCTCGAGGCTCGACCACGGCCTCGCGGACGCGGGGGATCGGCACCCCGACCCCGGGTCCATCGTCCAGGGGTCGTCAGTCGTTCGAGGACCACGGGCCCACGCCGCCGAAGCGCTCGGGCACGATGTGGATCACGTGTCCCGCGGGTGGGTCGGACATCGGCGGGAACACCGTTCCCGGGCCGAGGTAGGTCTGCGTCAGTCGTTCGAGGAGCTCGGGTGCCCCGCCGGCGGTGAGGTGGGCGCGACCGTGGACGAGGAGGTAGTTCGCCATGCCGATGGCGTTGCACCCCTCCGCCTCGACGGTGAGGGCGACTCGGGGGTCGCGCGCGATGTTGCGGACCTTCGTGCCACCCATGAGGTGTCCGACCACGATGTGCTCGTCCTCGACGCCGATCCAGACCACCGACACCTGGGGGCTCCCGTCGGGATTGATCGTCACGAGGTGTCCGAGACGACCCGCGGTCAGGGCCGCGCGAACCTCCGTTGAGAGCGACATGCTGTGAGCCTACGTACTACCGGGGTCGTCGGGCCGCCCTTTCGAATCCTCATGCCGGGCTCTCGTCGGAGAGATTCTTCATGACGTGCTCGGCCACGTCGGCGAGGGCGGCCACGTCGGCGCGACTCAGTCCTCGAAAGAAGTAGTGGCGGACGTCGCGAACATGGTCGGGCGCAGCGGTGGCCAGGGTGGAGCGGCCCCGTTCGGTCAGGATCGCGAAGATGCCGCGTTGGTCGCTCGGACAGGGCTCCTTGGTCACCAGACCGCGCTCGCACATGCGCGAGAGGTGGTGCGACAGTCGGCTCTTCTCCCACCCCAACTCCTCACTGAGCTCCGTGACCCGTCGGCGACCGTCGGGCTGGTCCGAGAGCGAGACGAGGACCAGGTAGTCCTGGTAGGACAGACCGTGGACGGCGAGGCGACGTCCCAGCCGGGCCTGTAGTTGCAGGTTCATCAGGGACACGCCCTTCCACGCGCGCAACTCGTCCTCGTTGAGCCATGGGGTGTCGGAGGTCACGCGAAGAGTGTATCTCAATTTAGTTGATGTTTCATCTAAAATCGTCTAGACTAGTGGATGTTTCAACGACCCTTCAGGAGGCCCCATGTCAACGATGCCCGCCGCGTTCGTCGGTCACGGCAACCCGATGAACACCCTCGAGTCGAATCGCTACACCGACGACTGGACGGCGTTCGCCGCCTCCTTCGAGAAGCCCTCCGCCATCCTCGCCATCTCCGCGCACTGGTACATCAACGCGACCGCGGTGACCTCGATGGCCTCGCCCCGCGTGATCCACGACTTCTACGGCTTCCCCCAGGAGCTGTTCGACTTCGACTACCCGGTGCCGGGCGATCCGCAGCTGGCTCGCCACGTGGGCGAGATCGTCGACCCCGTCTGGGTCGGGTTGGACGACGAGACCTGGGGCATCGACCACGGTACGTGGTCGGTGCTGGCCCACATGTATCCCGACGCCGACGTCCCGGTGGTGCAGCTCTCGGTGGACGCGTCCAAGCCGCTCGACTACCACGTCGACCTCGGGTCGCGCCTGGCGCCCCTTCGTGACGAGGGGGTTCTCATCATCGGCAGTGGCAACGTGGTGCACAATCTGCGCGCCGTGGACTGGCGAGCCGCGGAGCACGGCTTCGACTGGGCCCAACGCTTCGACGACGACGTGAGCTCCCTGTTGACCAAGGATCCGAGCTCACTGGGGGAGATCCTCGCGAGCGACGACTTCCGCCTGGCGGTGCCGACACCGGACCACTTCTTGCCCCTGGCCTACCTCGCGGGCCTGGCGAGCGCGTCGGCGGCCACCCCCACGCTCTTCGCCCGGGGTTGCACCCTGGGCTCCCTGTCGATGACGTCCTACGCGATATAGAGACGATCCCGCGCCACTAGGGGAGAGTGGCGCGGGGTCGTCAGTCCTACTGCGGACGGCGACGGCGGGGTACTAGTACTTCTGGACCGCCACGGTGATGGTCGCCGGAGACGACGTGGCCGAACCGATGGCGTAGACGACGTAGGTCTTGCCAGCGGCGAAGGTGAACTTGGCGGGTCCGATGGCCGGCTTGGTCTTGGTGCCGTGCACGTAGACGCCGATCGTGTAGCTACCCGCAGGCACGACCGCGGTGGCGGACTTGCCGTTGACCAGGTTCGAGACCAACGGAGCCTTCGAGGTCGGACCGGCGTAGACGTCGACGCCGGGGGCCTGGGCGGTGTGGCGCACGATGACGCGGGCCATGCCCATCGCCAGGGTGGTCGTCGGGTTGGCGAAGACGCTCAGGGTCGGCTTGCCGGCGGCGGTGAGGTTGGCCTCGACCGACGCATTCTCGCCGGCGACGACGCTGACGCTCGCGGCCAGGATCGGCTTGGTGCTGGCCGCTGCGCCGAAGGGACGGATCGCCAGGGCGTACTTGCCAGGGGCCAAGGAGACGGGGCCCACGACGTTGCCGAACTTGAAGTCCTTGATGAGGACCTTGTTGTTGGCGTACACGGTGACCGGGACGTTCGGGATGCCGTGAATCACGGTGACCTCGGCGGTCGTGGACATGGACGACGCGTGCGCCGGGGTGGCGGCGAAGGCACCGGCTCCGGTCATGATGACCGCCAGGGTGGCGGCGCTGAAGCGGGAACGAAGACGCATGAGGGGGATTCCTTGTGTCAGAGGGCTCCGCACTTTGCGGAACTCACCAGGTATTCGTCGGCGCGGCGACATCGGTTGCAGGATTCTGCGGAAATCTGTCACGCCGCGCCGTAAGGTGCATCCGAAGCGCGGTTCGGTACGAAGAAAGAGTGTGGACAACATCGACATCGAGGTCACGACCTCCCCGGTGGACGAACTCTCCTTGCGCCTGGCGCGCGGCGACGAGTCGGCCCTCAACGAGGCCTACGCCGCTCACGGACCCTCGGTGCGGTCCTACGTGCTGCGCTTCGTCCCCGACTCCGAGGCCGATGACGTCCTGCAGCAGACCTTCATCGAGGTGTGGCGATCGCGCGAACGTCTCGATGCGAAACGACCCCTCATCGCCTTCCTCCTGGGTGTGGCCCGCAAGAGATCGATCGACCATCTTCGCAAGCGTCGTCACGACGTGGTCGACGTCGCCCAGATTCGAGAGTTGGTGGGCAGCGACGGAGATGCTGTAATTAACCAAATGGTGTGGGCCAGCGAGGTGCGCCGGGGGCTTGATTCGCTACCCGAGGAGCAACGGGCGGTGATCGTCCTGGCCTACTTCGACGACCTCACCCAGGTGGAGATCGCCCGACGTCTGGACCTGCCCCTGGGCACGGTGAAGGCGCGAATGGCTCGAGGCCTCGCCCGTCTCGCCGAACGTATTGAACAGGAAGAGTTGATGCTATGACGACCCACTACGAAGAACAGTTGAGTGCCCTGCTGTCCGGTGAGCTGACGGGCGCCGAGACGCGAGAGGTCGTGGCGCACCTGCGCGAGTGCGGCGAGTGCACGTCGGCACTGATCTCGGTGGCCGTGGCGCACGGGTCGCTGCGCGCGGCGCGACGCTCGGCGGTCCTCCCCGCGCCCTCCCCGGTGTCGGCGTCGGAGACGGCGGCGCCCACCCTGCGGCCCCTGCCGACCCTGGTGGTGCCCCGGCGCGTGCCGGTCTGGACCAGGGTGGCCGCCGCCGCCGCGCTGGTGGTGGCGGTGGGCTTCGGCGTCGTGTCGGCCACGGCGCACCGATCGGCCCCGAGTCTGGCCGCGGTGGCGGCCCTGCACCACCTGGACGCCCCGGTCAGCGCCGAGGGCCGCGTGACGGTGCACGCCACCACCGCGGAATTGCAGATGCACGTGGTCACGACGGGCCTGCCGACACTTCCCCCCAATCACTTCTACGAGGTCTGGCTCCTCAACCCGACGTCGAACAAGATGCTGCCACTGGGGGTCCTGTCGGTGACGGGGACGAGCACCTTCTCCATCGCCAAGCCGATCATGAGCCAGTTCTCCGCGGTGGACATCTCGTTGCAGGACAACGACGGCAGTCCCCAGCATTCGTCGACCAGTGTCCTGCGCGGCCAGGTGATCGCTGCGTGATCCCGGGCGGCGTGGGCGTCGCGCACCGACCACCATCGAGGCGCGACGTCGCCCATGTTCCGACTAATGGAACAGTGTTCCTGTATTGAGACGCGGTGGCTATAGTTGCCTCACGTGAGTTGCGGGGGGGGCATCGGTGGTGACGTCACACGAAGCGATCAGCGTCTCGACGCAGACCAAGGCCCCCAACGGCGCGGACCGCGTCCTCGCCATCTTGAACCTGCTGGGAACCTACCCCGACGGCATCGGACTCAACGATTTGGCTCGTCTCGTCAATTCGCCCCGTTCGAGCGTGCACCGGGCCCTCAGCGTCCTACGCCGGGCGGACCTCATCGAACAGGACCGCAACAGCCACTACCGATTGGGTTACGGACTGCTGCGTCTCGCCTTCTCCTACTACGAAGAGCTCGACGAAGTGGGGAGGGTCCGACCCATCCTGGCGGCCATGGCCGCCGAGTTCGGTGAGACGACCCACTACGCCATTCTCGACGGCAACGAGGTCGTCTACCTGGCCAAGGTCCAATCCCCGTCGGCGCGCTATCAGATGAAGTCCGCCATCGGGGGTCGCAACCCCGCTTTCTGCACCGGTGTGGGCAAGGCCATGCTGGCGTACCATCTGACCTCGCTGGAGGCGGTGTCGGACTTCGTGCGCGAGCACGGCGACGAGATGATCGAATACACGCCGCGCACGCGCACCACCCCCGAGCGGCTCCACGAGGAGTTCGTGGAGATCCGTGAGAGAGGCTTCGCGGTGGACCGCGAGGAGCACGAGGAGGGGATCAACTGCATCGCCATCCCGCTGTTCTTGACCTCCGAGTCCGTGCCCGACGGTGCGGTGTCGGTGGCGGCGGTGGCGCAGCGTCTACCCTTGTCACGCCTGGAGCCTTCGGTGCCGCGGGCTTGCGAGATGATTCGCGAGCACCTGGGCGAGGTCCTCGCGTGCCGCTGACCGGTCGAACAGCCACTACGAGCAAGAGGGGAGCACTCGATGGCGTCAATCTCTATTGAGGACATGTCCAAGGTTTACCCGAACGGTTTCCAGGCCGTGAGCTCGCTCAACCTCTCGGTGGCCGAGGGCGAGTTCATGGTCCTGGTGGGACCCTCGGGCTGCGGCAAGACGACCGCGTTGCGCATGGTGGCCGGGCTCGAGGACATCACCGGGGGCACCCTGAGGATCGGCGACCGGGTCGCCAACCACCTGACCTCCAAGGAGCGCGACGTGGCTATGGTCTTCCAGAACTACGCGCTCTACCCCCACATGACCGTCG
>CAIORQ010000021.1 GCA_903860745.1 uncultured Actinomycetes bacterium | reverse complement strand
TCTCTCTTTGAAATGCGATTTAGCAATTGACCCTAATGATTTTGTTGTTGTAAAGTTGTAGGGGCTATGTTTCTCAATGCGGCGCTGGGACTCGGTATCGTGGCGGGGCTGGCGCTCTATAACATCGTTTTCGTCATCAACACCTTCGGCGTGGTGATGAACCAGAGGGGTCTGAACTAAATGCTGTATTCGGCGAAGGAGATATCGGTCGGCGTCCACCCGATGGCGCGCCTCTTCGGGCTGTCCTTCGAGTACGACATCGCCCTGTCCACGGTGGTCGCCGCGGCGATCTTCCTCTTCTTGATGTTCCGCATGACCTCGAAGGTGACCGACGGGGTCCCCGGCAAGCTGCAGGTCTTCTGGGAGATGATCCAGGAGATGGTCTCGGACCTCGCCGTCTCGGTGATGGGCGAGCGCGGCAAGAAGTTCGTGCCGCTGGGCGTCACCCTCTTCCTCTTCATCCTGATCTCCAACTGGATCGGCATCCTGCCGACCGCCATGCACCCGGGGTCCTCGGGCGACATCCTGCCCGCGCCCACCAGTGACGTGAACCTGCCCCTGGCCATGGCCGCCCTGGTCATCGTGTGGGTGCACGTCGAGTCCTTCCGCGCCCGCGGCGTCGGGGGATACTTCCGCCACTACAAGGAACCGATGATCGGCCTCTTGCCGATCAACGTCATCGAGGAGATCACCAAGCCGGTGACCATGACCTTCCGACTCTTCGGCAACCTGTTCTCGGGTGTCATCATGATCTCGGTGATCACGACGCTGCTGCCGATCTACGCGATCCCGGTGGCCGAGATCGTGTGGAAGCCCTTCGACGACCTGTTCATCGGGGCCATCCAGGCCTACATCTTCATGCTGCTCGCCATCATGTACTTCGGCATGGCCACGAGCCACGTCGAGTCGCACGAGCACGCACCGGCTCTGCAGTAAATCAACCTAGGAGGAATCAAAATGGCAGATACCAGCATCGCAGACGCTGTACGCAGCGCCGGAGCGCTCATCGGCGGCGGACTGGCCCTGGGCGGCGGCGCCATCGGCGCCGCGGTCGGTGACGGCCTGGCTGGTAGCCAGACGATCGCCGCCATCGCGCGTCAGCCCGAGATCGAGAACAAGGCCCGTACCTACTTCTTCTTGACCGTCGGTCTGGTCGAGGCCATGTACTTCATCAACCTCGTGTTCTTGGTCGTCTTCGTCTACGTGTTCAAGAAGCAATAGTCGAACGACTGCGATCCGCTTGCGTGGCGTCGCCGCGCAAGGTCTAGCCCAAGAGAAGGTCTCCCGACATGACTGGTTCAATCTTCCTCCTTCCCAACGAGACGTGGTTCGTCGAGTTGGCCGTGGTGGTCATCATCTTGTTCCTGGTGACCAAGTACGGTCTGCCGCGCCTCAACGCGGCGATTGAGGCACGCCAAGAGAAGATCCGTACCGCCCTGGCGGCCGCGGACGAGGCTCGCGCCGCCGCGGACGCGGCCGGTGACGAGCGCACGCGCGTCCTCAATGAGGCCCGCGAGCAGGCGCGCGACATCGTCGCCAACGCGCAAGCCATGTCGGACCAGATCAAGTCGGAGGCCGGCGGACGAGGCCAGGCCGAGTACGACCGGATCGTCGCGGCGGCCAACGCCGAGGTGGCGACCGCACGTCAGCGCGCCATCGACGAGGCGTCGGCCAAGATCGGCGAGATCGTCTTCGACCTGGTCGCCAAGGTCGTTGGACGCGAGGTCGACCAGGCCGCCCACCAGGACCTGGTTCGCGAGGCCGTGGCCGCGTTGAGCGTCGAAGCCCAGAGGGAATCGAACCACTGATCATGCTGCCCAAGCTCGAAGGATACGCCGCTGCCCTCCTGGGTTCACTGGACTCCGCGACGCTGACCACCGTGGTCGGCGAGCTGGAGTCCTTGCAGCGCGCGGTCCTCGCCCAACCCCAACTGCGCGCCATGCTGAGCGACACGTCGCTGCGCGGTGTCGTGCGCGGACAGGTGCTGGGTGACCTGCTCGACGACAAGGTGCACGCCGAGACCCGTCGGGTCGCGGTCTACGCCGCCACGGTGGCCCCGGCCCAAGAGGTCGGACCCTCGATCGGTGAACTGGTGCAGATGGCCCTCATCCTGAGCGAGACGGGCGCCATCGCCTCTCGGGGCCTCGGTCTGCTCGCCGCGCGCAAGCGCGTCGCCGGCTACGCCGACGCGCTGCTCGAAGCCCTGTCGACCGACGGCTTCGCCCGCATCGAGGAGGAGCTCTTCCACTGGGCCCGTGCCGTGGAGGACAACCTGGCGCTGCGTCGCATCCTGCTCGACCGCGACGCGCCCCTGGGCTCGCGGCTGGGCCTCGTCGACCAGCTGCTGGCCGACAAGGTCGACCCCACGACCCTGAGCCTGGCTCGCTACGTCATCGTGGGCGGGCGCCCCCGCGACGTGGTGGGCACCCTGGACTACCTCGTCGAGTACGTGGCGCGCGCCCGGGACTGGCGCGTGGCGCGGGTCTACACGGCGCGCCCCCTGGACGACTCGTCGCGCGCCGACCTGGTGCGCTCGCTGGCGGCCCTCACCGGCACCGAGGTCGAGTTGCAGGTCGCCGAGGAGTCCGCCCTCCTGGGTGGCGTCCTGGTCGAGGTCGGTGACGTGCGCCTTGACGCCACCACCGCGGGCCGACTGGCCGCACTGCACGACTCCGTCTCGGCGGGTCACTTCTACGAAGCATCTCTGAACCAGAACGACTAAGAAAAGGAATTTGTGATGACTGAGCTCACCATTAGCGCCAGCGAGATCACTGACGCCCTGCGCAAGCACGTCACGGAGTACAACCCGACCGTGGGGGCCGAGCAGGTCGGCCGCGTGGTCGAGGTCGGTGACGGCATCGCTCGCGTGTCGGGTCTGCCCTCGGCCAAGGTGAACGAACTCCTGGAGTTCGAGGACGGCACCGTCGGTCTGGCCATGAACCTCGACGAGGAGACCATCGGTGCGGTGGTGCTGGGCTCGGTCGAGAAGATCGAGGAGGAGCAGGTGGTGCGCGCCACGGGACGCATCTTGTCGATGCCCGTGGGCGACGCCCTCATCGGTCGTGTGGTCAACGCCCTGGGCGAGCCCATCGACGGCAAGGGCCCCCTGGTCAACCCGGGATCTCGCCGCATGGAGGTCCAGGCCCCCGGCATCATCGGACGTCAGCCCGTGGGCGAGCCCCTGCAGACCGGCATCAAGGCCATCGACGCCATGACGCCGATCGGCCGTGGCCAGCGCGAGCTGATCATCGGTGACCGCAAGACCGGCAAGACCACGGTCGCGATCGACACCATCTTGAACCAGAAGGGTCAGGGTGTGAAGTGCATCTACGTGGCCGTGGGTCAGAAGAACTCGTCGGTCGCCCAGACGGTCAAGACCCTCGAGGACCACGGCGCCATGGAGTACACCGTGGTCGTGGTGGCCTCGGCCGGCGACCCGGCACCCTTCAAGTTCCTCGCCCCCTACGCGGGCTGCGCCATCGGCCAGGAGTGGATGGACAACGGCCAGCACGCCCTCGTGGTCTACGACGACCTCTCCAAGCAGGCCGAGGCCTACCGCCAGATCTCGCTGCTGCTGCGCCGTCCGCCGGGCCGCGAGGCCTACCCGGGCGACGTCTTCTACCTGCACAGCCGTCTCCTGGAGCGCGCGGCCAAGTTGAGCGACGAGCTCGGCGGTGGCTCGCTGACGGCGCTGCCGATCATCGAGACCAAGGCGGGCGACATCTCCGCCTACATCCCCACCAACGTGATCTCGATCACCGACGGTCAGGTCTTCCTCGAGTCCGACCTCTTCTACTCGGGTGTGCGTCCGGCGATCAACGTCGGTAACTCGGTGTCGCGCGTCGGCGGCGCCGCCCAGATCAAGGCCATGAAGGCCGTCGCGGGTACCTTGAAGATCGACCTCGCCCAGTTCCGCGACCTGGAGTCCTTCGCGACCTTCGGCTCGGAGCTCGACAAGTCGTCCCAGGCCCAGCTGGACCGCGGCTACCGTCTCACCGAGCTGCTCAAGCAGGGCCTCAACGCCCCGGTGCCCGTCGAGGAGCAGTGCGTCGTGATCTACGCGGGCACCCGCGGCTGGCTCGACTCGATCCCGGTCGGCGACGTCAAGCGCTTCGAGGCCGAGCTGGTGGCGACCTTCCGGGCCCGCCACGCCGACCTGCTCGAGCACGTCCGCAGCACCGGCACCCTGCCCGAGACGGCAGTACTGGACGCCGCGCTGCAGTCCTTCGTCGACGGCTTCGCGGTCACGAACTAAGCACCGGGTCGAGCGAGCGAGGAAGGAGGAGCGATGGCCGGTGGACAAGAACGCATTCTGCGCCGACGTATCAAGTCGGTGCAGGCGACCCGCAAGATCACCAAGGCGATGGAATTGATCGCCGCGTCGCAGATCGCCCGCTCCCAGGCGCGCATCGCGGCGAACCGCCCCTACCGTCAGGGGATGCAGCGCATCATCCGCGAGGCGGCGCTGGCCGACCTGTCGGTGGCGCGCAAGATGATGGCCGCCCCCGAGAAGGTCGACGCCGCCCTGGTGGTCGTGATCGCCGGCGACCGCGGCTTGTCGGGCCCCTACAACTCCTCGGTCCTGCGCGCCGGCGAACGGCTGATCAACTCGCTCGCCCAACAGGGCACGACGGTGCGACTGATCACCGTGGGCAAGAAGGCTCCGGCCTACTACCGCTTCCGCGGCATCGAGGTCGAGCAGACCTTCGCCGGCTTCGTGGACCGTCCCGAGTTCTCCGACGCCCGCGTCATCGCCGCCGCCCTGGCCGCGCCCTTCGTGGCCGGTGAGGTGCAGCAGGTGATGCTGGTGTCCACGCGCTTCGTGTCCGCGGGCAGCCAGGTCGTGCAGGCCGAGCAGCTCCTGCCGCTGTCGATGCCCGAGGTCGCCGACGAGGCCCCCTCGACCGGGCTCAAGGGCTACACCGAGTTCGAGCCCGAGGTCGAGGAGCTCCTGGTCGAGCTGGCGCCCAAGGCGCTCGAGAGCGAGATCTTCTCGGCGCTGCTCGAAGGCGCCGCCTCCTTCCACACCTCCCAGCAGCGAGCGATGGCCGCGGCCACCGACAACGCCGACGAGCTGGGACAGACGTTGACACGCATTATGAACCGAGCCCGTCAGGACTCGATCACCACCGAAATCATGGAAATCGTGGGCGGCGCGGAAGCGCTCCGCTCGGGAAAGTGAGAAACAAATGACCATGGCTCCTGAAAACACCGCGCTGGAAACGGGTCGCGTCGTCGCGATCGCGGGACCGGTGGTGGACGTCGAGTTCCCGCCGCACTCGCTGCCCGAGATCAACCACGCCGTCGAGATGGACATCGTCATCGACGGTGCCACCATCACGGTGGTCGGTGAGGTCGCCCAGCAGATCGGCGAAGGCCGTGTTCGTTGCGTGTGCATGAAGCCCACCGACGGGCTCGTGCGCGGCGCCGTCGTGCGCCAGACGGGTCGCGGGATCACCGTGCCGGTCGGCGACGCGGTACTCGGCCACGTCTTCAACGTGATCGGCCAGTCGCTGGACACCGCGGACATCGGACCCATCGAGGACCGCTGGGAGATCCACCGCAACCCGCCGGCCTTCGACCAGCTCGAGCCGCACGCCACGATGTTCGAGACCGGCATCAAGGTCATCGACCTCCTCGCGCCCTACGTGCAGGGTGGCAAGATCGGCCTCTTCGGCGGTGCGGGCGTCGGCAAGACCGTGTTGATCATGGAGATGATCCGTCGCGTCGCCGAGCAGCACGAAGGTGTCTCGGTCTTCGCCGGCGTCGGCGAGCGCACCCGTGAGGGCACCGACCTCCTGCTCGAGATGCGCGAGTCCGGCGTCATCGAGAAGACCGCGCTGGTCTACGGCCAGATGGACGAACCGCCGGGGGTGCGCCTGCGCGTCGCGCTGGCCGCGCTGACCATGGCCGAGTACTTCCGCGACGTGAAGAACCAGGACGTGCTGCTCTTCGTCGACAACATCTTCCGCTTCGTGCAGGCGGGCTCCGAGGTCTCCACGCTGCTGGGCCGCATGCCCAGCGCCGTGGGCTACCAGCCGACGCTCGCCGACGAGATGGGCGAGCTCCAGGAGCGCATCACCTCGACGCGTGGACGTTCGATCACCTCGCTGCAGGCCGTCTACGTCCCCGCGGACGACTACACCGACCCGGCCCCGTTCACGACCTTCACCCACCTCGACGCCACCACCGAGTTGAGCCGTCAGATCGCCGCCCTGGGTATCTACCCGGCGGTGGACCCCCTGACCTCGACGTCGAACATCCTGGCGCCCGAGATCGTGGGCGACCGTCACTACGCGGTGGCCCGTCAGGTCCAGCAGATCCTCCAGCGCTACAAGGAGCTCCAGGACATCATCGCGATCCTGGGACTCGACGAGCTCTCCGAGGACGACCGCGTCACCGTGTCGCGGGCCCGCAAGATCCAGCGCTTCTTGTCCCAGCCGATGTTCGTCTCCAAGACCTTCACCGGCATCGACGGCATCAACGTGCCCGTCACCGAGACGATCGAGTCCTTCGAGCACCTCGTCAAGGGTGACCTCGACGCGTTCCCGGAGCAGGCCTTCTTCAACGTCGGTGGCGCGTCGGACGTCGAGCGCAAGGCCGCCGAGCTGGCGAAGAGCTAGTCCATGACGTCGCTCAAGGTCGAGATCGTCACGCCCGAGGTGGCGCTGTGGGCCGGCGAGGCCACGGCCCTCATCGCTCGCTCATCGGATGGTGACTTCACGATCCTGCCCCAGCACACTCCGACCGTCGGCGACATCACGCCCGGACTGGTGCGCGTCGAGGCCGGGACCGAGGAGGTGGCGTTCTGCGTGCACGGCGGCTTCTTCCAAGTCGGTCCTGACGCCGAGGCCGGGGTGACCCGCGCCACGGTGTTGGCGGGCGTCGCCGAGCGCGTCAGCGACATCGACGTCGCGCGGGCCCAGGCCTCCAAGGAGTCCGCGCAGGCCCAACTGTCCCAGGGCGAACTCGACGAGACCGCCCGTTCGCAGGTCGAAGCGGCGCTCGCGCGCGCGGAACTGCGGCTGCGCCTCGGCGGCGCGTCGCGCTAGCGCGCGCTCACGTATTCGATCAGCTCGCGCTTCTCGTTCTCCAGTTCGTCGACGCGGTGCTTGACGACGTCACCGATCGACACCACCCCCACCAGGGAGCCCTCGGCGATGACCGGCACGTGACGGATCCGTCGCTCGGTCATCAGGCTCATGAGGGAGTCCACGGTCGTCGATTCGCCACAGGTGGCGACCTCGGCGCTCATGAAGTCCGACACGCTCATCGCCAGGGCGTCGGCGCCGTGGGCGGCCAGCGCGCGCACCGCGTCGCGCTCGGAGAAGATGCCCACGAGGGGCGGCGTCGCCCCCGTCACGACGAGGGCGCCGATGCCGCGCTCGCGCAGCAGACGCAGCGCGTCGGCGAGCGGACGTTCCCGCGAGATCGTGGCGACCTCACGGCCCTTCTTCGACAAGAGATCCTTGACCTGCATACCCGTACCCCCCCTGTGACGCGATACACGCCGATGAGGGTGACCTTACGACGCGAGGAGCGGCGTCGCAAAGCAAGTTGTTCACAAGCCGGTCGTGAACTCCTGGAGCTTGTCGTGTCGGTGGAAGGTCTCGATGGTCCGGACGGTGCCCGAACGGCTGCGCACGACGAGCGATTGCGTGGTGGCACCGAACTCGGTGAATCGCACGCCGCGTAGGAAGTCGCCGTCGGTGATGGCGGTGGCCGAGAAGAAGCAGTTGTCCGAGGCCACGAGGTCGTCGGTGTGCAGGACCCGCTCGAAGTCGTAACCCAGGGCCTCGAAGGCCGCGCGCTCCTCGGGGGTGCGCGCGTGCAGCACGCCCTGGATCTCGCCGCCGAGACCCTTGAGGGCCGCCGCCGCGATGACCCCCTCGGGAGTTCCTCCGATGCCCATGAGCACGTCGGCCCCGGAGTTGGGCCATCCCGTGGCGATGGCGCCGGCCACGTCGCCGTCGGAGATGGACAGGACCCTCGCACCGGTCTCGCGGATCTCGGCCACGAGGTTGTCGTGTCGGGGGCGGTCGAGCACGACCACGCCGAGCTCCTGTAGGGGCTTCTTGAGTCGCTTGGCGAGTTCCTTGAGGTTGTCGGTGGCCGAGGCGTTGACGTCGACCGCGCCGCGTCCGCGCGGGCCGACGGCGATCTTCATCATGTAGAAGCAGGGGCCCGGGTTGAACATCGTGCCGCGTGGAGCGAGCGCGATCACCGAGAGCGCGCCGTTTCGCCCCTTGGCGGTGAGCGAGGTCCCGTCCACCGGGTCCACGGCGATGTCGACCTCGGGCGGGTGGCCGTCGCCGATCCGCTCCCCGTTGAAGAGCATGGGCGCCTCGTCCTTCTCGCCCTCGCCGATCACCACGACGCCATCCATCTGCACCGCACCGAGCACGAAGCGCATGGCGTCCACGGCGGCGCCATCGGCGGCGTTCTTGTCGCCGCGGCCGGACCATCGGGCGGCCGAGATGGCCGCCGCCTCGGTCACCCGGATCATCTCCAGGGCGAGGTTGCGGTCCGGTCGCGAGGGTCTCAGCACACCGCCAGCGTACCCCGCCACGGCCTCTCGGGCCATCGGTGGGGGGTCGCGAATGCGGCAATACTTGAAGGGTGAGTTCTCTCGTCGTCAAGCCCGTCGGACCCCTCTCGGGCGAGGTGAGGGCCTTCGGCGCCAAGAACGCGGTCCTCAAGCAGATGGCCGCCTGCTTGCTGGCCTCGGGTACCCATCTCCTGAGGAACGTCCCCGAGATCGCCGACGTGGTCACGATGAGCGAGCTCCTCGAGGCCCTGGGATGCCGGGTGGAGAGACCCGCCGCGCACGAGCTGCGCATCACGGTCCCGGCGGCCGACGGGCTCAAGACGGTGGCGCCCGCCCACCTCTTCGAGGCCATGCGCGCCTCCATCGTCATCCTCGGACCGATGCTCGCTCGTTGCGGCGAGGTGTCCATGGCTCTGCCCGGGGGCGACGACTTCGGGCACCGTCCCATCAACTTCCACACCGACGGCCTCGGGGAGATGGGCGCGGTCTTCCACAACGACCGCACGTCGATCTCCGCGTCCTCCCCGGGGCGCCTGCGGGCCACGCACATCACCCTGGAGTACCCGAGCCACACCGCGACCGACAACCTGCTCATGGCCTGCGTCCTCGCCGAGGGCCGCTCGGTGATCGAGAACGCCGCTCGCGAGCCCGAGGTCGAGGACCTCGGGCGTCAACTCCTCGCGATGGGCGCGCGCATCGAAGGCTTGGGCACCTCACGGCTCACCATCCAGGGCGTGTCCGAGCTGACCCCGGCGACCCACGAGGTCGTCACCGATCGTGTGGTCACCGCGACCTACCTGGCCTCCTCGCTGATCACCGGGGGTGACGTGCGCGTGGTGGACGCTCGTGCCGACCACATGGTGATGCTGCTGCGCAAGGTCGAGGCCATGGGCGCCGACGTGGACCTCTCGGGCGAGGGCATCCGGGTCCGTGGCCCGGCGCGGCTGCGCGCGGTGGACGTGGCCACCTTGCCCTACCCCGGCGTGGCCACCGACTACAAGCCCCTCATCACCACCGTGCTGAGCGTCGCCGAGGGCGTCTCGGTGGTCACCGAGAACCTCTTCGTGGGCCGCTTTCGCTACGTGGACGAGCTCGTACGCCTGGGGGCGAGCATCACCACCGAGGGACACCACGCGATGATCCGCGGTGTCGATCACCTGACGGGCACCTCGGTGCACGGCAGCGACATCCGCGCCGCCGCCGCCCTGGTCCTGGCGGGTCTGGTGGCCGAGGGTTCGACTACCGTCAGTGGCATGGAGCACGTGGCGCGCGGCTACGACGACCTGCCGGGCCGACTGGCCACCCTGGGGGCCGACATCGAGTGGACGTCGTGACCCCGGCGAGCCCCGAGGAACTCCTCGAAGAGGCCCGCCACGGTTCGCGCGCGGCGCTGGCGCGCCTGATCACCTACGTCGAGAGTCGTGGCGACCTGCACCTGGCCACCGCCGCGCTGGTCTACGCACGGGCCACGCCCTGGGTGGTCGGGCTCACCGGGGCGCCCGGTGCCGGCAAGTCGACGCTCACCGACCAGTTGATCACCACGGCGCTGGCTCACGGCTCCTTCGACGGTCAGGGCGCCTTCTCCAACGTGGCGGTGCTCTGCGTGGACCCGAGTTCGCCCTTCAGTGGCGGCGCGTTGCTGGGGGACCGCTTCCGCATGCAGGGCCACGCCACCGATCCCCGGGTCTACATCCGTTCGATGGCCACGCGAGGGAACCTCGGCGGCCTCTCCCTCGCGGTGCCCGACGCCGTGCGCGTCGTCGGGGCGGCCGGCTTCGAGTTCGCGATCCTCGAGACGGTCGGCGTCGGACAGATGGAGATCGACGTGGCCTCCACCGCCGACACCACGGTGGTCGTGCTGAACCCGGGCTGGGGCGACGCGGTGCAGGCCGAGAAGGCCGGCATCTTGGAGGTGGCCGACGTCTTCGTGATCAACAAGGCCGATCGGGCCGGCACCTCGGCGACGCGACGCGACCTGGAGCGGATGATGGACATGGGGCCGGTGACGCCGTGGCGCCCGCCCATCGTCGAGACGGTGGCCAGCGACGGTCGTGGCGTCGAGGACCTGTGGACGGTCCTGGCCGACCACCGTCGCTTCCTCGCCGGCGCCGAGCACGAGGCGCGCCGGCGACGTCGCGCGGCCCTCGAGCTGGACCGCGTGATCTCTGCGATGCTGGGCGAGAGGGTCCGCTCGGGCGAGGGGGCCACTCGCTACGCCGAGCAGGTCGACGCGCTGGTGGCGGGCCGCACCGACCCCTACCGCGCGGCGCGGACGTTACTGTTTGAGGCATGATTGCCGACACCGTTCCCTACGACCTCGTCTTCGTCGTCCACGTCCTGAGCGCGGTCTCGGTGGTCGCCGTCTTCGTGACCATGCGCCTGGCGGCCGAGGCCGTCCGGCGCGGGGCCAGCGACGAGGAACAGTGTCGGCGCTTCCCCACGCGCCGCAATTGGGCCGCGCGGGTCCTGCACCTCTCCTTCTTGTCGGGTCTGACCATGTCGTTGACGGGGGACCACTCGGTGTCACTCACCCAACCCTGGATCGGCGTGGGGCTGGCGTGCTACCTGCTGGCCGCCGGCCACCTCGAGGCGAGGACCCTGCCCCTGGAACGCACCGTCGCCGAAGTCATCGCCCACGACGGCCACGCCAGCTCCGAGCGCGGCGCCAAGTTGGGGCGCTCGATCGACGTGCTGCTCGGCCTGATCGTCGTCGCGCTCGTGGCGATGCTCGGGCAGTTCTAGCGAGGCGGGACCGGGCGGTCGCGCCAGGGTATACATTTCGACCTACGCGGTAGTGCGTCGCCGGCTCGAACTCGGGACCGGCGACGACGTCGTGACGAGGAGGGGCAGTGAACGAACCCATCGGCGACGTGGTCACCGGCAGCGACGTGGTTCGTCACTTCCTGCGCCGCGAGGTCCGCTCCCTCGCGACCAATGAGCCACTGGTGAGGGACGGCTTCGACGTCGAGGCCGTGCACCAGCTGCGCGTCAGCGCCCGACGCCTGCGTTCGGAGATCCAGGCGATGCGCCGGGTCCTGCCCAGTCAGCCCTGGCACGAACTCGCCGACGACCTCAAGTGGATGGGCTCGTCGTTGGGGCCGTTGCGCGACCTCGACGTACTGGTCGCCCTCTTCGACCGGTTCCTGACCCCGGGGACCGAACTCAACGCCGAGTTGCGCGTCGCCCTCGGGCGCGGCCGCGCACGGCGCGAGCGAGCGGTGAGCTCCCTGCTCGCCTCTCGCCGCTACGCCCGCATCGTCGAACGTCTCCAGCGCTTGGCGGACCGGCCCCGGGTCGGTGAGTGGGGCGAGACGCCCGCCGCCGACCTCTTCATGCCCTCCCTGTGGGAGGCCTCGTGCGCGTACCTGGCGGCGGTGGGCGACCCGGCCCTCCGACGCAGCGACGAGGAGCTGCACCAGGTCCGCATCGCCTCCAAGAAGTGCCGCTACAGCTTCGAGGTGGCCGCCCTCTTCCTGGGTGACGACGCCCGGCGGGTGGCCGGGTCCCTCGCCGAGATCCAGGGCGTTCTGGGCGACGTGCACGACCGGGTCGTGGCCGTGTCCTTCCTCGACACCGTGGCGCTGGGCGAGGAGCGCGACCTGGAGTTGCGCCGGGCCCTGCGCGCGGAGATCGCCGACCTGCGTCCCCGGTGGCCCCAGCACTTCAAGGACGCACGCGACGCGATGGCGGTGGTCTTCGAGCAGGGTCCCGGCGGGAGGGTCCCTTCCTAGAGGAAGGAGGCGCGTCCGACCATGCCCGCGGCGACGGTGGCGTTGGTGACCTCGTCGATCAGCACGAAGCTGCCGGTGACGCGGTTGTCGCGGTAGTCGTCGACGACCAGGGCGTCGGCCGTCTGGATCGTGACGAGGCCGATATCGTTGGTGGCGAGCTGGGTGCCCGCCTCCACGCTGAGGGTCTCGATGTCGACGACCCCGGAGAGTTCGCGGATGCGCGCGGGCGTCACCTTGGTGGTGTGCTTGAGCCGCAGTCGCTGTCCCGCGCGCACCGGCTGTTCGCCGAACCAGCACACCGTCGCCTCGAACTCCTTGGTCACCGTGGGCAGGGGAGAGGTCGCCAGCAGGTCCCCGCGTCCGGCGTCGGTCTCATCGGCCAGGCCCACGTCGATGGAGAGCCCGGCGGTGGCGGCGTGGCGCGGTCCCGACCCCGAGGTGATCGACGTGATGGTCGTCTCGATGTTGGCCGGCAGCAGGGTGACCGTGTCGCCCTCGTGCAGGGTCGAGCCGTTGAGCATCCCGGCGTAGGTGCGCCCACCGCCGTTTTGGCGAAGGACCCACTGGATCGGCAGGCGCGACCCGGAGCCGGCGTGGGTCCACGAGCCCGCGTCGCAGGCCTCCAGGGCCTGCAGCACCGAGGGCCCGGCGTACCAGTCGAGGTGCGAGGAGCGCTCGACGACGTTCTCGCCCAGCAGCGCCGACACGGGGATGGGCGTCACCGATTCGAAGCCCAGTTCGTTGGCGAGCGTGGTGAGCTCGTCCACGACGGCGACGTAGGCGGACTCGGACCAGTTGACCTCGTCCATCTTGTTGACCGCGACGATGATCGTGCGCACGCCCAGCAGCGCCGCGATGCACAGGTGCCGGCGCGTCTGCTCCTTGACGCCGTGCGCGACGTTGAGCACCACCAGGGCCAGGTCCGCCGTGGACGCACCGGTCGCCATGTTGCGGGTGTACTGGACGTGTCCCGGGCAGTCGGCGATGATGAACTTGCGTGTCGGCGTGGCGGCGTAACGGTAGGCGACGTCGATGGTGATGCCCTGCTCGCGTTCGGCCCGCAGACCGTCGGTGACGAAACTGAGGTCGAGGTCGCCGACACCGCGCTTCTCCGAGGCGGCGGCGACGGCGTCGAGCTGGTCGTCGAAGAGCTGGCGGGTGTCCACGAGGAGGCGTCCGATCAGGGTCGACTTTCCGTCGTCCACCGATCCCACCGTCGCGAGGCGCAAGAGGTCCTTGGCGGCGAGTTTCATCTAGAAGTAACCCTCACGCTTGCGGTCCTCCATGGCGGTCTCGCTGAACTTGTCGTCGCCGCGGGTGGCTCCCCGCTCCGAGACGTTCGCCAGGGCGATCTCGTTGACGATGGCGGCGAGCGTGGCGGCGTTGGACAGCACCGCGCCGGTCAGGTTGGCGTCGCCGACCGTGCGAAAGCGCACCACGAGCCTCTCCACCTCTTCGCCGGGACGCGGTTCCACGAAGGGACCGACCGCGAGGAGCATGCCGTCGCGACGGACGACCTCGCGCTCGTGGGCGAAGTAGATCTTGGGCAGGGCCATGTTCTCGCGCTCGATGTACTGCCAGATGTCGAGCTCGGTCCAGTCCGAGAGGGGGAAGGCGCGCAGGTGCTCGCCCGGGTTCACCCGGCCCTGGTAGAGCTGCCAGAGTTCGGGGCGCTGCTGGCGCGGGTCCCATTGGCCGAAGGCGTCGCGGAAGGACAGGATGCGCTCCTTGGCGCGCGCCTTGTCCTCGTCGCGGCGAGCGCCTCCGAAGGCGGCGTCGAAGCCGTGGGCGGTGATGGCGTCGAGGAGGGTCACCGTCTGGAGGCGGTTACGCGGCCCCAGGGGGCCCGGGTCGGCGACTCGTCCCTGGTCGATCGACTCCTGGACCGAGGCCACGACGAGACGCGCCCCGTGACGCGCCACCGCGTCGTCACGGAAGTCGAGGACCTCGGGGAAGTTCTGGCCGGTGTCGACGTGCATCACCGGGAAGGGCAGCGACTGGGGCGCGAAGGCCTTGGCGGCCAGGTGCAGGAGAACGGCGGAGTCCTTGCCCCCCGAGAACAGGAGGACGGGCTTCTCGCACTCGGCCACGACCTCGCGGAGGATGAAGATGGCGTGGGATTCGAGGAGGTCGAGGTGGTCGGTCATGTCAGGGGCCTGGAGGATCGAAGCGGTCATAGACGGGGTAACATCAATCCTACCCCACTAAACCACTAGAGATAATCGGGCTATTCCTTCCTTCATACTTATGTCCATGCCATCACCTGAACTCATCGATGAACTCGAACGGGCCGACGCCCAGTTTACCCACGCCTCCCCCCGCGACGTCCTGGCCTGGACCTTCGAACGCTTCGGCGACAACGTGGCCTACGCCTGCTCCTTCGAGGACGTGGCCCTGTTGCACATGATCCACGAGACCGCGCCGCGCACCGAGGTGATCTTCCTGGACACCGGGGGTTCCTTCCCCGAGACCCTCGAGTTCCTCGACCGGCTCGAGCGCGACTGGGACCTGAACGTGACGCGAACCAGTCCGGGCCCGGACGCCGCCGAGTGGCCCTGTGGCACCGAGCGTTGCTGCCAACTTCGCAAGGTGGAGCCCCTCTCGCGCGCGGTGGCCGGACGCGCCGCCTGGCTGACCTCGGTCAAGCGCGTCGACGCCCCGACGCGTGCCGCCATGAAGATCGTGCACTACGACGACAAGTTCGGCCTGGTCAAGGTCAATCCGATGGCCACGTGGACCGATGACGACGTCGCGTACTACCTGAGCTCGCACGGCCTGCCCGAGCACCCGCTGTGGGCGCAGGGCTACGCGTCGATCGGCTGCGCGCCGGTCACGATCAAGCCGGTGGTCGCCGGCGATCGTCGCTCGGGCCGCTGGGCCGGTGCCGACAAGGAGGAGTGCGGCCTCCACGAGGACTGAACCGCCCCACATCCACCAGTTTTCACCGTTCCAGAAGTACATTTGACTTCAATGTTTAAGGGTGCTACTGGACGGACTGGCCAATGCCCCTGCTAATCGTCGCCCTTTTCTGGCTGGCGATCGGAGTCCCCTGGGGCGTCTCGAAGTACCGCAACGCGCACGCGGACCGGTCGATCGCCTCCTTCCACGCCGAACACGAGGTCCTGAGCCGCCAGGGCTACACGGTGGCGCCCGCGCGACGCCTCGATGACGCCTACCTCTACGAGGAGCAGGCCTACGAACCCGCGCACCCACCGACTGGTGGACGCCCCCGCCTCACGGTCGTTCACGACGACGACACGTACTCTTCGCTCGAGCGTCGCCTGTCGTGGGACGAGTGGGACCGCGACTACGACTACGACGAGCCCGCCGCCGTCGAGTCTCGCGGCGTCCATCCGGCCCATCGCTACGCGGCCTACGCCTCGTCACCCTCGCCCGACGTCGCGCGACCCTACACCTCGTCGGTCGCGAGCGACCTCCCTCACTCCTACGGCGACGAGGGTTGGACCTCCTCGCGGTCGATGAGGGTCCGTCGCAACCGGATCGCCGCGGGTCTGGTCCTCTCGGCCCTCGCCCTCACCGGCGTGAACTACGTCGCCGGCGCCGCCCTCGTCCAGGACCTGGCCATCATCGGGTGGATTGCGGTCGGCGCCTACGTCGCGGCGGCCCTCTTCGCGATCAGCCAGGGCTCCCTGGAAGCCTCGTCGCTGGTCGGACGCCGGGTCCTGGCCTACCAGACGCCCGCGCTCGACCACGGGGCCCCCGCGGAGGACGACTTCGACGAGGCCGTCGAGGAGTCCATCGCCGACGCCGACGGCTGGGGCCGTGAACCACGCCGCTACGCGCTGGGCTAAAGTGGGTACTCCTTCGGGGGTGTAGCTCAATTGGTAGAGCGCTACGTTCGCAATGTAGAGGCAGTGGGTTCGAATCCCATCACCTCCACCGAGAGGCGGTGACTCAACGAGATGGACAACATCTCGTTGAGTGCGGTGACAATTCACCTAGTGTGGCGCGACGAGGAAGGCTTGCCATGACGCAATCGGTACGTGTGCAAAATTTCTTGGTGTCGAGTGATGGCTACGGTTCGGGCGAGGGCCAGAGCCTCGAGCACCCCTTCGGTCATGCGAATCCCGGCGAACTCTTCGCCTGGGCGGGAGCGACCGCACACTGGGTCAATCGAACCGATCCAGGGGGGACGTACGGACTTGACGATTACTTCACGCGCGACTTCAGCCGAAACATCGGCGCCGAGATCATGGGGCGCAACAAGTTCGGTCCCCAACGTGGACCGTGGCACGACCTTGCCTGGGAAGGCTGGTGGGGCGAGGACACGCCATTTCACACTCCGGTGTTCGTCCTCACCCATCACGCACGACCGGCGCTGACCCTGGGCGACACCACCTTCCATTTCATCGACGCGTCGCCTCAGGACGCCCTCGAGCGCGCGTTCGAGGCGGCCGACGGCAAAGACGTGCGCATCGGGGGTGGCGTTGCCACCGTGCGCGAGTTCCTCGACGCTGACCTCATTGACCAACTGCACGTTGTGGTGTCGCCAGTGGAACTAGGTCGCGGCGAGCGCCTATGGGACAGCCCCGACGACCTGGTCGAC
>CAIORQ010000020.1 GCA_903860745.1 uncultured Actinomycetes bacterium | reverse complement strand
TCCTCCCATCTGGTGGCCATGATCGAGTCGGCCCTCGCGCGCCACGACCTGCCGGCGTCGCGATTGATCCTGGAGATCACCGAGGGCGTGGCCATCTCCAACCTCGGCGAGACCCTCAACACCATGGAGCGACTCGAGCGCATCGGCGTCGGCGTCGCGCTCGACGACTTCGGCACCGGCTTCTCGTCGCTGTCCTACCTCAACAAGCTCAACCCGAAGATCATCAAGGTGGACAGGAGCTTCATCTATTCGGCGGAGACCTCCGAGAGGGCGGAGGACCTCCTCGAGGCCATCGTGGCCCTGGGTCAGAAGCTCAACATGACGGTCCTCGCCGAGGGCATCGAGACGGTCGAGCAGTACCAGCGACTCGTCGGCCTGGGCTGCGCCCTGGCCCAGGGCTTCCTCTTCTCGCCCGCCATCGCCCTGGAGCGCGCCAGCGCCTTGGTCGACGGGGACTTGTCGGTCTACGCCAGCTGACGGCGCAGTGCCCTAGGCCTGACGGATCGACGCGTCGAGCTCCACGAGGCCGCTCTGGCGTCCGCCGTAGGTGACCTGCAAGGTCGCGACCTTCTCGCTCCAGGCCTTGACGTTCGACCCGCGCGGGTCCAGCACGCCGACGTTGATGTCGAAGACGCCGTCGAGCAGGGGCACGTTGGGCAGGTCGATGCCGATGGTGTTGTGGCCCGGCCGCAGGTTGATGGGTGCGCCCTGGGCGTCGGAACGGCTCACCAGCACGCCGGCCCGGCTGAAGATCTCCAGCACGAAGTTCCCGCTGTAGGCGGTGGCGGAGGTGACGTGGACGTCGAAGTGCACGCTCGCCCCGCTCTGGACGTCGAAGCTCCCGGTCGGGGTGGTGATCGAGTCGATGTGCACGTCACTGGCGTGACTCTCGTTCACCACGTTGGAGGGCGTGTCGCCGAGCAGGTGCTCGCGGAAGATCCGCAGGGACTCGGCGACGGGGCCGTTGGCGATCATGTTGCCCGACTCCAGGACGATGGCGCGACTGGCCAGGGCGCGGACCTGGTCCGCCGAGTGGGTCACCAGCAAGATGGCCCGGCCCTCTTGCTGGAAGCGACGGATGCGGTCGATGCACTTGGCCTGGAACCGCTCGTCGCCCACGGCGAGGACCTCGTCGATCACCAGGATGTCGGGGTTGACGTTCACCGCCACCGCGAAGGCCAGGCGAACGTACATGCCGCTCGAGTAGAACTTGACCGGCGTGTCGATGAAGTTCTCGATCTCCGAGAAGGCCACGATGTCGTCGAAGATCTGGTCGACGCGCTTCTTGGAGAAGCCCAGCATCGTGCCGTAGAGGTAGACGTTGTCGCGACCCGAGAGCTCGAGCTGGAAGCCCGCGCCCAGCTCCAGCAGGGCGGCCAGGGACCCGCGCAGGCGGATCTCCCCCGACGTCGGCTGCAGGACGCCGCAGATGCACTTGAGTAGGGTCGACTTGCCCGAGCCGTTGTGACCCAGGATGCCGACCGTCTCGCCCTCTTCGACCTTGAAGGAGATGTCCTTGAGGGCCACGAACTCCTCGCTGTGGCCGGTCCGGGGGTGCAGCAGGCGCTCCTTGAGGGACTGGTGGCGCTCGTAGTGGATCTTGAAGGACTTCGTGACGTCGGCGACGTCGACCACGGTGGCGCGCATCTAGAGCTCCGACTCGAAATTGCCCTCGAGGCGACCGAAGATGGTGAGCGCGACCAGGAAGAGCACGATCATTATCGCCAGCATCGCCAAGTTGAGGTACAAGAAGGACGAGGGCGCCCAGGTGGGCAGCATGTGGATCACGTGACCATCGATGGTGGACTTGACCGACGTCGCGACGTAGAAGGTCCGCTGGAAGGTCAGGACCAGCAGGGCCATCGGGTTCATGAAGTACAGGAGCTTGATGTGGTGGGTGCCCAGCTGCGTCGCCAGCGAGTTGGAGTAGGAGTAGACGACCGGCGACATCCAGAACCACAACTGCAACAGCACCTCCATGAGGTGCTTGAGGTCGCGCATGTAGACCGTGAAGGCGGCCATCACCACCGAGACGGTCGCGGCGAAGAGGTAGACGTTCGCGAAGGTGATCGGCAGGATCTCGATCATGTTCCACTCGGGCGCGTGGTGGAACACGAACAGGAAGATCACCAGCACGCAGATCTGGATGAGGAAGTAGATCACCGCCGAGCCGACGCTCGCCAGGGGGAGGATCTCGCGGGGGAAGGACACCTTCTTGACGAGCCCCGCCCGGTCCACGATCACCCCGGTCGCGGCGAAGACCGCGTTCTGGAACATGTTCCACAGCACCAGGCCCGAGAACAGGAAGATCACGTAGTTCGGGTAGCCGTTCTTCAGCACCACCGAGAACACCAGGTAGTAGATGCCCAGGGTGAAGGCCGGGTTGAGCATGGACCACAGGAGGCCCAGGGCCGATCCCTTGTACTTGATCCGGATGTCCGAGATGACCAGGTTGCGCAGCAGCTCCCGTCGGTTCCAGAGGTTGACGAGGCGCGGGCCCAGCTTCACCCGTGCGCTCATCACGCGGACCGGTGCGTTGGCCAACCCTTCGTGCACCGCCTCGGACGAGGAGGGGTACTCCACTACACGCCTTGACGCAGGGCGGACCGATCGATGACGGCGTCGATGAAGCCGTACTCCAGGGCCTCTTCGGCGGTGAACCAACGGTCGCGATCCGAGTCGGCCTCGATGCGCTCCACGCTCTGGCCGGTGTGGAAGGCGATGCGTTCGGCGAGCATCGACTTCATGTAGACGATCTGCTCGGCCTGGATGGCGATGTCCGACGCCTGGCCCTGCATGCCGCCCATGGAGGGCTGGTGCATCAGGATGCGGCTGTGCGGCAGCGAGAAGCGCTTGCCCTTGGTTCCCGCACAGAGCAGGAACTGACCCATGGACGCGGCCATGCCCACGCAGATCGTGCGGATGTCGCAGTTCACGTACTGCATCGTGTCGTAAATGGCCAGACCGTCGGTCACCGACCCACCGGGCGAGTTGATGTACAGGCTGATGTCCTTATCGGGGTCCTCGGCCTCGAGGAGCAGCAGTTCGGCGCAGATCCGGTTCGCGGCATTCTGGTCTACCTGGGAGCCCAGGAACACGATGCGCTCGCGCAACAGGCGCTGGTTGAGGTCGTTGGAGCCGGGGGCGTCCGACATGGAGGAGATGTTCATGCGTTCCAATCTACCGTGCCCACCCTTCGGGCCGGACCCATCAGGCCCTAGACTCGACGCGTCGGCGGGCGTGGCGGAATTGGCAGACGCGCTGGTTTTAGGTACCAGTTCTTCGGAGTGTGGGTTCGAGTCCCTCCGCCCGCACGAACGCCGACCTTGTCGCGTGGACGCCATGGCGCGAACCCCTTCTCCATGGGCGAGCGGCTCTCGCACCCCCCTGGACTGACCTGTCCCGAGGTGGGACAGACTTACAGCGTGCGTCGCCATTTCTTCTACCGCCCGCGTCCCGACGACGATCTCTTTGACACCTGGGACGTGGGTCGCCTCGTCGAGTCGGCGTCGGCGCTGCCGGTCGAGGAGGTGAACGTCTCGGAGATCGACGAGGTCTACTGGGTCGGGGCGGACGGGGCGCCCCCCACTGTGAGGATCATCGTGGAGCACCTTCGCCTCGTGCGCGACGCCGACCTCGACTATCCGATCCTGCTCTCGACTGAGGGACGCGTGCTCGACGGGATGCACCGCGTGGCACGCGCCCTCATAGACGGTCTCCCCACGATCCGGGCGCGTCGATTCGTCGTCGACCCGCCGGCCGACCACGTGGCGATCAGGCTCGGTGACCTACCCCACGACGAGGGTGACTGACGCGAGGAGATGGGCGGTATCTCTCGAAATGTGCTCCCGGGAGCGAGGATTGTCGGCCGGGCTTGATTCCACCTGCTAGCGTGGGTTCGCTGTCTGTGCCGCACTTCGCGGTGGAGCCGATTCGACTGTGACATATCGAGTTGGGCTCATCTCAACTCGTAGGAGTCATATGTCTATGTCCTTTGCCGACCTCGGCGTGCCCGCCAACCTCGTCGCCCGCCTCCAGGCGCGCGGTATCACCGAGGCCTTCCCCATCCAAGAGGCGGCCATCCCCGACGCTCTCGCCGGCCGTGACGTGGTCGGCAAGGCCGCCACCGGCTCGGGCAAGACCCTCGCCTTCGGCCTGCCCCTCATGGCCCGTCTGACCAAGGCCCGTCCGCGCAAGCCCGTCGGCCTCGTCCTCGTGCCCACGCGTGAACTCGCCGCGCAGGTCCAAAAGGAGATCGGTCAGCTGACCGACGACCGCGGCCGTCGCGTCATCTGCATCTACGGTGGCACCTCGTACTCGGTCGCCCGCAAGGCCCTCAACTACGGCGTCGACGTGGTCGTCGCCTGCCCCGGGCGCCTCGAGGACATGCTCGAGCAGGGCGCCTTCGACCTCTCCGAGACCACCACGGTCATCGTCGACGAGGCCGACCGCATGGCCGACATGGGCTTCTTGCCCGCCGTGCGCCGCATCATGGCCCAGACCCCGCGCGACCGCCACGTCATGCTGTTCTCGGCCACCATGGGCCCCGACGTCGCCTCGCTCGTCAAGGAGTTCACCCACGACGCGGTCGTTCACGACGTCGTCGGCGAAGAGGCCCCCAGCGACGTGGACCACTTCTTCTGGCGCGTGCCGCGCGACCAGCGTCCCCAGATCACCGCCGACATCGTCGAGGAGTACGAGCGCGCCATCATCTTCACCCGCACCAAGCACGGCGCGGACCGTCTCGCCCGCCAGCTCGGCGAGCGCGGCGTGAGCGCGGTCGCCCTGCACGGCGACCGCTCCCAGGCCCAGCGCGAGCGCGCCCTGCGTTCGGTCAAGGCCGGCCAGATCCAGGTGCTGGTCGCCACCGACGTGGCGGCCCGCGGCATCCACATCGACCTGTTGCCCGTCGTCGTGCACTACGACCCGCCCGCGCAGGCCACCGACTACCTGCACCGTTCGGGTCGCACCGGACGCGCCGGGGCCACCGGTGCCGTCATCTCCCTGGTGGGTGAGGACGTCATGGGCCAGGTCAAGCGCCTGCAGCGCGCCCTGGGCATCCCCGCCTCGATCGAGAGCCGTGAGGACGCCGTCGCCATCCGCCTGGGCGCCGTCGACGACGCCGTCGCGGCCGAGCGCCTGGACGACCGCGGTCCCAAGGGTCGTTCCCCCAAGCCCGAGCGTGACCACGACCGTGCACGTGCCCCGCGTCCCTTCGGCCGCGAGCGCGGCGACGCCGACCGTTCGGTGCGCGAGCGCCCGCGCGTCGAGCGCAGCCACGACCGCAGCGAGCGCCCCGGCTACGCCGAGCGTCCCGCCAGCGATCGTCCGGTCTACGCCGAACGCTCCGCCGAGCGTCCCGCGCGCAGTTTCGCCGAGCGCGTCGATCGTTTCACGCACCGCGACCACGAGCGTCCCGAGCGCGCCGACCGCAACGACCGCAACGAGCGCAACGAGCGCAGCGTCTCGGGTGCGCCGACCCGCGGCAACCGCGAGGCCGTGGTGAGCTTCTTCAACGACTCCAAGGGCTTCGGTTTCGCGAGCGACGACAAGGGCGACGACCTGTTCATCCACTTCTCGAGCATCCAGGGAGACGGCTTTCGCTCCTTGAGCCAGGGTCAGCGCATCTCCTTCGAGGAGGCGCAGGGCCCCAAGGGTCGCGAGGCCCGGAACGTGCGCGTCCTGGGTGGTGCCGCCAACGCCGGACGACGTCGTCGCTAGTAGCCTGAACGACCATGACTGACAAGCCACTCGTCGAACCCCACCTCGGTGACGCGCCCAGCGAGCTCCTGATCGAAGACCTCATCGTCGGCAACGGCGATGAGGCTCGGTCGGGTCAGACCGCCGTCGTGCACTACGTGGGCGTCGGCGTCACCAGCGGCGAGGAGTTCGACGCCTCGTGGAACCGCGATGAGCCCTTCTCCTTCCCCCTGGGGGCGGGCTACGTGATCAAGGGCTGGGACCAGGGCGTGCAGGGCATGCGCGTCGGCGGTCGACGCCGTCTGGTGATCCCCGCGCACCTGGGCTACGGCGACCGTGGCGCCGGTGGCGTCATCGCGCCGGGCGAGACCCTGATCTTCGTGGTCGACCTGCTCGAACTGCGCTAGGCGCTCAGAAGAAGCTCGGCCCTGCGTCGGTCGAGAGCATCCGCTGGTAGTCGCCGTAGCGCTCGCAACAGACCTCGACCAGGAGTCGCAGGCGGTCGTTCGGGTCGCTCAAGGAGAGGACCTTGAACTGGTCCAGGAGCGCCATGGGCGTCATCGAGCACAGCTGCCAGCTGCGGATCCACGGGTCCTCGGCCATCGGACAGTTCGTCGCGAAGACCTCGTCGGCCGCCACCTCGCTCTGCAGGTGGCGCAGGGCCCGCACCGAGGTCTCGGCCAGACGCAACAGGTCGGGGTCCACCATGACGTCGTCGCAGCAACGCTCCTGGGCGACGGCGCGCGGGTAGGGCTGGTCCTCGAGCCACCGCTCGATGGCGAAGCACGACGCCCCCTCCACGACCACGAGGATCTCGCCGTCGTTCATGCGCTGCTGACCGCGGATCTCGAGCATGGTCCCCACGAAGGTCCGCTCGTCGTCGCCGCCGACCTCGCTGCCGCGGGCGATGAGACAGGTGCCGAAGCGCTGGGTCTCGCCCACGTCCTCGAGGAGTTGGCGGTAGCGGTCCTCGAAGACGCACAGGGCGACCACCTGGTAGGGGAAAACCACCATACCCAGGGGGAACATGGCGATCTCGGCGCGTCTCACCCAGCCATGCTACGGGTGTCGGCGATTTACGACGACGCTGCCAACACCTGCGCCAGGGCCCGCAGAGCTCGCCCGCGGTGCGAGAGCGCGTTCTTCTCCTCGGGGGTCAACTCCGCCAGCGTCCGCCCCCCGGTCCCGAGGACTTCGAAGACCGGGTCGTAGCCGAAGCCGTTGGCGCCGCGCCGACCCGTCGCGATGCGGCCCTCGAGCACTCCTTCGACGCAGAGTTCCTCACCCGAGGGATAGACCACGGCGATCACCGTGCGAAAGCGCGCGGCGCGCGACTCTTGGGGGACGGCCTCGAGTTCGCCGAGCAGTTGGGCGACGTTGTCGTCGTAGCTGGCGTGCTCGCCCGCGTAGCGGGCGCTGAACACGCCCGGCCGTCCCTCCAGGGCGTCGACGAAGAGCCCGGTGTCGTCGGCGATGGCGGCTCGTCCGGTGGCCGCCACCAGGGTGCGGGCCTTCAAGAGGGCGTTGCCCTCCAGGGTCGCTTCGGTCTCGTCGACCTCGGGGACGTCGTCGGGGCGCTCCAGCAGCTCGACGCCCAGTTCGCTCAGCACGGCGCGCATCTCGAGGGATTTGTGAGGGTTGGCGGTGGCCAGGACGAAGGTGGTCATCGCCGCGGTGCGGGAGGCTCGGCCAGCACCGCGCGCTGGGCGTCGTGGATGGCGGCGATGCCCCGGGCCGCGAGGTCGAGCAGCGCGTCGAGCTCCTCGCGCGAGAAGGGCGCCTGCTCGGCGGTGCCCTGGACCTCGACGAAGCCCCCCGATCCGGTCATCACCACGTTCATGTCGGTGTCGGCTCGGCTGTCCTCCTCGTAGGGCAGGTCCAGCATGGCCACTCCCCCGACCACCCCCACCGACACCGCCGCCACGAGGTCGCTCAGGGGGTGCTGCTTCAAGAAGCCGCGCTGCACCAAGCGGGTCAGGGCGTCGTGCAGGGCGACGTAGCCGCCGCAGATCGACGCGGTGCGCGTCCCGCCGTCGGCCTGCAACACGTCGCAGTCGACGGTGATCGAGACCTCGGGCATGGCCTCGAGGCGCGTCACGGTGCGCAGGGAGCGCCCGATGAGGCGTTGGATCTCCTGGGTGCGTCCGGACTGCTTGCCCTTGGCGGCCTCGCGGGTGGCGCGATCGGGAGTGGAACCCGGCAGCATGGAGTACTCGGCGGTCACCCAACCCTTGCCCGTGCCGCGCAGCCAGCGCGGGACGTCCTCTTGGACCGAGGCGGTGCACAGCACCCGGGTACGCCCGAAGCTCACCAGCACCGAACCCAGGGCCATCTCGGTGAAGTCGCGCTCGAAGGTCAGGGGCCGGGCCTGGTCGGGGGTGCGACCGTCCGCACGAAGCTCACTCATGATTCTCCTCATTCTCGTCGGAGAACAACGGTAGTGGAGAAACGCGACGCGGCCCTCTAGAAGTAGATGATCCGCTTGGCGCGTTCGACGACCTCGTCGATGTCGTCGCTCCAGGCACCCGTCGAGAGGTACTTCCAACCGTCGTCGCAGGCGATCGTCACGATGGTGGCGCTCTGGTCGTCGGGGATCAGCGACGCGCACTTGACCGCACCGGCCATGATGGCCCCCGAGGAGATTCCCACGAAGAGTCCGACCTCGGTCATGCGCCGCGTCCACTCAATGGACTCCTTGGGACGCACCACGACCTTGCGGTCCAGCAGTTCGGCACCGTGGTTGTCGGTGAAGATCGGTGGGATGTAGCCGTCGTCGAGGCTGCGCAGACCGTCGACCATCTCGCCGCTGGGCGGTTCGATGGCCCACACCTGGGTGTCGGGCTTGTGGTCCTTCAGGTAGCGACCCACGCCCATGAGCGTGCCCGAGGTGCCCAGGCCCGCCACGAAGTGGGTGATCTCGGGCACGTCGGCCAGGATCTCGGGGCCGGTCGTGCGGTAGTGCGCCAGGGGGTTGTTGGGGTTGGCGTACTGGTAGAGGAAGACCCACTCGGGGTTCTGCGAGGCGAGGCGCTGGGCGAGGCGCACCGCGCCGTTCGACCCCTCCGACCCGGGCGAGTCGATGATCTCCGCGCCCCAGGCCAGCAGCAACTGGCGACGCTCGGGCGACACGTTCGACGGCAGGACAACCTTGAGGTGATAGCCCCGCAGGCGACACACCATCGCCAGGGCGATGCCGGTGTTGCCCGACGAGGGCTCGATGAGGGTCTGGCCCGCGCGTCCGCGCACGAGACGGCCGTCGGCCTCGGCGGCGTCCACGAGGGAGAGCGCGACGCGGTCCTTCACCGACCCGGCGGGGTTGCGTCCCTCGAGCTTGGCCCAGATGGCGACGTTGGGCTTAGGCGACAGCGCGCTGACGTCGACGATCGGCGTCGAGCCGATGAGGTCGAGCACCGAGGCGTAGCGCGTCACTACCAGGCTCCGCCCGCCACCGCGGGGAGCAGGGTGATCTCGTCGCTGTCGTTCACCGGCGCGTCGACGCCGCCGAGGTAGCGCACGTCGTCGTCGTTGACGTAGACGTTGAGGAAGCGGTGCAGGGTGCCGTCCTCGTTGAGCAACTGCCCCTTCACCGCGGGGAAGCGCTGGGTGACCTGGGCGAGCACGGCGCCCACCGTGGTCCCTTCGACGGCGATGGTGTTCTCGCCGCCCATGGCGGGGCGCAAGACGGTGGGAATGCGAAGAAGGGCGGGCATGGGATCTCTTTCGACGATCAATTCCTGACTAACCTCGTCAACTTTAATCGGGTGACGCCGCCGTCGTGACCTTGTTGACGACCACCTCTTCCTCGGTGACCGTCCCCTCCACGATGCGGTAACTGCGCAGGTCGGCGGGCACCGCCGCCAGCGACACCAGCACGTAGTGCCACTGGGGGTCGGGGGCCTGGCGCACGTCGGTGGGGCTCGGGTAGGCCGGCGAGTGGGTGTGGGAGTGGAAGACGCCCAGCACCTCGAGACCCTCGTCGTCGGCTCGTCGGAAGCTGCGCAGCAGCACCCGGGGATCGATCTCGTAGACCTTGGCCGAGGCGGCCACGTTGGCGCTGGGCACGACCTCGGCCACGACGCCCTCGGGCGTGCCGAGCAGCAGACCGCAGCCCTCGTCGGGCAGGGCCCGGATGCACGTGGCCACCATCGCGTCACGCTGGTCGGAGGTCACGGTGAGCACGCAGCCACGCTAGCGAGTGGGCGCACGACGAGTGATCAGTACGCTGGACTCGTGGCCAGAGCCAAGCAGATGCAAGAACGCCGGGCCAAGGCCAAGGCCGAGACGGTGAACGGCGACCGGGTGGTCGCCACCAACCGTCGCGCCCGTCACGACTACGAGATCATCGAGACCCTGGAGTGCGGCCTGGTCCTCACCGGCTCCGAGGTCAAGTCCCTACGCGAGGGCAAGGCCCAGATCGCCGAGGCCTACGCCCGCGTCGACGAGGGCGAGCTCTGGCTCTTCCAGTCCCACATCCCGCCCTGGGCCTACGCCGTGGGCTTCGGCAGCCACGACCCCGACCGCAAGCGCAAGCTGCTGGTGCACCACCACGAGCTGATCCGACTCGTGGACAAGACCAAGACCCAGCCCCTCACCATCGTGCCGCTCAAGATGTACTTCAAGGATGGTCGCGCCAAGATCGAGATCGCCCTGGCCAAGGGGCGCAAACTCCACGACCGCCGCCAGGCCATCGCCGAGCGCGACTCCCAGCGCGAGATCGCCCGCACCTTGCGCAACGCCGAGAAGTTCGCCTGACCACTGCGGGGCCAGCGGGGGTAGACTGACTATCCAGCCAGGTCGGCTGGCTGGTACACGGGGGTGATTGGTTTCGACGTCTGAAATCGCGGTGAGAGAAGCGAGCCGTGGTCTCCGGAGCCACGTAAAAGAGCCGGAAACAAAAAATAAACGCCAAGCCTCAGCTTGTGCTTGCTGCTTAGGTAGCAACGTCCACCTGTGCCCAGTCCCGCGGCGCAGATTATGGGCGTCAAAAAAGTGGGACTTACCCTCAACACTCGTTAGTGGTGTCGTCGGGACAACTTAGCTAACTACGGAGAACCCCTGGCGCACACAGTGGGGGCGATCCCGACAACCTCCTGTGGGCTGCGCTCGGAGAAGGATCATCAAGAAGCAGACGGACCTGGGTTCGATTCCCAGCACCTCCACTGAGCAGTTCGGCTTTAAGGCACTATGACGGGTGCGCATATAGAGAGGTAGGTGCGCACCTGCAAACCCGGGTTCGACACCACGTAGAACCGGCTCTTGCTAGTGGGGGGCGAAGTGGCGTGCCACGACCGCGAAAGACTCTTTGGGTTCCCACGGCATGTCCGGGTAGGTGGTCCCGCGGCGACCATTGGGAAGGTACTTCACGATTGACATCGAATCCATGTCGACGTCATAGCGAGGATCGTCGTTGGTGAGGGCCTCGGGAGTCGCGAACGTCGACAGCAGGGCCCCAGCGACGCCGGCGCGTTCTAGCTCGTCTATGGTCTCGCCCAACTCACGGGCCTGCATGGCTTCGTCTCGCTCGTAGTTCCCGTTCAGGCGAGGCCGGAAGAATCGTCCGATTACCGGGCGAGTGTGGAGATACAGCCGGGTGGTGTCGGTCACCCCAAAGCCCAGAACGCCCGAACTCTCGGCGCCACGGAAGGTGCGCATTCCGAACTCGGTGATGATCACGGGCTTGCCGGTGGCGAGGTAGGCTTGGAGCATCTCCACGTAGCGCTCCTTGGTTCGGGCCTCGCGGTAGTAGTCGACGCCCACGTAGTCGAAGGGCGACCAGTCCACCTGCTCAAAGGGGAGCGCCGCGTAGATGAGCGGTCCCGCGAAAGTGCTGCGCAGCACCGCTGTGAGACTGGCCAGATAGTCATTGAGTTTCCCGTCGCGAAGCAGCGACGGATCGGCCTTCAATGCAGCCAGGCGCGACGCGACGTCCTTTCCCGGAAGCAGGTCTGGCATGAAGAGCGTCAACTCGGACCCGGCAACAAAGACCACACGACCGGGGTGCGCCTCTTCCAGAGCCGACACTGCTCGTGCCGCCGCGACGAGTCGCGACGTGGTCTCGCTCGATTGGTACTCGTAGAAGGCCGGGGAGAACCACACCTCGAGTCCAAGATTCAGCGCGATCTCTGTGGTTGCGGTCACCCGAGTGACATCGCTGCCACCGATGCGGACCGCGTTGGCGTGCAGATCGTCACGAATGATCTCAAGCTCGCGTCGCACCACCGAGAAGTTGAGGTCCGCGCGGCGCGTCGAGATTTCGTAACCCGGACCGCGGAATGTCGTTCCCGTGTCGTAGTGGATACCCCGGTGCTGCAGTCTCACCGTCTTCACCTCAGTCCGTCGCTCTACCCATTGTTCTTCATAGTGACGAGGTGCGCCGCGAGGACACCAGACCTTCACTCTCGTCCACTTGGACGGATGCACCGCGTTCGGCGTCGGTGAAGGTGCTCATTGGTCGTCCTCGTGATCGTGGTCCGGGCGCGCCGCACGGATCATCGACACCACTCTAGTT
>CAIORQ010000019.1 GCA_903860745.1 uncultured Actinomycetes bacterium | reverse complement strand
GGCCTTGTCCCAGCTGCGTCGATGCGTCGCGGCCAGGTGTCCCTGGGCCACGATCTTCAGAGTTTCGGGCCCGCCAATGACGGTGACGCTCTGGTGCGCGTAGGCGGTGGGGACCGAGTAGTCGTTGCGGTCAAAACGCACCAGGGAAAGCGAGTTGGCCTTGGCGTAGACGACCTTGCGTGACTCGAAGACGGTCTTCGGGAACCCCAACATCGCCGCGCGGTCGGTCTCGAGTCGTTCACGCTTCGTCTCTGAGTGTCCGCGTAGCGTCCGGTCGAGTTCCATCTCGCAACGTCGCGTCAGGTAGGCGTTGAGCTCAGCGAAGCTGTCAAAGCTCGGCACCGGCACGAGGAAGTTTCGTCGGTGATATCCGACCAGTGATTCGACGTGGCCCTTCTCGTTGCCCCGCGCCACCCGGCAGAACCGGTGCGTGAAGAGGAAGTGACTCTCGAGTCGCAAGAACTCTGATGTCAACTCGCGGTTCGGTCCCTCCAGTACTTTCTTCACCGCGACCGTCGTGTTGTCGTAAGCGATCTTGGTGGGGACACCACCGAAGAACTCGAACGAGGTGTCGTGCGCCGCCTGGAATGTCTCGGTGCACTCACGCGGATAGGCGGTGACGTGAAACGCGTCGCTGTAGGGCAGGCTCATCACCGCCAGGGCCGCCTTCATGCGCACCCCGGCGACCACGACGAGCGCCTCACCGAAGTCGAACTGGGCCTCGCCCGGTGGTTGGGCGAGCGGCACGAATACTTCACGGTGTCGGTGGTCGTTCTCGGCCAAGTAGCGCCGGACCTGACTCTCAGAACCCTGGTAGCCGTGCTCGTCACGCAATCGCTCGAAGATGCGCTTGGCGGTGTGGCGCTGCTTCTTCGGGGCCATCTGGTCATCTTCGAGGATCTGATCGATCACTCCGAGGACCGGCCCCAACTTGGGTCGGGGCCGTTCGACCTCACCTTGCTGGTAACCCGGTGGCTCGACGTTCTCGAGCATCTTGGCGACCGTGTGGTGGCTGAGGCCATAGTCGCGACAGATCTGGCGCACCGACACCTTCTCGACTATTACCTTTCGGCGGATCTCCGTCCAAACTTGCATGTTGCTGTGCACCCTTCTCCCGTTTCGCTGGTTGATTCCTTAGGGAACCAACTTGTCAGCCGGGGCTGTTGGGTGTGGCTGTTTTCG
The DNA here is from genome assembly GCA_903860745.1 of uncultured Actinomycetes bacterium. Classification (GTDB taxonomy): domain Bacteria; phylum Actinomycetota; class Acidimicrobiia; order Acidimicrobiales; family RAAP-2; genus RAAP-2. Next base: position 36,393 of record CAIORQ010000019.1, on the reverse strand, counting down.
ATGCGCGTTTCAGAGGCGAAGTGTGGCTACTTTCGATGCGCGTTTACACGTAGAACTCGGCGGCCTCGAGTGCCTCGTGATTAAACAAGATATTCGGAGTCAACGTCGGCACGAGTCTCCCCTTCGTCTTGACGACGCGCCATTCGTCAGCACGCACGGTCCGACACTAACCGGGCGGTCGATGCCTCGAGCCGGCCCGTCGCCGCTCACCGAGCCGACTGACGCGACACCGCACCGCGCCGCGCCGCGGTCAGAACCTATGACGGGTCCGCGAGGGAAAAGACTAGGCGTCGCCGCCGGGCTCTTCCTCAGACGCTTCCAGGGGTCCGTACTGCGCCTCGTAAGCCTGGAGCTCCTCGACCAGACTAGCGATGCGCGCCTCGGTCTCGGAATTGGTCGCGCCCCCGTGAAGGGAATAGACCGCCTGGCCGAGCTGTCGCAGCAAGCCGTCGGCGCGTCGCTTGGCCTGGACTTCCTCCAACTTCGACTGCCCCGCCTTGCCCGCTTCTTGCGCCTTCTGGGCCAGTTGGGCGGCTTGCGCCTTCATCTTGTCAACCAGTGCCATGAGTTCCCTCCTCGTTACCGCCGAATACTCCACTCCCACAGCGAGCGCCGTCGACCCTTGGGCGTCACACATGGTGACGCGTCGGTGTCTCGGCCGCCAACCGTCAACTCTCGAGATGAAGAAGCAACATCGTTGATCAGAATGCGCCAGTCCCTCACAGAACTTTGCCGAGGCCCTGGCCACCGCCGTCGTGGACGTCACTCCCCATCTGTCTCGAAGATTACAACCCCGCTCGATACCGCGCAGCAGCCGGGTGGCCAAGAGCCACCCTCGATGTCGTCGCCGGAAGACTTCGCGTCTCGAACGTCACCTCGAGACCCGAGAGACGAACGAGATCAACGACTGTCGCGGACCCGGGCCACCATCTCGATCTCGACGAGCGCCTGACGGGGCAGCGCGCTCACCTCCACCAGGCTGCGCGCAGGGCGATGATCGCCCAACTGGCCCAGGTAGCTCGCATTGATCTCGGCGATCTGTCCGAGACGAGTGGTGAAGATGCCCACTTTGACCACGTCGGCGGCCGACGAGCCGTTGTCGTCGACCACTCGCAGCGCGTTGCGCATGGCCACCGTCGTCTGCTGCGCCACGTCAGTGGTGTCAATCTCCCCCGTCTCGGGGTTGACGGGCAATTGTCCCGAGACGAAGAGCAGGGACTCACCCGCATCGACCCGGACCGCCGACGAATACGGCGGAGCGCTTGGCGGTGTCATCTGGTGTTCCATGTCGTGTCCTCTCATGCTGCGTGACCGAGGAGCTAGGCGCTCTTCGGCTTCTTCATCGGCGCGGTCGCGCCTCGTCCGCGCGAGGCCGGCTTGCGCGAACTCGCTCCGGAGGCGCCCTCCTTCTCCTTGAGCTCGTTGAGGTAGTTGTAGATGGTGAACCGGGTCACTTTGAGCTCTCGGGCGACGTAGTCGACGGCGTCGCGCACGAGGAAGAGCCCGCGCTCCTCGAGGAGTCGCACCACCTCCAACTTGTGTCGCTTGTGCATCAGATTCGGCTCCACCGCCACGTTGGCGATCGCCTCGGAGACGGTCTCGGCCATCACATCCTCCACGGTCTTGGGGAAGGTCTCGTGAATCGTGACCAATGCCGGGGGGTCGACCACCGGATTCGAGACCATACCCACCGACGTGGTCAGCGCATCGATCACCGATCGCATCTTGAGCAGGTCGCTCACGTCGAGGTTGACGCACAGGCAGCCGAGCGCGACGCCGGCGTCGTCGCGCACGAAGATGGTCGAGGAGCGCAGCACGCGGCCATCTTCCAACTCCACCTGGTAGTTGATCAAGTCCCGGTCGGCCCCTTCGCGGATCCGCTCGAGCGCGAAGGGATTGATGGTGTCGCCGACCGCCCGATGTGTGAGATCCCCACCGATGGCCACGATGGAATTGGGGAGCCGGGAGAAGTCGTGCAGCACGATCTCACAGTTGGGTCCGACGACTTGGGCCAACAAGGGCACGATTCCCCGCAGGTTGTGCAGGGCGTTCACCGTGCTCGTCATCACTTGGAGACCCGCCGCGTCAGCGTGCTGGCGCTTCGACCGCCGCGCATCGACAGTGGCCCTCTGAGGGGCGTCCGCAGCCGTCTTCCTCTTGGGCGACGTCTTCGCCTTCTCCGCCACGCGCAATCCTCCTGCTTCCAGACCGGGACTTCCCACACGTCCCGCGACCGTCGACGTCATCGCGTGACCAGCCCCGACAGGGCGGCGTCGACCGCGTCGACCTCCTCGACCGTAGTCGTTGCGTGAACGGAGGCACGGAGATAGCCGTCGTGCTTGGTGACCACGATCCCTCTTGCCTGCAAGTGCGCGTGCGCCTGCTCGGGCGGGGACTCGCGAAGGCGGAACGAGACGATGCCCGACAGTTCGTCGTCCCCCAGTTCTACGATGGTCGTGCCACCGTGGCGCGACAGCACCTCTCGCAGCCGGTGGACGACGCCGAGGACGGCCTCCTCCACCGTCGATACTGACACGTCCTCGAGGAGCTGGAGGGCCGCGCGAAGCCGTGACGCCGCCACCAGGTCGCCGTTGGTCAGAGAGAATCGCTTCGCCGAGTCGACAGTCTCGTGGATGAGTCCGTCGTATCGATAGGGATCCTTGACCGTCGTCCAACCGGCAAGGCCCTCGCCGAGACGCTCCTCGGCCCGTGACGAGAGGGAGATGAACCCGGTGCCCCAACTGGCCCGCAGCCACTTCTGCCCGCCGACCATCACAGCGTCCGCCAGGGACCATTCGAGGTCGCAGACCCCGAATCCCTGGATGGCGTCGACGAGCAGCAGTCGCTCGCCCAGCACCTCCCGCAGGCCAGGCAGGTCGATGCGGTATCCCGTACGGAAATCCACCGCACTGACCGCGAGGGCCACCGTCGAGGGGGTGAGCGCTCTGGCCACGACGTCCGGCGTGACCTTGCCCTCGGGTGTGTCCAACCAGGCCACCTTTGGTCCTCCGAAGCCCTCGGCCCGTACCCAGGGGTAGACGTTGGCCGGGAACTCCCGCGGCGAGACGAGGACCCGTGAGCGAGCATCGCCCTGAAGGGCCATGGCCACCAGGGTGATGGCGGCACTGGTCGACGACGCAAAGGTGACGGACTCTGCACTGGGCCGCCCCGTCATGCGGGCGACGGTCTCGAGCGCGGCGTTCTCGTGCTCCTTCAACGCGTCGATGTCCGCGACACCGTGCGACGCCGTGGCGAGCGAGGCGGCGCTGGCGGCGCTGACCACGTCCGAGGGTGGACCGTAACGGGCGAAGTCCAGATAACCCGACGACCCCGAGAAGTGCTCTCGATAGTCCTCCAGAGAGATCGACCCCACGGCTCAGAGCACCTTGGACAGAAACTGCTGGGTCCGCTCGTGCCGGGGGTTCGAGAAGACGTCCACGGGAATGCCCTCCTCGGCGATAATGCCGTCGAACATGAAGACCGCCTTGTCCGCGACCTCTCGGGCGAACCCGACCTCGTGGGTGACCACGATCATGGTCATGCCGTCGGCGGCCAGGCCCCTCATCACGGTCAGCACCTCGCCCACGAGTTCGGGGTCGAGTGCGCTGGTCGGCTCGTCGAAGAGCATCAGCTTCGGGTTCATCGCCAGGGAGCGGGCAATCGCCACTCGCTGTTGCTGGCCGCCCGACAACTGGGCCGGATATCGGTTCGCCCAATCCATCATTCCTACGCGCTCGAGGAGCCGGACGGCCGTCTCGTGCGCCTCCTTGGGGTTGACCTTCAGGACCTGGATCGGGCCTTCGGTCACGTTCTCCAGGGCGGTTCGGTTGGAGAAGAGGTTGAATCGCTGAAAGACCATCCCGATCTGGGCGCGCTGCAACGCCACTTCACGCTCGCGAATCTCGTAGAAGCGGTTCTGGCTCAGGCGATAGCCGACCGGCTTGCCGTCGACCCACACCGATCCGCGGTCGATCTTCTCCAAGTGATTGAGGCAGCGCAAGAAGGTGCTCTTGCCGCCACCCGACGGTCCAAGCAAACAGACCACCTGGCCGGTCGTCACGTCGAGGTTGATCCCCTTGAGGACCTCGAGCCGACCGAAACTCTTGTGGACGTTGACCGCCCGGACAAGAGGAGTGTCGATCTCGCTCATGCCGGCACCTCGCTGCGCCCCACGAAACGACGGAAGAAACCGTTGGGATTGAGCGACGTGGCCATGACCTTCTTCATCGACGCGGGGTTGGATCGATCCGCGGCGAACTTCTTCTCGATGAAGTACTGGCCGATGCTGGCCACCGAAACCAGCACCATGTACCACAGGGCCGCGGACATCAGTGCTTCCATGATCCGGAAATTGGCCGAATAGATGTTCTGGGCCGACAGCAGCAACTCATGGACCCCGATGGTCGACGCCAGGGAGGTTCCCTTGATCATGTTGATGAAGTCGTTGCCCGTGGGGGGGATGATTACCCTCATCGCCTGAGGGAGGATAACGCGGCGCATTGACTGCGAGGGCCTCATCCCAATAGAGGCGGCGGCCTCGACCTGGCCGTGGTCCACGCTGTTGAAGCCGGCGCGGACGATCTCGGCGTAATACGCGCTCTCGTTGAGGCCCAGTCCCAGAACACCGACCACGAAAGACGTCATAACGGCATTGGTCGAGACGCTGAAGAGACCCGGGATGCCAATCGTCTTGAAGGCGAGGGCCAGGTTGTACCAGATGAAGAGCTGCAACAGGGCCGGCAGACCGCGGAAGACGTAGATGTACAGCCACGCCATCCACGACATTACGGGGTTTGTGGAGCGGCGCATGATCGCGACGATGACCCCGAGGACGATGCCGGTGGCCATGCACGCAAGCGTCAACAAAACCGTCATATAGAGGCCCTGGATCATCGTGCGGTACGTGAAGAACTTCGGTACGTCGCCCCACACGATCTGGGCATGACGCAGGCTCACGATCAGCGCGATGAACAACAGCACGATGATGATGGCGGATACCCATCGTCCCCACTTTCGCAGAGGGACGATGGGTATCTCGCCACTGAACTTCGACGAATCCATCAACTCTTCCAAGATCTTCTAACTTTCTCTTCGACGGTGGATGGACCCGGGTGAAGTGCTAGCAGAACTGCGCGTAGGTCGGCTTGGCGCATCCGTTGATGACTGGGGCCGGAATGGCCACTGATCCGACGTTCCAGGCGTTGAGGATCTCCTTGTACGTGCTGTTCGCACCACCCTTCATCAGCAGCCCCAGGGCGCCGTAGACCGCCTTCAAGAGGTGGACGTCGTTCTTCGGGACACCGATGCCGTAGGGACCGCTCTCAATCGCGGGGTAGTCGACCGCCGCGACGGCGCCACCCATGGTCTGCGCGTCGAAGGCGTCAGTGATGTTGTCGTTCAAGACCGCGTCCGCGCGGTTGGTCGCCAGGTCAGCCAGCTCTTGAGCCGTACTTGCCGCCAGAACCTCGGTGATGGGGTTCGACGCGCAGAGTCCGCCCGCCGCGTTGAGCGACTGTAGGTAGGACTCCTGGGTCGTGCCCGCCGAATCCGCCACGTTCTTGCCACAGAGGCTCGACGGTCCAGTGATGTTCTCAGGGTTGCCGCCCTTAACGAGAATACCGATGCCGTCGACGAGATAGTCGACGAAGTTGATCAGCGCCTCACGCGCCACTCGGTCGTTCATCGCGGTCATCGACATGTCGACACGGCCGTCTTGGACCGCGGGGACGATCGAGCTCCAGACCGGCAACTGCAAGTACTTGACGTTCACACCCAGCACCTTGCCGATCGCGTGCGCGAGGTTGACCTCGAAGCCGACGGCGACCTGGGAGGTGCCGGAGAAGAAGTCGTCCGGCGCGTTCTCCATCTGGGCCCCAATGAGGATGTAGCCCTTCTTCTGGATGTAGGTCGGCAGCATCTTGTGCAGTGCGACGTTCTCCTTGACCTTGGCGACGTAGCCGTTGGAGATCTTGTTGGCCTGACCCGGGTTGTTCACTGCCCCCGCAGATGCACCGGCGAGCGGTGCCATTCCCAGACCAACGAGTCCCGCCACCAAGACGGGCAAGCCCACCTTGCGCATCTTCGCTTTGAACATATGTTCCCCCTTCAATTCCAGTGACCCGCCACTCTGACCGTCACCTCAAGAGCTGGGATGTCATTCCCACTCTGGGCGACCTTAACACTGAATGTTGAGTTCTTCAACTACCTGTTGAAATTTGTCGAGGTGCATTTTTCCTTGAAATTCCTGGGCTTTACTGCCTGCGCGGCCCCCACGTGGACAACGATCCCCGCCGAAGTGCGGTACGATCGTCGCCGATGACGACCTCCCATCACGACGTGGTTTCTCACCTCTGGCACGAGTTGTACTCCGAGAATCCTTCGCTGACATCGGCTCGCGCCTCGATCGAGGAGGCCTACGCGAGGCTCGAGAGCGCTTTGCGAGACGGGCGTCAGGTCCTTGTCTGCGGCAACGGCGGTAGTGCGTCCGACGCCGAGCACATCGCCGGGGAACTCGCCAAGCCCTGCGCGATTCCTCGACCGCTCGACGACGTGGAGAAGCAGTCGCTGCTCCACGCGGGTGACGACGGATACCTCGGAGACGCCCTGGCGCGCGGCCTGCCGGTCTGGCCCTTGGTGAGCCAATCGGCGCTGCTGACCGCCATCGCCAACGACCAGGGGGGGGACCTCATCTTCGCCCAGCAGGTGATGGCCTACGGTCGCCCCGGTGACGTGCTGTGGGCGCTGAGCACGTCGGGCAATTCACGCAACGTCGTGCACGCCCTTCGCACGGCGAAAGCGCGGGGACTGGTGAGCATCGCGTTGACCGGGCCAGGACGAGGATCGGTCACGGACCTCGCCGACGTCGTCATCGCCGTTCCCGGCGCCGACACGCCCCACATCCAGCACAACCACCAGATTGTCTACCACTCGCTGTGTCTCGCCATCGAAGCAGCCTTCTTCGGATGACGCGAGCCTTCGCGTGCGTGGCCATCGGCGGCACCAAGTGCTCAGTGGCGGTCGCCACCTGCGAGAATGAGTACGTGCGGTGGCACGGCCGAGGCGAGGTGCCGACGCGTGGCTCCGCGACGGAGATGGTGCAGAGCCTCTCGGCGATGCTCGCCGACCTGCTTTCTGATCTCCCCGACGCGACCTTAGCGAGGATCGGCATCGTCTGCGGCGGACCGCTCGACGAGGGCCGCGGTCTCGTCCTCTCGCCGCCCAACCTCCCTGGTTGGGATGACTTCGACGTCGTCACCCCCTTCGTGAAACGCTGGGGGGTGCGCGCGCGGCTGATGAACGACGCCAGTGCGGGAGCGCTGGCCGAATGGTCGTGGGGGGCGGCCCGGGGGAGCCGGACGTCGGTCTTTTTGACCATGGGCACCGGTATGGGGGCGGGACTCATCCTGGGCGGCCAACTTCACGGTGGCGCCCTCGGACTCGCGGGCGAGGTGGGGCATTGGCGCCTGGCCGACGAGGGACCCTGGGGCTACGGCAAGTACGGCTCCTTCGAGGGTTTCTGTAGTGGCGGCGGCATCGCGTGTTGGGCGGCGCAGCGCGCCCGCGACGCCTGGGCGGCCGGACGCGACACGCTTCTCGCCCGCAGCGAGGAGGACCTCGCAACCCTCACCGCACGCGATGCCGCGGACGCCGCCCGGGCCGGTGACCCGATAGCGCTCGAACTCTGGGCCGACGTGGGCGAACGGCTGGGTTCGACGCTGGCCCAGCTCGTCGACCTGCTCAACCCCGAGGTGATCGTCATCGGCGGCATCTTCACGCGCCAAGAGGCGTTGCTCAGACTCTCAATGGAGGCGGCGTTGTCGCGCGAGGCCCTCCGCGCGTCCGCGGCGAGCTGCCGCGTCGTCGCCGCTCAGCTCTCGGAGCTGATCAGCGACTACTCCGCGCTGGCGGTTTCCCTGATCGGCGAGTCCTTCGCGACGATCCCCCGTCAGCTCAGTCACGCGGTGCTCGGTGAATGACGACCATTCTCGATCGGGAGTTGTGGCCATGAGCACGCGGAGCGCTCCCGCACGCTTCCTAGGTGTGGACGTCGGCACCGGTTCCCTGCGCACCGTGCTCCTCGACGAGCTAGGGGTCGTCCGGGCCACGGCGTCGGTCCCCTACCCAACCCGGCGAGGTAGCGCGGGCGAGGCGGAACAGGACCCGGCCGAGTGGGTGAGCGCGCTGGCTCGGGCGATCGCGGCCATGGACCTCGCCTCACCGCCCGACGCGGTGGGCCTGTGCGGCCAAACTCCCACCATCGTCTTCGTCGACGAGGACGGACTCCCGGTTCGTCCGGCCATCACGTGGCAGGACACCAGAGCCTCCCGCGAGGCCGCCGAGCTGTCGCGCAGCCTGGGTCCTCCCGAACCCCTCTTCGGCACGAACCTGGCGTGGTCGGCGTCAAACATCCCCGCCCGGCTCTCGTGGGTCGCTCGCCACGAGGGCGAGACGCGCCGGCGCACTCGGACCGTCCTGCAGGCCAAGGACTACGTGGGCTGCTACCTGACCGATGCGATGGCGTCTGATCCCTGGTCCTCCAAGGGTCTGTGCAACGTGGCCACCGTCGCGCCCGCCTCGACGGTTCTCGCCGCCTGCGGCTGGGACGGCGAACACTGCCCCGACCTGCGCAACGCCTGGGACCCGCTCGGTGTCGTCACCCCCGCAGCGGCGGCGGCCACCGGACTCGCCGCGGGCACGCCCGTGAGTGTGGGCTGGAGCGACGCCCTGGCCGAGATCCTGGCGTCTGGCTGCTTCGCGAACACCAGCGCCTTCCTCTTCACTGGCACGTCCAGCATCGTCGGCGCCGCTGTCAACGACGACGGAGCCCGGTCCCCGGGCCTCTTCAACGTTCCCCATAGCTGCTCGCCGAAACCTCTCCTCTACGGACCCACGCAGTCGGGGGGAGCGTCGCTCGCCTGGGTGGCGCGTCTGCTCGGGTGCCGTGTGGAGGATCTCTCGGCGCTGGCGTCGCAGGCGAGTGGTTCCATCCCCGTCTTCGTGCCCTACCTATCGGGCGAACGGGCTCCTCTGTGGAACACCTCGGTACGCGCTCTCTTCGCCAACCTCAACGAGACCCACGGGCCCGCGGAAATCGCTTTGTCGGTGGTGCTGTCCGTGCTCTTGTGCGCCCGTCACATCTTGGAACTGGTGGAGAACGCCTGTGGCGATCCGCTTCGGCTGGTGGAGACCGTGGGGAGGGGCGTGGGCGACCCGCTCTGGGAGGACATGGCCCTGCGCGGTACGGGGCTTGCGCTGCAACTGCACCACGACCAGGAAATGTCCGCGCGCGGCGCGGCCATGTTGGCGGCCGCGGCCGCCGGAGGGGACTTGGCGACGCTGAGCCGACTCCTGGCCGACGAGAGCCGATTGCGCGAACCCCGCGCGGAGCAGGTCGAGGAGTCGCGGCGTCTCCTACGTCTCTACAAAGACGCCAGCGCCGCCTCACTAGAGTGGCAACAGCGCCACGAGGAGGAGTGAGCACTATGACCCGCGACGTCAACGGTCTCGTCGCCGTGATTCGTCAACCAACCAGACGACTCGCCGGGTTGGTCGCGCGCTCCTTCGTCGACGCCGGCATCGACCTCATCGAGATCACCATGACGACCCCGGGTGCGCTGGACATCATCGAAGAGTGCTCGGCGACGGGCGCCCGTGTGGGGGCCGGCACGGTTCTCGACGTCTCGCAGGCGGCGGCGGCACTCGACGCCGGCGCCACCTTCCTGGTCTCGCCGGTGACCGACGCGGACGTCCTCGCCGTCGCCCGCGAGGCGGGACTCGACTACGTTGGCGGGGCCGCGACGCCCGGGGAGGTCCACGCCGCCCTGCGCATCGGGGTGCGCGTGATCAAAATCTTCCCCATCGACGTGATGGGCGGGGCCGACTACCTCCGCACCTTGCGCGGACCGTTCCCCCAACTGCGTTCGGTGGTCTCCGGCGGCGTGCACATCGCCGACTTCGGCAACTATCTCGATGCCGGGGCCGAGGGCATCTGCGTGGGATCGGAACTCCTCGACAAGGACGCGCTCGCCGACGGGGACCTGGCCCGACAGACCCAGCACGCGGCGGCCCTGCGTCAGCGCTACGAGGACATCGTCGCCGCCCGCGCCGCACCGGCCGGGGGCCAGCCGTGAACGCCCGCGTCCCGCGTCCCGCCGCGTCGCGACTCCTCACCCTGAGCAGCGAAGAGATGACCGTCACGCTCCTGCCCGACAAGGGGGCGGACATCTACGAGATGATCGACCGAGCTTCCGGCGTCGACGTTCTGCTCAAGGCCCCGTGGGGCGTCCGCGAGCCCGGTCCCTGGCTACGCGCCGCCACGTCGATGCAACGCTGGATGGAGGCCTATCCGGGAGGCTGGCAGGTCCTCTTGCCCAACGGTGGCGACGAGTGCGTCGAAAACGGCACGTCGTGGGGCTACCACGGCGAAGCCGCGCTACTGGCGTGGGAAGTCCTCGAACACAGTCCGTGCCACGCGGTCCTCGAGACCAGCCTGTTCTCCGTCCCCCTGCGGGTGCGTCGCGAGATCGAGCTGAGCGGATCAACCTTCACGTTGCACGAACTCGTGACCAACGACTCCGACGAGGATCTCGAAGTCATGTGGTCGCATCATCCGGCGTTCGGCGCGCCCTTCCTGGAGGAGGGGTGCCTACTCGCCACCGGGTTCCGCGCCGTCGTGGCTGACGACCTCAGCCCGGGCACCCTGCTGGCAGCCGACTCGCGCCACGCGTGGCCCGTCGTGCGCACCATCGACGGGACGGAGTTGGACCTACGCGTCATACCGGGTCCCGACCGACCACGCGCCCTGCTCGCGTACCTGACCGACCCCGACGAGCCCTTCTTCGCCATCACCAACCCCCACCGGGGACTCGGAGTTAGTTTTCGCTGGTCAGGGGAGGTCTTCGACAAGGCCTGGCTCTGGCAGGAGGTGCACTGCGGAGAGGGCTGGCCCTGGTTCAAGCGGGCCTACGCCCTCGCCGTCGAACCCGCCACCACCGTCCCCGGGCACGGCATGAGCCACGCGCGCGCGACGCGACAGCCCGGCGTCACTTTCGCCGCGCGGCAATGTCGGGAGATCGTCATTGAGACGTCGCTGTTCCACGACACCCGACTCGTCCAGGGGATGAATCCAGACGGGTCCCCTCGCTTCACGTGAACCATCGAGCGAAACGACGATCCTAGGGTCGCAGAAGGACGGTCGCGATCGTCGAATCATCGCGTGACGCCAACCCGGCCGCGGCCCCCAGCTGGTAGAGCTGTTCGGCCGCCGCCGCCACGGGTAGCGCTACGTGCGCGCCGCGGCCCGCGTCGGTCACGATCCCCATGTCCTTGACGAAGATGTCCTCCCTCGAGAGGACTTCGGGGTCCTCGCCGGCTAGGGCCTGGACGATCCGCGGACCGCGATTGGACAGCATGAACGACGCCGCAGCGCCCGCCCCAAGCGCGTCGAGCGCCGCCTGGGGGTCGATCCCCAGTCCCTTGGCCAGGGCCAGGGCCTCGGCGGCGGCTGCGATGTGCACGCCGCACAGCAACTGGTTGACCGTCTTCATCGCCTGGCCGTCACCAGCCCTCTCGCCCACTTCGGCGATCGATGAGGCCATCCGTTCGAGCACCGGGCGAACCGTCGCGACCGCCGAGGCTGCACCGCTCACCATCACGAGGAGGTCACCCCGTCCGGCGCGCAGCGGTCCCCCACTCACCGGCACGTCCACCAAGGCAATCCCGTAGGGCGCGAGCCGCTCGGCGATCGCGCGGGCGCCGGGCGCGCCGACCGTGCTGGTAAGGATCACCACCGCGCCGGGCACCAGACCCGTCACCGCTCCGTCGTCGTCGAAGAGCGCGGCCACGACCTGTTCGAGGGTTCGCACGGCCAGCAGCACCACGTCGGCCCCCGTGGCCGCCTCCCGCGGGGTCGCCGTGACGAGGACGCCACCCTCGCGGGCGCGCACGGCGTTGTCCGCGACGGGATCACAGCCGCGGACCTCGAAGATCCCCGCTAGACGAGTGGCCATGGGCGCGCCCATCGCGCCCAGTCCGATGACCGCCACCACCATCTGCTCACCGAACCCACCCGACTCCCTGTGCACCGCTGAACTCATAGCTCCTCATTCCTCGTTCCGGTCGAGACCGGGTCGTTGACAGCCACACGCCTCAGCCAGTCGGGTCCAAGACGCGGATGATCCTCGTCGCCGTCGCGGCCACCGCGTCTCGGGCTGCGCCCAAGCTCGTCACCAAGTCGCCCGCGGCGGCGGCGGTGCTCGACGTCATCGCCGCCAGGTAGGCGCGCCGCAGTTCCGCGTTGACGTTGACCTTGGCAACTCCCCGAGCGACACAGCCCGCGAGCACCTCGTCGCTGAGCCCGCTAGCACCGTGCAGCACGAGGGGCACCGTTACCCGCCGCGCGATCTCCTCGAGGCGGGCGAGGTCGATCTGGGGAGGACGGCTCGTGAAGCCGTGCACGTTGCCAACCGCCACGGCCAAGGCGTCAACCCCCGTGCGGGACACAAAATCGGCGGCCTGTCCGGGATCGGTCATTTCCGTGGCCAGGGCGTCGCTCGACCTGTCCTCGTCGCCGGCGATGCCGACCAACTCTGCCTCCACCCACGCACCCACGCCGTGGGCGGCGCCCACCACGCTCGAGGTCTGCGTGAGGTTCTCCACGTACGACAGCTGCGCGCCGTCGAACATCACCGAGGAGTAGCCCAGCGCCAGGCAGGTCTCGATCTCGTCGACACGGCGGCAGTGGTCGAGGTGCACGCCGATCGCGACGGTGGACTCTTGCGCGGCGGCGAGCGCAATGCTCGCCAGGGGCTGGAGACCGGCCAAGGCGAAGGCGCTCGAACCGGCGATGATCAGTACCGGCTTTTCGGTCGCCTCGGCCGCCGCGACGATCCCCTGGACCATCTCCAAGTTGTAGGCGACGAAGGCGGGCACCGCTCGGCTCTGTTCGCGCGCCTCGGACAAGAAGGAGCTGCCACGCAGGAGCATCAGACGCTCCCCCGCAGTGTCTCGACCACCTTGACCAGGGCTCGCTCGTCGCCCACGTTGCCGGCGAAGACCACGTAGGGCGTCGCCGGGGCGGACTCGAAAACCGGCTCCCACAGTGAGATGATGCCGGGCAGCAGAGTGCCGCGGGCCCAGGCCCGCCGGATCCCCAGCCCCTCGGTCGCTACGTCGCTGGAAGTGATCCCCCCCTTGGCAACGATCCAGGCCGGTGGGCAGGCGTCGACCACGCGACGGACGATCTCCGAGATCGCCGAGGACACCGCTCGGGCGATGGCTAGGCTCTCCTCGGCGTCAGCACCTCGCGTGACCTCCCGACTCGTGCCCACGACGACGTCGGACGTGGCAAGGCCTACGAGCGCCGCGCGCACGACGGCCGCGATGGTCTCCTCGCGACCGCCCACGCGCAACAGAGAGGGCACGTCGACGTCGAGGGCGTTCACCCCGTCGACGTCCAGGAGCGCCCTAAGTTGCCGGGTCGACATCGACACGTGCGAGCCGACCGCGACCAGACCGTGGGTCGTGCCCGCCGCTCCGGGTATCGCCGTTCGGTCGCGGATGGCGCGAATCTGCTCGGAGCTGAGTGGGGCCTTGGCCTCGAGCCCGGCCCTCGCCCGCACGAAGGAGGGGCCGGTGCGATAGACGAAGTGCCGACCAGCCTCTTCGGCGGCGAGCAGCCCGAGGGCGAGCAGGCGCAGATCGTCGTCGCACACCGCGTCGACGACGACAGGGCAGCGTGCGCGCAACTTCTCGAGGATTGCCGCCACGCGCTCGCGCCCGCCCTCGCGAAGGTCCTCCAGGGTGATGCGGGCCACGTTCTCGGCCCGCCAGCGCCCCGCGGTCTTCTCCTCCACGTAGTCGCGCAGGTCGCTCGAGACGAAGCCGAAGGTGGCGTCTCGGGCGAACTCACTCTCGCCCACGGGCGTCAGGCCCTCGCTGGTGCGCGCGTAGTGCTGCGACTCGATGGTGAGCCGACCCGCCTCGACATAGGCCGGCACCAGCACCACGCCGTCGACGATGGTCCCCAACTCTCGTTCCAGGCACTCGGCGATGGCGTCAGGCTCCAGGGGGAAATGACCGCGCAAGGTCGAGTCGCTCCTCGAGGTGACGACGAAGTCGACCCCCTCGAGCCGCGAGGCGGCGCAGACGTTGTCCATGACCTCGCGCGTGCGACGCAGCGCATCGGTGGGGTCCAGGCTGCGCGAATTCGTCAGGACGTAGAAGACCGTCGCGTCCTGACGCATGGCCCACCGGATGTCGGGCACCGACCACGTGGTCAGCACCGGGACGTCGGCGACCGTCTGGGTGCCGGTGGGGTCGTCGTCGAGGACCACGACCACCCGGCCTTGACGAGCGAGAGCCTGGCGCACCTGCTCGACGGGGACCGTCGGTACCGGGGGGAGCCCGGCGAGGACCTCGGCCTCATCTCGCACCGGCATCAGACCTCCTTCGTCCCACGATGTAGTTCACGGCAGTGTCTGTCGAGCACGACGCCGCGCCATCTGCCTGACGGGTCCTCAACCCGTCACGCGGCTGTGCAGGACGCCGATCTCCTCGATGGTGACGGACATCTCGTCGCCCGGCTCGAGGTAAACCGGAGTGTCCATGCCGCTCGCGACGCCCTGGGGCGTTCCGGTGGCGATGATGTCGCCGGGTTCGAGGGTGATGTACGCCGAGATGTAGGAGATGAGCTCGGCCACGGGCGTGATCATCAGCGAGCAGAGGTCGTTCTGGCGCACCTCGCCATTGACGTGCGTCACGATCCGCAGGTCACCGATCTCGGGTACCGAGGCCGCGTCCAGAACCACGGGTCCCAGCGGTGCGAAGGTGTCGAGCGCCTTGCCCCGGACCCACTGACCCTCGGCGGATTGGAGGTCGCGGGCCGAGACGTCGTTGATGATGGTGAAGCCGCCGATTGCCGACAAGGCGTCGGCGACGCTCACGGCGCGGGTTCGTCGACCGATGACCACCGCCAACTCACCTTCGTAGTCGAGTTTGGAGGTGATGGCGGGGCGCCGCACCTCGGCGCCGTCGCCCACCAGACTCGAGGGGTACTTCGAGAAGAGCACGATGCGCTCGGGCTTGACGTTGTTCGTCTCTTCGATGTGGGCCAAGTAGTTCAGTCCGACGCAGACGATCTTGGACGGCCGAGTGACCGGGGGCGCCAGACGCACCTCGGTCGCGCCGTCGACTTCGGCGGCCGCGGCTTCGAGCAATCGCAACTCCTCGAGGGCCTCGTCGCCAAGGGCGAAGAGGGCCCCCACGTCAGCCAGTCCGCGCAGATGCGAGCCCTCGTCCACCAGGCGGTCAACCGCCACGTACTTCTCGCCGACCAGTAGGTGCAGGCTCGTACGCTCGCCCTCGCCGGTATATAACGCTGCCAACTTCATGGTTAACTACTCCTTCTTCAGTGAACGTGATGCGCACCGTGGTGCGCCGGGACCGTGATCGCGACGTCGCGCGAGAGCCACGCGGCGTCGAGGCGGCCCTCGCGCGCGAGCAAGTAGAGGTGCGCCCGGGCCGTCGTGACGACCTGGGGGGCCAACGGGTTCTTGGCCCCCACCAGGGCCGCGATACGCGCACAGAGCTCGCCGGTGATGACGGGGTCGTCGCCGCACTCATCGACGAAGCCACGCGTCAGCGCGTCGACGTCGTCGATGAAGGCGAGACTCGCATCCAGCAGTGCCAGCCCATCCTCTCGGCCCTTAGGTTCGGCATGGGCGGGGCAGAGCATGGTGAAGGGTAGGTCGCGCAGACGACGAAGCCCGGCGCGCATCTCGACCGCGTTCAGGTACATCGGACAGAACATCGTGTCGCCGTCGGAGCTGCGCACCCCGCGACCCTGCACGGCGTCGCCGGTGAAGAGGAAACCGGTCGCCTCCTCGAAGTAGGCGCAGTGTCCCCAGGTGTGACCCCGCGTCTCCACGACCCGCAACTGGCGGCTGCCGACGGCGACGAGGTCGCCGTCGCGCAGTAACTCGTCCACTCGCGGCTCGGGGACACAGAGTTCCTCGTAGTCTCGACGCTCCCCGCTGAGGTCCAACGTGCCAGGATAGTCGTCCCAGAACTGGACCCACTGCTTCTCGAAGGACTCCACCCAGGGCGCGTCGCCCAGCGGTGCCGCGATGGACGCGCCCGGTGCGGCAGCCTTCCATTCGGTGAGCCCGCCACTGTGGTCAGGGTGTCCGTGGGTGGCCAAGAGGGACTGAGCTCCATCAAGCCCCAGGCCGAGCTCGCGCACCGCTGAGAAGAGCGTGGCCCCCGGGGTGCTCTTGACTCCCGGATCGATCAGGGCGAAGCTGTCCGCGTCACGGATCAGGTAGGTCCACAGGGGCGCGTTGCACACTTCGGGGTAGTCGGTGGCGAGCTGGTAGACGCCGGCGCCCAGGTGTCGGGCGCCGGGCGTCTCCGGCTCGAGCGGACCAGCTGAGTCGGTCACGCGGCTTCTCCGTAGACGGCCTCGCGCAGACCCGTCATGTATCCGATGGCGTAGAGGCGACCCATCGAGGAGTAGCCGAAGGATGAGTTGGAATCGCCCTCGAGCGCCGGCACGTGGTCGGGACGCATGACGCCCTCGAAGCCGATGTCTTGATATGCGCGCATGCACTCGAGCATGTCCGTGGGGCCCTCGTCGTGGAAGGTCTCGTAGAACTTGTACGCCGTGCCCTTCACGTCGCGGAAGTGCGAGAAGAAGATCCGTCCGTCGCGACCCAGCTGGCGGATGAGCCCCGGCACGTCGTCGGTCATCAGGGCGAAGTTGCCCTGACAGAAGGTGATGCCGCTGTTGCGGCTGGACGACGTGGCCAGGACGCGCTCGAAGGCCTCGGGGGAACCCATGATGCGCGGCACGCCGCGAACGAAGGGGATGGGCGGGTCGTCGGGGTGCAGCGCGATGCGCACGCCCGACTCCTCGGCCACGGGCACGATGGCGTCGAGCCAGTACTCGAAGGCCTTCCACAGTTGGTCGTGGGTGACGCTGCCAGGCTCAATCAAGGGCTTGGCGTGCTGCATGATCTCGTCGTCGTAGCCAGAGGTGACGGCACCGCCGCGTAAGAGGATGTCGTTGTTGGTACGCGCCCAGCTGGCGATGGCGACCCAGTTGTAGCACAGGGTGCGGATGCCCAGTTGGCCCATCGCGCGGATCTGGTCGGCCACCCATTCGATGGCCTCGTCGCGGCCGGCGGTACCCAGGCGGATGGCGTCCATGGGCGCGGTGTCCTCGATCACCGCGAGTTCGAGACCGTACTCGCGGTACTGCTCCTGGAGGTGCTTGAGCGCCGTGTACTCCCAGGGTCGCTCACCCTTGGGGGCCGCCACGTAGGGGACCGGGACGTAGTCCTGGGTGCCCTCGCCGGTGGGCCAACGCCAGTTCTGCTCCGCCCCGTCGAGGAGCGTGACGACCTCGTTGACCCCGGCCTGCTTGACCAACTTCCACAGGGGCGAGGGGGTCGGTTGGAGGAGTTCGGCAATGCTCAGCATATTGACCTTCTTTCTGACGCCGGGACCGCCGGCGGCCTGACGACACTGCGGGTACTGCGCGGACAGCTTGGGTAACTTCGAACCATGAACAGCCTAGAGTTCGCCGCTATGGGAGGGTCCTCGACCGCTCATGAGTCCGAGGGGGCGAGCAGTCCGGCGTCGAGGGCCTCGCGAAAGATGGCGATCGTCTCGGCGAGGCCATCACGCAAGGGACGGTTGGCCACCTCGCCGATCACCGCGCCGAGGGCCGAGTCCGACAGGAGCGCCGGAACGGCGAGGGGGGTCGGCACGTAGGTGACCTTGCCCGCCGAGTCCGGGAGGAGCTCGTCGAGCAGCGCCACGAACTCCGCCACGCCCACGCGGCGACCGGGCACGTTGAGGACGACGGCGTCACCCGAGCCGGCCGCGGCGCGCGCCGCGCGGATGAAGCCGTCGGCGCAGTCCGGCGCGTAGGTCAGCAGCAAGTTGCCGCCGAACTTGATTTCGAAGTCCTCACCGCGCACCGCCGCCAGGACCGCCTTGGTCGGGTCCGAGGTCTTGCCCTGGTCACGTCCGGGGCCGTAGATGATGAAAGGGCGCAACCCGACCGAGCCGATCCCGTGCGACATCGAATAGATCCGCGCAGTGCCCTCGTTGGCCACCTTGTAGACGCCGTAGAAGGTGTCGGCGAAGGCCTCTGAAGCGTCGCCCACGACGCCGCTCGTATAGTACGAGCTCGCGCCGAAGACGGCCGCGCTACTCGCGTAGGCCAGACCGATGCGACGACCAGCCTGACGGATGCCCTCGAAGATGTTCACCGTGCCGACCACGTTGACCATGGCGCCCAGCGGAGGGTTGGCGGCGCAGAAGGGCATCTGGAGACCCGCCAGATGCACCACGTGCGTGATCTCGCGCTCGTTGATGACGCGCACGACGTCGGCAGTCGAGGTGACGTCGAGCGTCGCGAAGTCGAGCTTGTCGTCATCTCGTCCGATCGAGATGAGACGGAGGCGTTTCAGATCATCACTGAGGTCGGTCGCCACCACCGACACGCCCTGGTCCAGCAAGAGGCGGATTACCCAGGCGCCGATACAGCCCGCCGCCCCGGTCACCAGGAAGGTCTCCTTGTTGTTCGTCATGTCCACTTCACACCTTTCTTTCTCGATCTCGTCGCAAGCCCCGCCGCTGCCACGCCGCCGGGAGTTCCGGTCCTAACCCTTGTCCTCGGGTGCCGCCATGGGCTGGGCCGACAACGCACCGCCGTCCACGCGCAGATCCGTCCCGGTCACGAAGGAGGAGAGTTCGCTGGCGAGGAAGAGGATGGCGTTGGCGACCTCGCGCGGCCGGCCGACGCGCCCGATGGGGTGAGCGCGGCCCCATTCGGCGATGACCGCGTCAGGGTCGTCGGGATTCAGGGCCCGGGCGCTGGTACGCAACATGGGCGTGTCGATCGACCCCGGACAGACCGAGTTGACGCGAATGCCCTCGGGTGCGTAGTCCACCGCCATCGCGCGGGTCATCGCCACGATGGCGCCCTTAGACGCCGTGTAGGCCACCACGTTGCGTTGGCTGGCCAGGGCCTGTCCCGAGGAGACGTTGACGATCGCCCCGCCGCCGTTGGCCCGGATGAGCGGCACCGTGAACTTCACCATCAAGAACATGCTCTTCAAGTTGACGTCGAGCACCTCGTCCCACGTGGCGTCATCGGTGGTCTCGGAGGTCCCGTAGCGCTGGATCCCGATGGAGTTCACCAGCGCGCTCACGCGGCCGCGACGGTGGCCCACCTCCGCCAAGTAGGCCTCGACGGCCGCGGAGGAAGAAGCGTCGAGCGTCGTACCCTTGACATCGAAGCCCCGTTCGGTCATCTGGGTCTCGAGCGCATCGTTCGCCGCGGCGTCGACCGAGCAGAACTCGACCGCTGAACCGCTCTCGGCGAAGACTTCGACGGCGGCTCGTCCGATGCCCGAACCCCCGCCCGCCACCACCGTGACGCCACCCTTCATCAATGTGTTCTCCATAACCCCTCCGATCACGTGAATTCGACCTGCACCACACCGAGCGACGCGAAGTCGGCGCTGACCACGTCGCCCGACTGGGCGAAGAGATGGCCGGTACAGGTCCCCGTGCTGATGACCTCGCCCGCCTCCACCGGACGCCCGTGACTGCGCGCCCAGTTGACCATCCACGTGAGACTGGTCACGGGATGCCCCATCGCCGCCCTCCCCTGACCTGACTTGATGTAGAACTCGTTCAGATAGAGGTCCATCGCGGCTTCGACAAGGTCCAAGGACCTCCAGTCGCGACGCTCCTCGCCGTAGACGAAGGCGGCGCCGCCACCGTTGTCGAGACAGGAGCCGAAATAGCCGCTCGCCCCGTACCAGTCGAGGAACACAGTGTCACCGATCTCGAGGGCGGGAAACATCACGTCGACGCCCGCATCCACGTCACCGTAGCTGTAGGCCTCGTCGCGAACGGGGTAGCTCATATTGAGACGGAAGGCGAACTCGCACTCCACATTGCGGAAGTTGATGAAGAACTCGGGCCCCAATTGCGCGCCCGAGGTGAAGATGGTGTCGCGATAGATGCGGCCGGGCGACGGGCTCGGCAATCCCTCCGCTCGTCGGATCTCCTCGCTAGCGGCGCCGATCTTCCATCCCGCACCTGGACGTCCCAGGATCTCGTCCAGATGCAGAACCACCGCTTCGACCGACGCCCAGTCCCGCGTGCGAAGCTCCTCAGGGAGCTCGACGGCGTGCCGATTGCGACGTCCTTCAGCGATTAATGCGACGACCTCGTCTATCTCGGTAGTCGACAGGGGCGTCGTACGGACGCACGGCGTCGCCCCCGACGGCGGCGTCTCGCCGTAAAGGAAACGGCCGCGAATTCCTAGATCGGGCGATGTCTCGCGCGGCTTCGCAAGAATATTCTGGCGCACGCGTTCGGCCTTTGGCGAAGGGGCCGTCATCGTACTCGCCCGAAAGGGAACGAGGGATTGTTCGCCGCGACGACCACAGCCGACGCATCAGCCACAATTCCACTCATTATTCCCCTCTTAGATTTCGTTGAACGAAAATTCTGTTTTGTTAAGCAAAATAGAATTTCATTAAAGAGAACCATAGCATTCAAGGAGAGTCGTCGCAAGAGTATCGCCCGTGTTTTCACCTCTCGCACAACCCATCGGCTCGTCGGCGAAGCCTCTGGGCCGACGGGTCGCCGCGGATTACCAGCTAGGCCATGGGGTAACTCGCGCGTCGCGATTCCCACGAGGGAAGCTCATCGAGGCCGCCGATGCGACGGGCGATGCGTCCTGCGGATTCCATGGCCATACGTGCGAAGTACTCGTAAGTCTCGTGGTTCGGCTCGTCCCCGTAGAGAGCGATGGAGAGCGCGCCGTTCTGAGCTTGACGGGTGCCCGGGATCGCCACCGCGACGCACCAGTGGCCCAGGTGCAGCTCCTGACGGTCCGTCGCGTATCCTTGGCGTCGCACGATGGCAATCTCCTTCTCGAGTTCGCTCAAAGTCGTGATTGAGTACTTGGTCATCGCCACGTAGGGCCCTTCGCCGACGATCTCCACGAGTGGTCGAGATTCGGCGGCCAACATCGCCTTGCCCATCCCCGTACAAGTCGCCGGGGCGCGACTCCCGGGACGAATGTTCATCGAGATCAGGTCATCGGTCTCGACCTTGGCCACGTAGAGAACCGAGGCGTCGATTAGAACGCCCAGGTTGACCGATGTTCCCGCACGTTGGGCCAGCCGCTCAATCTCGACCGCCGCGACGTCGCGCATGGTGGTTCGACTGGCCACTTGGCTACCGAGTTCGAACAACTTAAGAGTCAGTCGATACTCCTTGGTGTCGGCGAGCTGTTCGACGAAGCCGGTGCGTTCCAATATCCGTAGCGAGCGATAGGCGTTGGCCACAGGAATCCTTAGGTGTCGACTCAAACGCGTGACCCCAACACGGTCAAACTTGGCCAACTCCTCAAGCAACACCAGAAGATCGACCGACGAGGATCGCGGCAGTTTGGATTCCTCGGTCTCGGCAACAGCAGCATTGCCGGCGAGGGTTGGCGACTGTGGTGACGAACCCGAGGGTTTACTTGGTGACATCACGACCATTTCGCTGAATGAAACACTAAGACCAAATATAGACGGAAACATCGTCACCAAGTCCCGTTCGCGGTCGACGCCTGGATCGCACCGATCCTCAGGGTCCGGTGAGAATACGGCGCAGCATTTCGAGGTCGGTCCGCGACAGACTCGTGAGTTCGGCCGGGGGGCGATCGAGCACTTCGGCGGCGGTGCGGGCCGCCGCCAGCCCCGACGCCGTGGCCTCCACCATCGTGATCCGGCGGTCGCCGGGGTGGGGGAGGCGACGAACCAGTTGGTCGCTCTCGAGACTGTCCACGAGCGTCGTCAGATTCGGCCGATCGACGTTGAGACGGTGGGCGAGCTCGCCCATCGCCAGGGGACCGTCGAGGAGGCGGCGCAGGAGGCGGGTCTTCGCGAAGCTCAGGCCGGTCCGTTCGACCACTTCGCGACGCCTCTCGCCGTCGACGAAGAGCTTCGCCATGGCTCGCCACACCTCGCGCGCCAGCGCATCACGCGACGCGCTCGTCATCGCACCGTCAATCCTTCGAGGAACTCGGGGTTGAGCAGTTCGGCGGTGCGACGGGCACTCGCGTGGGCCCGCGCGGTCGTGGACACCACCCCCAGGGCGAGGATGACGACACCACAGCCCGTCAAGACCCACCAGCCCGCCCGGCTCGCCGTCGCGAAGCCCGCACCGGAGCGGGCGTTGAGCGACGACGACACCAGGACGCCGACCACGGCCACCCCCAAGGTGGAACCGACCTGACGTGACGTCGAGGCGATGGCGGCGGCGACGCCGGCCTGGGCCCGGGGCATCCCCGAGACCGCCGCGTGGGTGATGGGCGCGTTCACGAAGCCGAAGCCGAAGCCGAAGACCGCGTAGGCGCAGAACAGGAGGCCGAAGGGCGTCGTCGATGTCAGTCGGGTCAAGAGCAGGCAGCCGACGGCGATGGCCGCGCCCGCGACCAGCAGTGGACCGCGGCTCCCGCGGTGCCCGACGATGCGCCCGGAGATCGGTGGGATGATCATCGTCAACGCCGCCATCGGCAAGGTGTCGACGCCCGCGCGCAGGGCCGAGAGGCCCCGCACGTCTTGGAGATAGAGGGTGTTGAGGAAGAGGAAGCCGCCGAGCGTCGCGAATGCGGCGACCGCCGTCACGGTGGCCGCCGCGAAGGGCACCGAACGGAAGAAGCGCAGGTCCACGAGCGGTTCGTGGACTCGTCGCTCCCACAGCGCGAAGCACGCCAGAGCCGCGCCCGCCACGCTCAAAGCGGCGACGATGGTCGGCGACGTCCAGCCGCGATCGGGCGCCTCGATGATGCCGTAGGTGAGGGACGCCATGACCACGATGACCAGAGCCTGGCCGGGTCCGTCGACCTTGCGCGCGACCGCGGCACGAGACTCCGGGACGTAGCGCAGCGCCAGCACGATCGCGCTCACACCGATGGGGACGTTGATCCAGAAGATCGAGGGCCAGCCCACCGCCGACACCAGCACCCCGCCGATGACCGGTCCCAGGGCCATCGAGAGTCCGACCACCGCAGCCCATACGCCCACCGCCTGGGCGCGTTCGCGCGCGTCGTGGAAGGTGTTGGTGATGATGGACATGGCCACGGGGTTGAGCATCGACCCCCCCACCGCTTGGACCATCCGGAAGACCACCAGCGTCGAGAGGTCCGGAGCCAGACTGCAGAGCAGCGAGCCCACCGTGAACACCGAGAGCCCGATGACGAAGGTGCGGCGGCGTCCAAGGCGATCCGCCGTGGATCCCGAGAGCATGAGCAGGCTCGCCAGCACCAGGGTGTAGGCGTCGACCGTCCACTGCAGGCCCGAGAGTCGCGAGTGGAACTGCTGCCCGATGGACGGGAGGGCCACGTTGACGATCGTCACGTCGAGACTGACGATCAACAGGCTCATCGAGCAGATGAGGAGGATCCCGACCCGCCGACGTCGGCTCAGGGTGCCCGTCGGCACTGGGGGGAACGCGACGGAGGCCATAATGGTTATGATTGTATAACTAATTTGCGGTCCCGTGACGCGAGGGACCAGCCCGCCCGGGGCGACGCCTGGCGAACTTTTTCACTTCCACCCCGGAACCCTCACCTTCCATTCACCTGCGATGCGTACACTCCTGAACCGAGGTTCCCAACGCCCCGACGACACCTTCTCTCGGCGAATCGAGTTCCATTGAGGAGGAGAGGTTGAAGACAACACTTCGCTCCGCAGGACTCTTCGTGACCGTGGTGGCGGTGGTGCTCTCGGTGGGGGTCAGCCCCGCCAACGCCAAGACGTCCAGCATCGACTCCGACCTGACCAACGCCTTGCACATCAAGTCCGTCCCGCCCTCCCCCATCGCCACTGCGGGCTGGAGCTTCGACGCCCCCTTCGTCAGTGCCGCGTTGAGCAGGTATCGGGCCCTCGGTGCGAACAACGCCAACTCCTTCGCCGCCTACGGCGCGGGCGGGTCGGGGGCCGGGCGAGCCGGCGTGGTCGCGGGCTCCGACGGCATCGGATTCTCCGACGTTCCGCTGAACGTCGCCGGCGAGGACACCACCTCCCTCACCTCCTACGTCCAGGTCCCGGTCGCTCTCAGCAGCGTGGCCGTGATCTACCACGTGAGCTTCAACACCAGCGACACCGTCGTGAACTCCTTCGGATCCGCCACCACCGCCAACCCCACGGGTGCGGGCAAACGGACCTGCGCGCAATTGGTGGCGGCCCACCACATCGCCCTCGACGGCGCCACCTTGGCCCAGGTCTTCGCGGGCATCATCACTCAGTGGACCGACCCCACGATCGTCGCCCAGAATCCCAAACTCGTGGTCAAGGTCGAGACACCGGTGAGCGCCGCGAAGAGCGCGTCCTCCCATCGGCGCGCCACCGCCCAGAAGGACAAGCTCAAGAGCGTCAGTTGCTTGACCAGCGCACTGGTGTCGACGCCGAGCATCTCCATCTACGACCTGTCATCGGACGTGGGACCGACGTTCATGTTCCGCGACTACCTGAGCAAGGTCGATCCCGCAGACTTTCCGACGCCCTCCGCCGACCAGTTCACCGCCGCGACGGCCGAAGAGGCCAGCGCCAGCGACATGGCGGCCGTCGTATCCGCCCAGGGCGGTTCGATTGGCTACGTGGACTCGAGCTACGCCCTCGAGAACTCTCTCGCCACCCTGCGCCTCAAGAACGCGGCGGGCCGAGTCGCGGCCCTGACGTCGAAGTCCGTGACGCTCGAGGCGACCGCGGGCCTCGCGGTCATCAAGGCCGACGGTCACTGCAGCAACGGCTTCAGTCTCGCGGGCCCTTCGAGCTACGCCGCGGCCAGCGTGGACACCGAATGCTTCTCCCTCAACGACGCCGGCGGTGCCCCGGGAGCCTACCCGATCGCCGGCTTCAGCTACGCCATCACCCAGCGGAGCCCGAGCGACAACGCGACCGCCGTGGCCATCGCGAAGTTCCTGGAGTACCTGACCCAGTCCAGCCCGGGCAAGTCGGCGGCCGTCAGCTTCGGGCAGAACCTCGCGACCTCACTGGGCTTGGTCGCGATGCCCAAGAGCCTCCAAGCCATCGCCTTCGCGGCCATCCAGAAGATGACCTTGGGCAACGGCACGACGTCGGCGGTCAGCTCCTCCCTGTGACCACGCGGTCGCGCCGACCGGAGGGCCACCGGCCCCGCGGTCAACTGAAGCGGATCGGCACGATGTTGGAGTAGCCGTAGGGATACTGCGACGAACCGTTCACGAGGTTCGCCTCGAAGTAGACCGGGTCGATCGAGGCGATCGAACTCGAGACGTGGAAGGTCGCGATCCCCTGGTTGTCGGTCTGCGCTTCGACGGGTGTCGCCCCCTCTGCTCCATCGTTGATCACGGCCTCGGAGAAGACCAGGCCCTGTTGCGTGTAACTGACCTGCCCCAGATAGACGGGGATACCGGCCACCTGGATGGGGTTGTCGGAGGGGCCCAGCACCGCGGCATGGATGGTCACCGTCTGTCCCGTCGGCACCGGCGAGTTCACCGCCGCCGGGTCGACGCTCAGGTGCCACACCGTGGGGGTGAAGGGGGCCGACACACTCATCGCCTCAGGTGTCGTGGTCAACACCACGATCTGGAAACCCCCCGTCAAGGAGGGTTGGGCGAAGAAGTTCGGCGCCTGCAGGTCGTAGTTGGCGGTCTGGTGAGCACTGAGCGTTGCGGGCCCGCTGATGACGTTCCAGGGGACCGTCAGGGCGCCACCGGTCTGGGCGCTGAAGACGGGGGCGAAGGAATGCGAGGTGCGGTTCGTCACCACGATCTGGGCGTCGATGACCGTGGCCAGTTGACCCGTCGTCGTCACCGAGCGGATCGTGACGCTCGCGGGCTGCGGGATGGCCACGACCGCTCCGATCGCCACTCCCACGAGCACCACCGAGGCGGCGAGCGAGACCTTGGTCGCCCGTGAGAGCCGTCGCAGGTCCACCACGGGACCCGTGGTCGTCAGGGGCTTGAGGGAGCTCGCGGCGACCAACGCCGGCGCGAGCAACATCACCAGGTAGTTGGAGTAGGAGCGCGACGCGAAGAACAAGATGACCGTCGGGAAGAAGACCATCAGCGCCTTGGAGCGTGGGTAGCCGATCACGAACACCATCAAAGAGGCCACGAACATCGCGAACACGAGGAGGGAGTACGCGGTGAGGGACCCGCCACCCACGCTCATGAAGTCCGAGATCGCCACCAGTCCCTCGCCCGCCGGCACGAGGTGGTCCACGAAGGGGGTGAGGACGCCGCTGATCCAGGCTCGGGGATCGATGATGATGAAGTAGCCGTTCACCACCGCGAAGACGGCGCCCAACCGCGCGAGGTAGCCCGCCGCCTGGGCGACGCGGTGTCGTCGCGTCGATCCCTCGGACCCGGACTCGAGGTAGAAGCCCACCAGGAGGAAGGGCAGGACGAACCAGGGGGTCTGCTTGATGCACATGGCGAGCCCCATCATCGTGGGCGACACCCAACGAGCCCAGCCCCGTGAGCTCGGCCACCGGTCCCAGCCGTGCACCGCGACGATGAGGAGCGGGACGTAGAGGGCGTCGGTGACGCCCCCCACGGCGAAACCGGTGTAGATGGAGTAGGAGCCCAGGACGATGGCCAGGGGCTTGAGGCTTCGGGGCAGGTAGACGTAGCTCAGCACGATCGTGGCCCCCCAGGCCGCGACGTTGACGATGATCGCCGTCTGGGTGGCGAAGCCCATCAACAGGAGCGGGACGTAGATCAGGAAGCTCAGCGCCGGATAGCTCAACTGGGTCACCGCCGTGCCGTTGAGGCGGAAGGTGTAGCCGTCCGGCGAGACGTGGAACATCGGGAAGGCGGGGGCCATGGACGAGGTGTAGGGGTTGTGCCCGTGCGTGAAGAGGTACGCCGCGTACTGGTCGAAGGCCGATTCGTCCGTGCCGTAGGACGGGGCGACGCGGATCTGGATCCAGCACCAGAGGAAGAAGGCCACGCAACTCAGGACCAGGGCGAAGACGCCCAGTCGCGTCGACACGTCGTCGTCGGCGTGCGAGAGCGCGACGACGACGACGACGATGCCGCCCAGGCCCAGGCCCACCTCGACCAACGACATCCAGGGATAGGAGTCGTTGAAGCCGAAGAGCAGGAAGGCCCAGGCGATGATCACCCCGCCAACGAGGATCGATCCCGCCCGGTTGGCGTAGCTGGTCGCGACGCCCTCCACCTGCACCTCGACTATTTGGCGGTCGAGAACACCTGGATGTTCCCGTACTGCGGATTGCCGACCACGTCGAACAGGGAACTCCCGCTCGGCGACACCTGCAGCGCCACGCACGACGCCGGCGCGGGCAACACGTATTCCTGGGCCTTGGTCGCCAGGTCGATGACGCCGACGTTCTCGCTCACGCTGGTTCCCTTGAGCTCGTAGAGCGTCGTGCCGTCGGGGCTGAGCGCGATCTGCGTCGCCCCGCTCGAGGTGGCGAAGGACTGGGTCAGGTGCGACGAGGGGACGTCCACGACCGAGACCGTCCCGTCGTCCTGCAGGCCGTAGATGGTGTTGCCATCGGCGCTCACCGCGATCGACAGGGTGCCCGACGGCAGGGGGATCGTGGACACGACGCGGTGGGCGGCGTCGATCACGTCCACGCTCGCCACCTTGCCCGAACGCACCAGGGCGTAGTAGTCCGACGCGCCTCCGGTGACCACCGCCACCACCGGTCCCGACACGGGGGTCGTCGCCAACTCGCGCAGGCTCACCGTCGAGTAGAACACGACCGCGCCGGTCGTCTCAGTGCCCACACCGACCGCCACGTTCGCACCGAAGCGCGACGCGACGGAGGTCGCCGTGTTGGACACCGGGAACGCCAGGACCGGCTTGGGACTGTTGACCGTTTGGAGTTGCACGTTGGCGTGGCCGTTGGAGTTCACCAGCAGCCAGATCTGTCCGTTCGCGTTGGGTGCGGAGGCCCCGATCAGGCCCGAGGGGGCCGCGGTGATGGACGTCGGCTTGGCCGAGATGGCGGAATTCGACTTCTTGGTGGCGACGACGAGACCCGCGGCGGCGATGACGAGGATGACGACGACGCCCAGGACGAGCTTCTTGTGACGAACGAGGTACTTCACGGTAGGGACCTTTCTGGAGTGACTACGGGTGTGGGTGAGACGATGACGGAGCGACGGGGTGCGCAGGGACGTGGAGGGACCATGGAAGTTCGACTACGCCCTCCATATGGCTTTCAGTACCAGATCGCCCTTGATGACGATGGTGGACGGCAGGGCGGCGCCGCTTCCGGTGACGCTCCAGCCCATGAAGGTGAAGCCGGAGCGGCTAAGACCGGCACCCGTCGGCAGGGTCACCAGCGTCCCGATGGTTCCGCTGGCGTTCTGCACCGCCCCCTGGCCCCCGTTCACGAGGAACTGCACCGAGTAGGTCGCCGACGATTCCCTGGCCCACACGGCCAGCAGGATCACCGACTGGGTGACGAGGTAGGGGCTCGCGATGACTGGCTCGCGGCCATCCGCGCTCCACCCGACGAATCGGTACCCCACGCGCGAGACCCCCTTGGCCGGCAAGACCACGGCGCTCCCTTCGAGCACCTGTTGGCTCCCGACCGCTCCCACGCCGCCATTGGTCAGGTAGGTCAAGGTCTCGGTGACGGGGTTGCCCGGAGCCCACTTCGCCACGAGCGTGATCGACCTCGTCGCGCGATAGACCATGGGGATCACCGGCGAGTGTGCCGAGACGCTCCATCCGACGAAGTGGTAGCCGCGTCGGACGAGTCGGTTCCCGCCCGGGAGGTCGACGGGTCTTCCGACGACCACCGACATCGGCGTCACCGTACCCACCCCACCGTTGTCGGCGAAGCTGATGGTCACCCTGTTGGCCACGACCACCGACCAGACCGCCTTGAGGACGAGGTTCCGCTTCACCTGGTAGGGACTCTTCACCACGGGGGGCTGGCCGGTCAGGCTCCACCCGGCCAACTGGTAACCCGCGCGCGTGACACCCGTGACGGGCAGCTTGAGGCGACTGCCCGACGACACGGTGACCGATTTGACGACACCGGTCCCGCCGTTGTCCTCGAAGGACACCGTGTCGAGGTTCTTCAACACCTGCACCAGCGCGAGGGCGTGGTTCGTCGTCAAGTTGATCGATGCGTAGCCCTTGGCGACCTTGGCCCCTTGGGCGCTCGACCATCGGAAGCCCTTGGTCTCGAAGAGCGAGTCCTTCTTGGAGATGCTGGGCGACGAGAAGGTCACGGTCACCGGATGCACGAACTTCTTCGTGCGCTCCTTCTTCTTGAAGTACACACCCACGTACACCGACGCCAGGTTGTGGACCGACAAGGCGGCGGCCTCGATCCCCGGTGACACGGGTGAGACGTGCGCTCGTGAGGGCCCTCTCGTCGATGAGAAGGTGGTCGCGCCGTCGAGGTAGTAGAGCGCCGGCAAGGAAGCGGGTGGCGCGGCGAGGACCAGGGTGTAGCCCTTGGAGAAGGTCCCCTTGGGGACGTGGACCTTGATGACCACTCGAGCGGGATTGCTCGCCGTGGGTTTCGCGGGCGCCTTGATGGTCAGGTTGACGGCCTTGGACGACAGGGGGAGCGCGATCAGAATCTTGAGGCTGGAGATCGGCACGTTCGTGCCCCCCGTGGCGCCGCCACCGTAGGAGAAACCGGCCGCCCCCGCCGGGGCGCTCACCGCGACGAATGCGCTGATCGATAGGGCGAGGGCGGCCACGGTTTCGAGCCAACGACGCCATCGACAGTGCACCCCTGAAACTTACGAATTGGACCTTTCCGCAATGTGACGGGAAGGCAGAGGGTGCGCGGTGCGGTGAAACCACTCGGTGACGAAAGAGCAATTCTCGTGTGTCGGGCAACGTAAATCTTGTCGTCGGGTTCCATCACTCAACGATGACGTCACCTCACCCGAGGTTCACACGGGACCTCGCGACGGCCGCGGACCTCACGTCGCTGACCGGTCGTCCACGTCGACCACGACGCGGCGGGCGACCCGCCGGCGCGCCTACGCCCAATCCCTGGCCCGCTCGAGCGCCTGCCCCCAACGTCGATAGAGCCCGTCGCGCTGGTCGGCGCTCATCCGTGGTTCGAAGCGCTCGCCCGTCGTAACCCGCTCCGCCACGTCGTCGAGATCCGTCCACAGACCCACGGCCACCCCCGCGGCGTAGGCCGCGCCCATCGCCGTGGTCTCGGCGTGAGCGGAGACGACCACCGGCACCCCGAGCACGTCGGCCTGGAACTGCATCAACCACCGATTCCTCGTCGCGCCACCGTCGACCCGCAACTCCGCCAGACGACGCCCGGACTGCTCATCCATGGCGGTGATGACGTCTCGAGTCCGGTACGCGATGCTCTCGAGCACCGCGCGGGCGAGATGCGCGCGCGAGGTTCCCCGGGTGACGCCGATCAAGGTGCCGCGGGCGCGCGGGTCCCACTGGGGGGCGCCGAGGCCGCTCAGCGCCGGCACGAACCACACGTCACCATTGTCCTCGAGCGACGCCGCCAGCTCCTCGGACTGCGCGGCGCTCTCCAGGACGCCCAGGCCGTCGCGCAGCCACTGGACCGCGGCCCCGGTGGAGAAGATCGAGCCCTCCAGCGCGTAGCCCGGTGACGACGCCTCGAAGGAGCACGCGGCGGTCGACACGAGCGACGCGGTCCCCGCGTGGGCCCGAGTCCCCGTGTGCTGCAAGACGAAGGAGCCCGTGCCGTAGGTGTTCTTGGTCTGGCCCTCGCGCGTGCAGCCCTGTCCGAGCAGGGCCGCCTGCTGGTCGCCGACCAGCGACGCCACCACCACCGGGTGACCGAGCAGGGACCGGTCGGTCTCCGCGTAGAGGTGCGCGCTGCGTTCGATGGTCGCCAGCATCGGGCGGGGGATCTCGAAGAGGGTGAGCAACTCCTGGTCCCACGACGCCGTCTCGAGGTCCATCAGCAGGGTCCGCGAGGCGTTGGTCACGTCGGTGGCGTGCACGCGGCCACCCGAGAGTCTCCAGAGCAACCACGAGTCGACCGTGCCACACGCGATCTCACCGCGTTCGGCTCGTTCGCGCAGTCCCGGCACGTGGTCGAGCAGCCACGCGATCTTGGTGGCCGAGAAGTAGGGGTCGATGCGCAGTCCGGTGCGGGCCCGAACCCACCCCGCGGCACCGTCGAGCTCCAGGGACTCGCACACCGCGGTGGTGCGTCGATCCTGCCACACGATCGCGTTGGCCACCGGGTCCCCGCTGCGCCGGTCCCAGGCCACGACCGTCTCGCGCTGGTTGGTCACGCCGATGGTGGCCACCTCGCGAACGTCGATCCCCGCTCGCGCGATCGCCCCGTGCAGCGCTTCGAGGACGCTGGTCCAAATGGCCTCGGGGTCGTGTTCGACCCAGCCGGGTTGGGGGAAGACCTGGGGGAAGGCCACGCTCCACTCGGCGCGGACGCCACCCTCGTCATCGACCACGAGCACCTTGGTGCTGGTGGTCCCCTGGTCGATGGCCACCACGTAGCGAGCGGTCACTTCCCCGCCACTACCTTCGGAGCTCGGCGGCCCGGTGGCGCGGCACCATCGTCGCGGTCAACGATGACCACTAGTGAACCCTGAAGTGAGGGTTGTGGATCAGCCCGAATCGCTGGCCCGTGGCCGACACCACGGTTGCGACCACGATGCCGTCGCCCACCGCCTCGGCGGGCGACTCCAGCACCGCCCCCGCCGCCAACGCCTCGTGAACGGTGGCGTCCAGGTCATCGACACCGAGGTAGGTCACCGGTCCCGCCGCCAACGCCGCGCCCGGGTTGAGCCCGATCTCGTAGCCGTCGACGTCGAAGCCCACGTAGAAGGGCTCGTTGAAGTAGGGCTCGCGACCCAGGAAGTCACTCCACCATCGAGTGGCCGCGACCAGGTCGTCGACGGGGTAGATGAGTGAGCGAAGCCCTAGGAGCGCCATAGGCGAACTGTAGTGTCGTGAGCCGACCGAGGAAAGGCTCTACTTGCGCTGCGCCTCCGTGGCGGCACGAAGGCCAGGGCTCGCGCACGCCAACCGGTTGCTCCTTGGTCGACCGACCGATGTCCGCCATCGTCACGGCCACGAGGCCAAAGAAACGGTCGCGCCGGCTGGAGCCGGCGCGACCGTTAGAGGCTGAGCTTCGTCACCGGCACGCCGGCGCGCTGCGACCGGTCACTCGGACTGGTCACCCTCGGCCAGGAGGCCGTAGAGGGCTCGACGGGCGTCGGCGAGGATCGAGGTCGCCTTGGCCACCTGAACCTCGGAGCCGGCCATGAGCACCTGGCGGGCGGCCATCACCACTTGGCGGCCCGTGAACATCAGCTCACGCGCCGATGCGTTGGCCCCTCCCTCGGTGTTCTCCCAGGGTCGTCCCAACTGCTCTCGCTGATCGGCGACCAGCTGTCGGCCCGCGTCGGTGAGCGCGTAGGTTCGCCCGGTGCCCGAGGTGCTGACCTCGACCAGGCCCTCGTCCTCGAGCTGCTGCAGGACGGGGTAGATCGAGCCGGGGCTGGGACGCCAGGTCTCGTTGGAGCGATCGGTGAGCTCCTGGATGAGCTGGTACCCGTTGCTGGGCTTCTCGTCGAGAAGCACCAGTACGGCGGCGCGGACGTCGCCGCGTCGCTGGCGGCGCATGTCGCGGCGCATCGGACCGCGGAAGGGTCCGTCGTGAGCTCCGTGCATGTGGCCGGGCCCGCGACGGCGTCGGCCGGGACCGCGATCGGTTCTCGCATCCCTCTCAAAACTGTCTTCGTTAAACATTTGGTTCCTCCAAAGTTCTCGTCAGTACTCCTGTAGTACTTACTTGGTACTATAACGATATATCGTTAGTGTTCAGATGTCAAGGATAACTTCAGAATTTCTTGCTGGCCGACCAGGAGGGTACGCCTAGGAGATCGACGACTCCCCTGTTGATCAGGGCTTTCCAGGGGGAACAGGCTCAGTGCGTCGTGGGGCGCGGACCCAGGAGGTCCCAGCGGTTCCCGGCCAGGTCTCGAAAGACCACCACCCGTCCGTAGGGCTCGTCGCGGGGTTCCCCGAGCAGTTCGGCGCCCGCCGCACGCAGTCGCGAGGTCGTGGCGTCGAAGTCGTCGACCCGCAGGAAGAAGCCGACCCGACCGCCCGTCTGATTACCGATCGCGGCGACCTGTTCTGGGCCGTCCGCCTGGGCCAGGAGGATGCCGGTCTGGGCGTGGGGCGGTCGCACGACGACCCATCGCTTGGACCGTCCGTCGTTGGTCGTCGAGGCGCTGTCTTCGATCAGGTCCATTCCGAGCACTTCGACGAAGAAAGCGATGGCCTCGTCGTAGTCGGGGACGACCACCGTGAACAGGTCGATCTGCATCCCCTCACGCTAGTCAGGGTCCCAGGGGCGCCGCCGAGGGGAGGCCCACGCCAGCCTCTCGCTGGCGCCGTCGCGAGAGCACGGCGATGCCCAGGCTCATCGTCCCCGCGAGAGCCGTGACCACCAGCACCGCCCAGAGTCGCGCGCCCAGGTAGTAGACCACCCACAAGGAGCTCACCGCGACCCCGAGCAACCACGATCCCGACGACACCCCCGAGACCGCCGACGAGCGCAGCACGGCGGCCAGTTGCGGCACCCGCGTGAAGGTACCGGCGCTCCCGGCGCCCAACACCGCACCGGTCCAACCCCACCACAACGCCGGCGCGAGACTACAGACCAGCACCAGCGCGAGCGCGCGCGCGACGACGTCCCAGCGCTGCCACGGACGCA
This sequence comes from uncultured Actinomycetes bacterium, assembly GCA_903860745.1. Lineage (GTDB taxonomy): Bacteria > Actinomycetota > Acidimicrobiia > Acidimicrobiales > RAAP-2 > RAAP-2. The sequence continues at coordinate 2,628 of CAIORQ010000019.1, read as the reverse complement.
GCCTCACCAGGATCGACAACTGCCACGGGAGGGCGAGGACCGTACCGACCAGGAGCGGCCACGAACGCACCGAGAGGCCGTAGAGCATCCAAAAGATCGCGAGGAGCACGAAAAGCGTCCAGGTCGACAACGAGACCCCGTGCGCGCCGTGGCGACCGACTCGCCGGAACTGCAGGTAGGCCGCCGTGGTGCCGAGCGCGACCGCCACCCACCCCACGGCGAAGGAGACCTCGGAGAAACTCACGCTCGCGCGAACCCCCCTGGGCGGTCACCAGGCCCGCGCGTCACGGGTCGACGCCTCAGCCCTCGGCCTCGAGCGCCACGAAGCACGCGACCCGGTGACCGTCGGCCTTCTCCTCCAGGACCGGCAAGGTCTGACGACAGCGATCCTGGACCAGGGCGCAGCGCGGAGCGTAGGGACAGCCCGCGCTGACCGCCACTCCCTGGACGACCACGGTGGACACCCCCGCGGCCTTGCGCGAGCGCTCGTGCTCCGGGTCGGGCACCGGGATGGCGTCGGCGAGCGCCGACGTGTAGGGGTGCAGCGGCGTGACGAAGACCTGGTCGAAGCGCCCCGACTCGACCACCCGACCGAGGTACATCACCGCGATGTCGTCGCTGATGTGACGCACCATCGAAAGGTCGTGGCTGATGAAGAGGTAGGAGAGTCCCAACTCGTCTTGGATCCGCACGAGGAGGTTGATGATCTCGGCGCGCACCGAGACGTCGAGCGCCGAGGTCGGTTCGTCGAGCACGAGGATCTCGGGCTCCACCGCCAGGGCTCGGGCGACGGCCACCCGCTGGGCCTGCCCGCCCGAGAGCTCGTGGGGGTAGCGCGCGGCGAAGCGTGCGGTGAGCCCCACCATCGCCAGGAGTTCCCCGATGCGCGTGTCGGTGGCGTCGGTGTGCAGGTCGTGCACGCGCAACACCTCGCCGAGAGCCTTCTCCACCGTCATACGCGGGTCGAGCGAGGAGAAGGGGTCCTGGAAGACCAGTTGGATCTTGCGCGCCAGCGAACCGCGGGCTCCCCGCTCGTTCATGGCCACGGCTTGGCCGTCGATCGCCAGGGATCCCGAGGTCGGTGCCTCGAGTCCGACGAGCAGCCGAGCCAGCGTCGACTTGCCGCAGCCGCTCTCGCCCACGATTCCCAGCGTCCGGCCACGCTCGAGGTCGAGGGAGACGTCGTTGAGCGCGTTGACCTGCGCCTGACCGCGACGACCGCCGTAGACCTTGGTCAGACTGCGTGCACTGAGCGCCACCTCTACCATTGCGACGGGTCCTTCCAGCAGGCGGCGAGACTTCCCTGGCCGCGGTCGATCAGGTCCGGCTCGGCCTGCGCGCACCTCTCCTCGGCGAAGGGGCAGCGCACCCGAAAGGGACAGCCGGCGCCGAGGCGGGTCGGATCGGGTGGCGTGCCACCGATCTGGTGCAGGGGGGAGCGGTGCGAGCTCCCCGTGCCCGGCAGGGACTGCAACAGCGCCGACGTGTAGGGGTGGGTGGGTCGCGCGAAGAGCTGCTCGGTCGTGGCGGACTCCACGATGCGGCCCGCGTACATCACCGCCACGCGATCGACCAGGCTGGCCACGACGCCGAGGTCGTGGGTGACCCACAACACGGCCATCCCGGTCTCCTCCTGCAACGAGGTGACCAGTTCGAGGATCTGGCGCTGGATGGTCACGTCCAGTGCCGTCGTCGGCTCGTCGGCGATCAGGAGTCGCGGCGATGTCGCGAGGGCCATGGCGATCATGACGCGCTGGATCATGCCGCCCGACAACTGGTGGGGGTAGGAGCGACGGACCCGATCGGGGTCGGCGAGTCCCACTTGGGTCAGTACTTCGCCCGTACGCTGCGCCGCGGCGGCCCCCGTGACGCCGTGGGCCTTCAGGGTCTCTTCGATCTGACGCCCCACGAGCAGGAGGGGGTTGAGCGAGCTCATCGGGTCCTGGTAGACGAAGGCGATCTCCCCGCCCCGGACCTGGCGCAGACGTCTCTCGTCGACGTGGGCCAGGTCCTCCCCATCGAGGAGGATCTCCCCCTTCAGCACGCTCAGCGGTGGCGAGGCCAGCAGACGCAGCACCGCGAGCATGGTGAGGGTCTTGCCCGACCCGCTCTCGCCCACGATGCCGAGCTTCTCCCCCGGCGCGACGCTGATGTTCACCCCGCGCACGATCTCGTCGGCCCCGTGACGACGGGCGATCCCGATGTGCAGGTCACGGATTTCGAGCAGGACCTCGCTCACCGGGCACCTCCCGCCAACGACGAGGTGACGACCAGTGCGGTGGGCGCCGCCGAGGGGTCCAGCGACACCATGGGTTGTCGGCCCGGGGTGATCGCCCCCAGCACCGCGGCGTGACGCGCGCCGGTGCACGACGCGATGGAGGACTCGAGTCCGAGCACGCTCAGGTGGCCGATCAACGCGAACAACAGGGCCTCCTTGGCGGCTTCGGGAACTCCGAGGTCGTCGATCAGCGACACGGCGACCGACGAGCCCAGGCGACGGCGCAGTCCGTCCATGACCACCGGGTTGCGCGTGCCCCCGCCCGACACGAAGAGCTCACGGACGCCCTGATCGTTCACCGCGTCGGCGACGGTGCGAACCGTGAGCTCGGCCAAGGTCGCCAAGAGGTC
>CAIORQ010000018.1 GCA_903860745.1 uncultured Actinomycetes bacterium | reverse complement strand
GTTGAGTGCCCATCTCCACGGACGTGCCGGATCGCTCCTGACCCAGTACCAGTCGGCCAGTCATCTGGCCTCGGCAGTGACGTCCGTGCTACGCCACACGTCACTGCGTCACGAGGAGCGATCTCTCCGAGTGGGCGCTGGGGGACTCGAACCCTCGACCTCAGCCGTGTGAAGGCTGCGCTCTAACCAACTGAGCTAAGCGCCCGGAGGTCACAGCCTACCAAGTCGCGCCGCAGCGGATTTGCGTCGAGTTGTAGCCTTGTTCACGTGTCCGACACCACCGACAGTCCCCAGACCAACTCGAGACGACCTCGACGCTCCTCCGCGTCGCGTGAGGCGGTCATGGGTCTCGACACCACGGAGCGGCGCTTCGGTTTCGGCGGCGCCGTTCTGGCCGCCATCCTCGCGATCTTCTTCGTCCCGCACCTCCTGCACAACACGACGATCCACGTCACCGCGTCGAAGCTCAAGAGCGGCGCCTGTCCCAAGGGGTACAGCCTCGTCAAGGCGGTCTGCACCAAGGCCGAGATCACCCATCCCTCCTACTGGTGGCCCCAGTTCCTCATCTTCGTGGTGGTGGGCGCCGCCATCGCCTTCTTCAGCTACCTGCGCAAGCGTCCCGGCATCATCGTGGCCTTCTTCCTGCTCGGTCTGGCGACCGGTACCGCGGGAGTGGCTTTCCTCGCACTCGGAGCGTGGTTCTCGGTGCGCGCCTTTCGTCTCAACAAGTACGGCGACCCCACCTTCCGTGGATCGAACATGAAGGCCCGCGAGATGGCCGCCGAGCGGCGGGCGAACCGGTCCGCGGGCCGACCGGCCAGGTCCTCGAGGGGTTCGCGCACTTCCAAGGGCGACGCGACGTCGCCACCCGCCAAGGCCACGCCCGCGGCGTCCAAGCGCTACACGCCCAAGAAGTCCAGCCGGCGATAGCCCGTGGCGAAACTGGGCCTCGACTTTCCCACCAAGTGGGGACGGGGATACGTCGCGCGATTCGTGCGCAACCTCTACTGGACCTACTACATCAGCCCACTGATCACGCGCATCGCGTCGCTCAGCGTGAGCGGCACCGAGGCGCTCTCGGCGACCGGACCCTTCATCTTCGTGGCCAACCACACGAGCCACCTCGACACTCCCCTGCTGCTCACCGCACTGCCGGCGAAGGTGCGGCGGCGCACCGTGGTCGCGGCCGCCATGGACAACTTCTTCATGCAGTGGTTCAAGGCCTTTCGCACCGTGCTCGTCTTCAACGCCATTCCCATCGACCGTCACAAGATCAACCGACGCTCCTCACAACTCGCCCTGGAACTGGTCGAGGACCGCTGGAACCTCGTCTTGTACCCCGAGGGCGGTCGCAGCCCCGACGGGAACCTCAAGGAGTTCAAGGGTGGTGCGGCGTACCTGGCGGAGCGCTCCAAGGCCACGGTGATCCCCACCTACATACACGAGGCGGGTTTCCTGCGCGGACCCAAGTACGCCAAGGCGCCGATCCATACCCAGGGGCCCTCCCAGCGGCGCCACCACGTCTCGGTGACCTTCGGGCGTCCACTCGTCGCGGAACCGGGCGAGAACATCCGCCGCTTCGGCACGCGCATCGAAGAGGCCGTGGCCGAACTCGGACGAAGCGTCAGTGGCGACCCCGACTACGGTCGCCGTCCGCCTGACGAGTACTGAGCAGCGCGCAACGTTCCTCGTAGAGCCGGTCGGCGACGCTGGGCCACGGGGCCAGAGGCTCCCCGGCCAGTTCCGCGAGGACCTCGTCGGCGAACCAGGGGTTCTGCGCCAGCACCGGACCGTGCGCGTAGGTCCCCCACAGACGTGTCGCCCGGAAACCATCGCGTCGACCGTCGTTGCCCCGACCCACCACCATCTCGCCCAGGGGGCGCGCCTGCGGACCCAGGACCGTGACGCCGCCGTGGTTCTCGAAGCCCACCAACAGACGCCCGTCCACGTTCGAAGCCATGTCGCCCACCGAGCGCGCCGGACCGCGGGTCGTCACGGCGTCGATGAGACCCAGTCCGGGGTAGGACGCGTCCCCCTCGATGGCGAAACTGCGCCCCAGGATCTGCAGGCCCGCGCAGACCGCCAGAACGGCCGCGCCCTCGTCGACGCGTTCGACGAAGCCGCCCTCGGCCAGCAGGTCGCAGGCCAGACGCTGGGGACCGTCCTCGCCACCCCCCAGGAGGTAGATCGAGGCCGGGGGGATCGGCGCGCCGATGGTGACCTCGAGGACCTCCGCCGCCAGGCCGCGCGCCCTCGCCCTCACCGCCAGCACGCGCGCGTTGCCACCGTCGCCGTAGGTGCCCAACAGGTCCGGGTAGAGCACCGCGATCGTCAACACGGCGCGCTCCGCCCCATCCAGTCGCGAAAGGCGGTGTAGTTGGCGATGAGGGTCACCTCGCGGGACCCGCTGCGCAGGCTGTCGGGGTCGTCCACGACGTCACAGCTCACACCCGCGTAGGTGAGACGAGTGGCCAGGTCGACGCGGCGTTCCCCGAGGCAGTGCACGTGGCGCTCGGCCAGCACCTCGAAGGGCACGTCGTAGAGCCACGACGGGTCTCGACCGTCGGCCACCTGGGCATTGATCGCGATCCAGACGTCCCCACCGACTTCGAGCGACTCCAAGAGGGCCGCCGTCCCCGCGGGATTCTTCGCCAGCAGGAGACGAATCCGGCGATCGCCGAAACGGCGAAGGCCGTAGCGTCCCTGCACCGAGGTCAGGGACTCGATGCGGCCCAAGGCCCCGGTGACGTCGACACCGAGGCGTGACAGGACCGTCAGGGCCACCGCCGCGTTGGCGTCGTTGAAGGCGCCGGGCAGCGCCAGGTCGAGCCGGTGGGCCACACCGTCGACGACGAGCTGGTCACGCAGGCTCGCGGCGGCCAGCGGCGGCTTGGTGAAACCGCAGGCGCAGGACCACGAATCGGTCGTGAACACGATGGCGCGCGTGCAGTGCGGGCACGACGCGGCGTCGCCGCGCCAGGTCCCGGGCAGGTCGACCCAGGCCACCCGCGAGGCGCTCTCGGCGGCGAAGACCACCAGGGGATCCGCGGAGTTCGCCACGACGACCCCGTGGAAGTACTCGGCGTCCAAGCACTCGCGCCACCGTTGCGCCATCTGACGGACCTCGTTGGCCCGGTCCAACTGGTCGCGCGAGAGGTTCAACAGCGCCACCACCGCCGGTCTGGTGGCACCGACCACCGTGGACAACCAGGCCTCGTCAGTCTCGAGGACGGCCCGCGGTGCCGACGACGCGCAGAGGGCGGCGACGTGCCCCTCGGGCATGTTGGCCCCGGTCGCGTTGGCCGCCACGTCACCTCCCCAGCCCTCGCGCACCATGGCCGAGGTGGTCGTCTTTCCGTTGGTTCCCGTCACCAGGACGACCTGGCGACCTCGCGAGAGGCTCGTCAACAACCCGGGGTCGACCCACAACCCCGCTCGCCCACCCGCCACCGTGCCCGAACCCCGCCCCAGCAGACGAGAGAGCGCGTTCACCTCTCGAACCGCTACGGCGGCGAACCGTGAGCGAAGGGTCAGTCCGGGGGTCATGGAAACCACGCTAACAAGCCCCTTGTCCGTCGAAAGTGCCCAGACAGCACAAGAGGGCCATCCGGGGGGGTGGATGGCCCTCTTGCAAAACCTTGGCTCCTACCCTGGGGGGAGGGGCGAAGCAGGCTGATACCAGTATGGCGAAGTAGAGCGTATCAATCAAGTGCATACATCGGATAGTTCTCATCTGTATACTTGATACATGGAGATACGACAGCTAGAAGCATTGGTGGGGATCGCCGAGCACGGCACCTTCTCGAGCGCCGCCGAGGCGCTGGGGACCGTGCAGTCCAACATATCCAACCGCATCGCCCGTCTCGAGGCGGAGCTGGGGTCGGAGCTCATCGACCGTGCCTCGGGTGCCCTGACGGAGTCCGGGACGGTCGTGGTGGAGCGGGCGCGGCGCATCCTGAGCGAGGTCAGTGCCATCGCCGCCGACGTGTCGGAACTCACGGCGGACATTCGCGGTCGCGTCTCGGTCGGCATGATCGGCACCGCTGGACGGTGGATCGTCCCTCTCCTTCTCGAGGCGCAGCGCCGGACCTATCCACACATCTCGCTGCGCATCACTGAAGGGACCAATTCGGTCATCGAACCCCAGTTGATCTCCGGCGCCCTCGACATCGCGGTCCTGGCGTGGCCGGTCGATCCGCCCGAGCTGACCGAGATCGACCTCTACAGCGAGGACCTGGTGCTGATCTGTGAGCGCACCCACCCCCTCGCCGAACGTCCCTCGGTCACCTTCGCCGACATCGAACCCTACGAGATACTCCTGCCCTTCCCGGGCACACCCATCCGCCGCGAGATCGACGAGGCCTCCCACGCCCAGGGCGTCGAACTGCGACCGCTCATCGAACTCGACGGTCTGCGCACCATCGCCTCGCTGACCTTCGACGGACACGGACCCTCGATCCTGCCGTCCACGATGCTCTCCACCCATCTTCGCCCGAAGTTCCGGGCCGTGCCCATCGAAGGCATCGCGCTGCGACGGGTGTGCCTGGTACGGCGCCGCTTCGGCTTCCCGGCCGCTCCGGTGCGCGCCATCCACGCCCTGTTGATCCAGGTCGTACGAGAGGCGCGCAGCGTGCCCGAAGGCGTCGTCGTCCCGGCGAACCTGGGCGCCACCCCCCAGTGACGAGCTCCGAGCGCGTCGCCCTCGCCGCCGCCATCGTGCACCGGGACCGTGCCTTCGGCCCCGTGGTGGAGGCGGTCGGTCCGCCGCCGCCTCGACGTCCGGCTGCGGTGAAGGAGCGCTTCGCGTCCTTGATCCGTTCGATCACCTTCCAGTTGCTGGCGACCTCCGCGGCATCGACCATCCACGCCCGGGTGGTCGAGACCTGCGGTGGCGAGGTCACTCCGGACTCGGTCCTGGAGGCCGGTCCCGACGCCCTGCGCAGCGCAGGCCTCTCACGCACCAAGGCCGCGGCCATGCTCGACCTGGCCGTCCACACCCGAGATGGACGCATCCGCCTGGAGCGTCACGGTCGCTTGAGCGACACCCAGATCATCGACGAGGTGACCTCGGTCCACGGGGTCGGACCCTGGACGACCCAGATGTACCTCATGTTCACCCTCGCGCGGCCCGACGTCTGGCCGGTGGGCGACTTCGGCGTGCGCCACGGCTGGAGTCTCCTGCACGACCTCCCCGAGATGATCTCGGAGAAGGGACTGCGAGCACAGGGCGAACGCTTCGAGGGTCTTCGTTCGGACGTGGCGTGGTACTGCTGGCAGGCGGTGCACCTCGATCGGAGCAGCCGATAATCTCGAGTCGTGCCCCTCACGCTCGCTGACTTCGAAGAACACGCCCTCGAGACGCTGACGCAGTACGCCCGACTCGAGTGCCTCTCGCCCCACTTCGACGCTCACTGGCGTGAGAACGGGCAGATCGACGCCGCCGTCGCACTCCTGGCCGGTTGGGCCAGCCGACGACGCCTGCGGGACTTCAGCGTCGACGTGATCGCCCTGGCCGGTCGCACCCCGGTCTTGGTGGTGACCGTCCAGGCCACCGCTGCCGACGACGCCACCGTCGTGCTCTACGGGCACCTCGACAAGCAACCTCCGCTCGGGGACTGGTCCGAGGGCCTCGGACCCTACTCCCCCGTGCGCCGCGGCGACCGACTCTTCGCGCGAGGGGTGGCCGACGACGGCTACTCGACCTTCTCGGCGCTGCTGGCCCTGGAACAACTCGAGGCGGCGGACGTTCCCCACGCACGCTGCGTGGTCCTGATCGAGGCCAGCGAGGAGAGCGGCAGTCCCGACCTCGACGCCTATCTCGACCACCTCGCCGAACAGCTCGGGCAGGTCGAGCTCATGGTCTGCCTGGACTCGGGCGCCCTCACCTACGACCGACTCTGGGTGACCTCCTCACTGAGGGGCTTGGCCAACGTCGAGGTGACGGTCGAGGTCTTGGAGCGCGGACAGCACAGCGGCTCCGCCAGCGGCGTCGTCCCCTCGTCGTTTCGGGTCCTGCGCCAACTGCTGCAACGCCTGGAGGACTGCGACACCGGTCGCGTCCTCCTCGACGAGCTCCACGGCGAGATCCCCGAGTCGGCGCGTCAGGCCGCGCGCGAGGTGGCCGCGGAGTTCGGCGAAGCGCTCTACGACGACCTACCGGTGGTCGAGGGTCTCACCTTGATGGGTGACTCGGTCGCCGAGCGCATCTTGAACCAGACCTGGCGTCCGACCCTGTCGGTGGTGGGCATGGGCGGCATCCCCGCCCCGGCGGACGCCGGCAACGTGCTTCGCCCCGCGACGACCGCGTCTCTGTCGTTCCGTCTCCCGCCGAACGTCGACGCCCGGCGGGCCCGCGAGGCCGTCGAACGGGCCCTGACGACCGAGGTCCCCGAGGGCGCCCACGTCACCGTGAGCGGCCACCACGCCGACGGCTGGGCCTCGCCCGACGTGGCGCCATGGCTCTCGCGGGCCATCGACCAGGCGTCCGTCCAGGCCTTCGGCCAGCGAGCGGGCTACACGGCCGAGGGTGGGACGATCCCCTTCCTGGCCTCGCTCGGCCGGCGCTACCCCGGCGTGCAGTTCGTGGCCACCGGCGTCCTCGGGCCCAACTCGAACGCCCACGGCATCGACGAGATGCTCGACCTGCCCACCTGTGTCGCGGTCACCAACGCCGTGAGTGACATCCTCGCCGCCTTCAGCACCCGAAAGGACCACGTATGAGTCAAGCAATCGACCTCTGGGTCGACCCCCTGTGCCCGTGGGCCTGGATCACCTCGCGCTGGCTCCTGGAGGCGGCGACGGTGCGCGACATCGAGCTGCGCCTGCACACGATGAGTCTCGCGGTCCTCAATGACGGACGTGAGACGTCCGAGGAGTATCAAGAACTCATGCGACTGGCCTGGGGGCCGGTGCGCGTGATGATCGCCCTCGAGGAGCGCTACGGCAACGAGATGCTCGAGCCCTTCTACAGCGCCTTCGGGCGTCGCTACCACGTGGGCAACGAACGAGCCAACCTGCTCGCGACCGTCGTCGCGGCCCTCGCCGACGCTGGACTGGACGAGTCGCTGGCGGACGCCGCGGTCACCGACGAGTTCGACGAGGACCTCAAGGCCAGTCACTTCGCGGGAATGGACCCCGTGGGCTTCGACGTGGGCACGCCGGTCATCCACATCGGCGACGTGGCCATCTTCGGCCCCGTGGTCACTCCCGCACCCAAGGGCGAAGCCGCGGGAGTCCTGTTCGACGGGGTCGTCGCGGTGACCTCCACGCCAGGCTTCTATGAGCTCAAGCGCTCACGCACCCTTGGGCCGATCTTCGAATGACGTCGCGGCAGCTCCACCACGACGTCGCGCTGACCGTCGCCGGCGACGCCGGCTCGTCGCGAGCCGTTCTCGTCATCCAGGAGGCTTTCGGGGTGAACGACCACATTCGTGACGTGACCGAGCGCTTCGCCGCGGCGGGCTACTACGCCGTAGCACCCGAACTCTTCCACCGCCTGGGCTCACCCGAGATCGCCTACGACGACTTCCCCGCGGCCATGACCGCCATGGCCACCTTGGATGAGGAGGGACTGCGCGCCGACCTGAACGCGGCCGCGGACTTCCTGGCCCACGAGGGCTTCACACCGGCGTCGGTCGCGGTCGTGGGCTACTGCATGGGCGGCACGGTCGCCTTCTACGCGGCGACCCTCGGGCTCGTCGCGGCGGCGGCGAGTTACTACGGGGGCGGGATCGGCGCCGGCCGCTTCGGCTTGCCCCCGCTGGTCGACCTCGCACCCCGTCTGACCTGCGACTGGATCGGGTTCTACGGCGACCTGGACAAGGGTATCCCGGTCGATCAGGTCGAAGCCCTGCGCGAGGCCGTCGCCCGCACGCCGCGACGCGGCGAGGTGGTGCGCTACGCCGACGCCGACCACGGCTTCCACTGCGACGGACGGCCCGCGGTCTTCAACGCCGCCGCCGCGGCCGACGCCTATCGCCGCACGCTCGACTTCTTCGACTCCCGGCTCCAGGACAGGTAGATGTCCCCGTCGCGGATCCTGGCGACCTCGGGCGGCGTCGTCGCCGGTCCCGTCCAGCAGAGTTACCGTCTGGGAGCGATGCTGCTCGAGGCCCTCGCACTGACCGGCCAGTCCCGCCCTCGCGTCTGCCTCCTCGAGACCGCCATCGGCGACAGCCTCACCTACTACGCCGTGATGAGCGAGGCCTTCAACGTGGCCGGGTGCGACGTGACCACCTTGAAGCTATTCCCCCAGCCCTCGGGCGACCCGGTCGAGTTGCTCGCCACGGCCGACCTGGTCTGGGTCGGTGGTGGATCCGTGGCCAACCTCCTGGCCCTGTGGCGCCTGCACGGCGTCGACGAGGCCATGCGCGGCGCGTGGGAGTCCGGGGTCATCCTCGCGGGCGTCTCGGCGGGCAGCATCTGCTGGCACGTGGGCGGCACCACCGACTCTTACGGACCGCAGCTGCGACCCGTCACGAACGGGCTGGGCCTGCTCCCCTACGCCAACGGGGTCCACTACGACTCCGAAGCACAGCGTCGCCCCCTGCTGCACCAGCTGGTGGCCGACGGCACCCTGCCCGAACGGGCCTACGCCACCGACGACGGCGTGGGCATCTGGTACGAGGGGGTCGAAGCGGCACGCGTGGTGGCCGACCGGAGGCTGCCCGCCTTCCTCGGACCCGGTGCCTACGAGATCACCCGAACGAGCGAGGGCGTCGTCGAGCGCCGCGTCGGGATCGG
>CAIORQ010000017.1 GCA_903860745.1 uncultured Actinomycetes bacterium | reverse complement strand
GTCGCCCTCAACTCCGCCACCATCGCCGCGGTGGAGGGCCTGGGCCTGACCCCGGCCGCCCTCGCTCCGGGAACCCTGAACGCGTCGATCCCCGAGGCGACCTTCCCCATCGTGGGACCGGTCCGCAACGGGATCATCATGCACGTGGGTGGCCTGAGCCTCACCAACGGTTCGAAGACGCTCTCCCTGCGCAACTTCGACATCAACACGGCCACCAACGTGCTGACCGCCTTCGCCTCGGTGAACGGCAGCATCGTCGGACGCATCCCCCTGTTCGACCTGGGTGCCGCGCCGGCCTCCCTCGGCTGCGCCGCCACGGCGTCGCTGAGCCTCGACGCGGCCGCGGCCGGTGCCCTCACCTCGGTGTTCGGCGCCCCGGCCCTCGCGGGCGCGAACTTCGGCACGGCCTGCGTGGTGCTGCCGCTTCCCCGGCACTGACCCCTGCCCCAAGACGACGAAGGGCCGGCTCCTCGGAGCCGGCCCTTCGTCGTGTCGTTGGGGCCCCGAGCGGCCGCGGTGGTCATACGGAGCAGTGGTGACGCCAGCCAGACGCCAGTCAGATGCGCGTCACGCGCCGCGACGAGGGGTCCGCAAGGCGTCGCCCGCGCTGGGGTGCAGGGTCAACGCGTTCAACAGGGGCACGAGGGTCAGCGCGGCCAGCAACGCGAAGGCGATGCGGTACGCCCCGTCGGAGGACAAGGCGCTGGTACGCGTGAGCGCGCTCCCCACCCGCAGGGCCACCACACCCGTCGAGGCCGCGAATCCGCTGGCCACCTGCTGGGCGGTCGCGGCCAGCGTCGTGGCCTGGGCCATCTGCTCCTCGCCCACGTCGCCGTAGACCAGCGTGAGCAGCGCCGAATAGCCGATGGATCGCACGCCGCCGCTGAGGAGGGCCACCAGGGCGATCACGCCCACGGGCGTCGTCGCCGTGAAGACGGCGAAGGTCGCCATCGTGACCATCACCATCGAGGTCGCGCTGACCAGCACGCGCCGGTAGCCGAAGCGATTGAGCAGGAACGTGGTCGAGGGCTTGGCCGCGATGTTCCCCAAGAAGACGAACAGCACCAGTGTCCCGGACTTGACCGGACTCCAACCGAAGCGATCCTGGAACAGCAGGGGCAGCATGAGGGGCACCGAGCCGACGACCATCGTGAACGAGACGATGCCCCTGAGGGACTGGGCGAAGGTCCGCACGTGGAGTATCGAGAGGTCCAAGAAGGCGTCGCGACGCCCGCGAAGGTAGGTCACCGCCGCACCCAGCACGATCAGCGCACCCGCGAGGTCGACACCGACGCGCGTCCACGACGAGGTGAGCTCACCGGCGACGAAGGCGCTGTAGACCAGACCACCCAGCCCCGCCACGCTCAGCAGCATCCCGCGCCAGTCGAGACGGCTGGCCGACGAACGCCGCGCCGAGGGCTTCATGATGACCCAGCCCGTCACGAAGGCCACCAGACCCAGGGGCACGTTGGGGACGAAGAGCCACGGCCAACTGGCGAAGGTGACGATGACACCACCCACCAGCGGCGCCACCGCGGGAGCCAGCAGACCGGGCCAGACGATGTAGGCCACCAACCGCATGATGTCGGCCTTTTCCGAGTTGGCCAGCACCACCACGCGCCCGACCGGCACCATCAACGCCGCCCCCACTCCTTGGACCAGACGGGCCGCCACCAGTTCGCCCAGGCTGTGACTCAGTGCGCAGGCCAGCGACGCCGCGGTGAAGACCAAGATCGCCGAGAGGAAGAGGCGGCGCTCGCCCAGGCGCGACATCAGCCAATTGCCGACGGGGATCAGCACCGCGAAGGTGATGAGGTAGGACGCGATCAACAGTCCGATGGCCGTGGACGACACGCCCAGTGCCGCGCGCAGCTTCGGCGCCGCGGTCGTCACGATGGTCCCGTCGAGGTTCTCCATGAAGTAGCACGACGCCACCAGCAGGGCCAGACGTCGGCGGTAGGGATCGATCACCTCAATAATCCGATCTGGCGCCACCCGAGACGCACGGGACCAACGTTAACGTCGCTGCACTGGTCCAGCGGTCCTGGAGGGCGCTAGCGGCGACACGCGGCCACCGCCAACCGCGTCCGCTCGAGGAGACCGTCCCGGGAGCCGTCGCTCGGCACGAGGTTGGACCCCATCGCCACCGCCGTCGCGCCGGCGGCGAACCACCCGGGCGCGTTCTGCACGTTCACGCCGCCGGTCGGCACGAACCTCACCCCCGGGAAGGGTCCACGCAACGCGGCGAGGTGGCCGGTCCCGCCGGTGGACGCCGGGAAGAGCTTGACGAATTCGGCGCCGCACGCCATCGCCAGGGCGACCTCGCTCGGCGTGAAGGCCCCCGGAAGGCACACGAGTCCGCGCTGGTGCGCCGCATCCAGGACCGAGGGGTCCACGTTGGGGGTCACGACGAAGCGCGCCCCCACGTCGGCGACGCGCGCGACCTCCTCGGGTCGCAGCACCGTCCCCGCACCCACGACCGCCTCCTTCGCGACGGCCTCGACGACGCGGGCCAGCGCGTCGAGTCCCGTGGGACGCTCGATCGTGACCTCGAGGAAGCGAACCCCCGCCGCGACGAGGAGCTGGGCGATGTCGACGACGGGCGCGTGATCGGCGATCCGGATGATGGCGACGAGTCGGGCGTCGCTCATCTGGTCGATGAGGGTCGGGCCGTCCATCAGCGCACCAGCCGTCGACTCGTCGAGAATCCCTGGTCGAGGTCGTGCCAGGTCCCCTCGAAGGAGTCTCCGGGTATGGTCAGCGCCCGCGCGTAGGCGTGGGCGCAGTAGCGCACCGCCAACTCCTGGGGGTCCCCACGCATCATCGACGCCAGGAACGCACCCGCCGCCGCGTCGCCCGCGCCCAGTTGATCCACGACCCGACCGGTCGCGGCTCCCCGGTCGCCCGCCGCACCGACGACGCGCACCGAGACGCCGAGCTCGTGCTCACCGACGTCGAGACGCTCGCGCAGCACCACCGTCGAGACCCCGAAGGTGTCCACGAGCTCGCCGGCCAAGTCGTCGGCCTCCCCGTCGCGACCGGTCAGCAGCGCCAGGTCGTTCGGGGTCACGAAGATGATGTCGGCGACCTCGAGGATCCGACGCATGGAGGCGCGCGCCTGCTCCACGTGCCAGAGCTGGGAGCGGTAGTTGACGTCGAAACTGGTGGTCACCCCCAGGGACCGCGCGTTGGACAGCAGGGCCAGTGAGGCGCCCAGCGCACCGGCGCCCAGCGCCGGCGTGATCCCGGTCACGTGCGCCACCCGGGCCCCACGCAGCTCCTCGGTCCAGTCGAAGTCATCGGGGCCGAGGTGGCTGGCGGCCGAATCTCGCCGGTCGTAGAGGACGCGCGAGGAACGCGGCGTGGCCCCGGCCTCGAGGAAGAACACGCCGGCTCGGGCGTCGGCCTCCTCGACGGCTCGCACCTCGATGCCGTAGGTCTGGGCGTGGCGCCGCATCATGGTGCCCAGCTCGTTGGCGGGCAGTCGCGTCAGCCAGCGGGCGCGGGTGCCCAGCTGGACCGCCGTCACCAGGGCGTTCAACTCCGCGCCGGCGACGTTGGCGCGAAACTCGCTGGCCGCGACGAGGGGGACGTGGTCGCGGGCGCTCAGACGGATCATCGCCTCGCCCAATCCGACGATCATCGGGGGTGCCTGCTCAACCACGGTGGCCTCCCGTCTCGTCGAAGTGGCACAGGCCCAGCCCGGCGACCTGCACCTCCGCGCAGAAGAGGCGACCCGCCAGGGGCTCGCGCGCGAGCTGCTCGTCCGACAACTCGTCGCGCGCGGTGGTGATGTAGAGCGTCGTGCCACGCGGCCCTCCTAGGGCGCAGCTGGCGGGTTGGGCGGTCTCGACGGCGACGCGGGCGACGTACTCGCCCTCGGGCGAGTACTGGCGGACCTCGTAGCCACCCCAGACCGCCACCCACAGCGCCCCGTCGGCGTCCACGCAGATTCCGTCGGGCGTCCCTTCGCGAGGCACGTCGAATTGGGCGAACACGCGAGGCCGACTGATGGCGCCGGTGTCGTCGACGTCGTAGGCGAAGATCGTTCCCGGACCCGAGTCGACGAAGTACATCGTGTCGAGACCGGGGCTCCAGGCCAGGCCGTTGGAAATGGTCAGGCCGTCGAGCTCGACGCTCACGCCCCGTCGCGGATCGTACCGGTAGAGGCTGGCCCGTCCCGGCGCGGCGTCGTAGGCCATCGACCCCACCCAGAAGCGACCCCAGGGGTCCGCGGAACCGTCGTTGAGGTGCACCGGCTCGCCGCTGGGGCCCTCGAATTCGACCACCTTCTCCAGGCGTCCTTCGAGGTCCATCGACCACAGCGCCATGTCCATGGCCACGATCCACTCGTCCTCACGCCCGACGAAGGGCGCGAAGGCCGACGGCGAACCGGGCAGGTCGTAGCGGCGCACCACTACCACCGACGCACCGTCGGCGGTGGCGCGGTAGAGGTGACCCGGACCGGCGATCTGGTCGACCCACATGAGTTCCTGACGCCGCTCATCCCAGCGACAGGACTCCCCCAGGAAGTCCGCCCCCGTCGTGCACACCTGCGCGACATAGTCCTTCATTGCGACACTTCCCTTCCGCTCGATACCTCAATCTTGACCCACCAGGTCCTGGGCTCATGGGCCAGGAAGTTCGTCGCACGGCCGTTCGCCACGGCCCAGGTCAGGTCGTCGACGAAGGCGTTGGTCGGCTCGACGGCGATCACCCGCCCCGCGCTGTAGCGGCCCCGATCGACCCAGATCGCCAGATAGGGACAGGCCTCGGTGTCCCAGGTCATGGTCAGGGAGGCTCCGGACGGGTCCGACAATGACGCCGACGCGACGGGGTCGGCGGGGTCGGCGTAGAGCATCAGGTCGGACCCCTCCTCGACGTCACGCTCGACCAGCACTTCGCCGTCCCACGCGCGTGCTCGCAGGGCGCCCAGGGGTCCCTCCAGGACGGTGGTCGGGCTCGGCGTCAGTTCCAGGCGCGTCCCCTCGAGCGCGGCGAACTGGGGATGCAGCGCCCAGAGCAGCGCCGTGTCCACCGGGGTCTCGCAGCGATAGGAGCAGTGCAGCTCCGCACCGCTCACTTCGAGGAGGCGGTCGAAGGTGAAGCGGAGTCGTCGCCCGACGGCGCGTTGGCGCAGCGTCGTGGCCGACTGGTCCAGAACCTCCCACGACGCCGACCACAGTTCCCCGTGGTCCGCCAGGACCACCCCGTCGTAGGGTGCGCCGCGGTAGGTGCCCGGATCGATCGTCGGGAGCATCTCGTCCCACCCGTAGTGGTCGGTCTCGGTGTAGACCGCGTCGAGGCGCACGCGAGCCCCCGCACCACGTGGTCCGATCAGCCATTGTCGGCCGCCACGGCGGTCCGCCAGCCGCGTGATGCGACCCCCGCGGTGCGCCTCGACCGCCACCGAGATCTCGTCGGTCGCCAGGGTGATCGACGCGGCTCCGGTCACTGGGCGTCCTGGAAGGGCCAGAACTGCCCGTCGCGCTCGAAGGCCTCGGCGGCGGTCGCCAAGGCGTCCTCGTCGATCTCGACGCCGAGGCCCGGCTCGACCGGCAGTCCCCACCGGGGGCCGTCGGCGATGGGCAGTCGCCGGGTCACGTCGCCCCTCATGTGGGCCGTGGTCTGTTGGTGCCCCGCCACGACCGAGGGAAGCGTGAGGGTCACGTGATGCGCCGCCGTCGCGGCGATGCCGAGCTCCCCGTGGGTGTGCTTGCACACCTGGGCGCCGTGCTCGTGGGCGAGGAAACCCAGGCGCTGGTAGCTGCGCAGCGAGCCGACCCAGTACGGACTGAAGCAGTAGACGTCGGCCACGCGGGCCTCGATGCGCTCGCGGGCCTGCTCCTCGCTCCACAGACCCTCGTTGGCGGCCACCGACACGTCGACGCGTCCTCGCAGGTCCTTCAAGAGGTCGCGAGGGACCTGGCGCACGGGCTGCTCGACGAAATCGAGGTGGGCGTCGGACAGTTCGGCCAGCATGCGACAGGCCTGAGCGACGCTCCAGGCACCGTTGGCGTCGACGCGCAGTCGGCTCGAGCCCACCACGTCGCGAACGGCGTAGACCCGGCGCACGTCACCGACCTCGTCGCGTCCCACCTTGAGGTAGAAGGTGTCGTAGCCGCGCGCCACGCCCACGCGGGCCTGGGCGACGAGGTCGTCGACGTCGTCGCCGCTGAGGTACCAGAAGTAGCTCAGGGACTCGTGCAGGGCGCCGCCCAGCAGGGCGTGAACCGGGACGCCCGCCGCCTGGGCGCACAGGTCGGTCAGGGCCATGTCGATGCCGGCCCACGCGAAGTTCGCCGTCCCCTCGCGGAACTGCCAGAGTCCCCGATGCCAGGCGTCGCGGCGCATCGCCTCGGCGCGCCAGGGATCGGCACCCAGGACGAAGGGCATCATCGCGCGCACCGCGTCGACCACCGAGGCGATGTCGGCGCCCGCGCAGACCTCGCCCCACCCGACCAGGCCGTCGTCGGTCTCCAGGCGCAGCACCCCGGCGGTCACGCCGTCACGAGCGACCTGCGAGCTCAGCTCGCGGTGCTCGTAGCCGACGTTGGCGACGCGGATGTCGTAGCGGCTGATCCTCATGTCGTCCCCCGACTAGTTGTTGTAGCTCAGGGGAGGGCCCGACGGCAGCCCCGCCATGAGCCCTCCGTCGACGGCGTACATCGAACCCGTCACGAAGGAGGCCAGGGGTGACGCGAGGAACAGCGCCACGTTCGCCACCTCCTCGGGCTGGCCCACGCGCCCCAGCGGGTGCGTGCGGGCCATCAGGACCAGCTGCTCCTGCGGGTCGCGAGCCGCCTCCGCCTCACGGCGGATCATCGGCGTGTCGATGGTGCCCGGTTGGATGCCGTTCACCCGCACGTTGTAGGGGGCACCCTCGAGGGCCAAGGCGTTCACCAGGGCGTGCACCCCGCCCTTGGAGGCGGCGTAGGCGCCCGCGTCGGGAACGGTGGCCAGGGCGTGGGGCGAACTGGTCAAGACGATGGCGCCCGAGCCTCTCGCGCACATCGAGGTCATCGCTTCGCGCGACAGCAGGAACAGACCGGTGAGGTTGATCGCCAGCACCCGACCCCACTCCTCCACGCTCGTGTGACGCACGTCCTTGGTCCACTCGACCCCCGCGGAGACGAAGAGGACGTCGGGTGGTCCCATGGTCGACGTCACCCACTCGAAGGTGGACACCACGTCGGCCTCGTTGGCCACGTCACAGTGCCGATAGACCACGTCGCAACCTTCGGCGCGCAGGGCGGAGGCCAGGTCGCCACCCGGCCCGTCGGCCACGTCGGTGACCACCACCCGGGCACCGGCCCGCGCGAAACCCGCGACCGACGCCGCACCGATCCCCGTCGATCCGCCGCCCACGATGACCACCCGGTCGACGAAGCACTCATCCCACATGGTTTCCCCCCTCTCGATCATCCGCGGCCGTCAGGGCCTCGTGAAGGCACTCAGCCACGTAGGCGTGGTCGCCGTCGTCCACCACGTCGGGCGACAGGTAGAGGCTCGCACCGACTTCCAGCACCGCGACGCGCGGATCGCGTTCCCACAGGCGTGCCGCCACCTGGCGGGCGCGTCGCGGCGTCACGAGGCGGACCTCGAGGCGCGCCACGGGCTGTCCCGCCTCGTTGGTGTCGACCCGGCGCAGCGTGACGTCGGGGACGTCGACGAGCGTCCGCCGCCAGTTCTCGATCGCCTCGTCCCACCCCCGGGACTGCTGGTCGTGATCGAGGGACAGGTAGAGCTCCAGGGCGGCGAGGAGGCCCATGACCTCCTCCTTGCCCACCTTCATCGCGCGCGCCAGCCGTTGGAACGGCGCCGCGTTGAGCCGAGCCGCCTCGACGAGACCACGACGGCCGACGAGCAGTCCGCTGGCCTGAGGTCCGCGCAGGGCCTTGCCGCCGCTGAAGAAGGCCAGGTCGGCGCCACCGTCGCGGGTGAAGCGCCACAGGTTGGACACGGGCGGCAACTGTGCGGCGGCGTCGACGATCACGGGGACGTCGTGGTCGTGGGCGAGGCGCACGGTGGTGTCCAGGGGCAGTGCCGCGCCGCCCAGGTGGTCACCCGCCACCCACAGCACCGCCGCCGCGCCCTGGGCCAGGGCGCCCTCGAGCTCCCACTCGAAGGTCTGGATCGCGTTGCCGATCTGCACCAGGCGCCCGCCCGCCAGCTCGACGGCGCGGTCGTAGGGGATGCGGTGCGCGCAGTGGATGATCACCCGGCGTTCGAGGTCGGTGTCATCGGGGAGTCGAGCGATGGTCGCGGGGTCGCCGCCGGTCACCGCCGCGAGGACGGCCAGGGCCATGGCCGCCGCCGCCCCCGAGGTCACGAGGGCGCTCTCGTTGTTCGTGAGGCTCGCCACACGGCGACCCGCCGCGAGGTGCAGCTCCTCCATCGAGACGCAGGACTGCGCCGCCGCGACCATCGCGTCACGGACCTCGGCGGGCAGGGTCGTGCCGCCCAGGGCGGTCAGGGTGGTGGCGGCATTGACCACGCGACGGACCCCGAGTTCGGCGTAGACGTCGCGTGGGTCCACTGGTCTACTCCACGACGGCGAGTGCGGTGATCTCCACCTTCATCCCCGCGGGGAGGTGGACGCCGACCGTGGTGCGTGCGGGATAGGGCTCGGAGAAGACCTTGGCGTACTCCGCGTTCATCGCCGCGAAGTCCCCCATGTCCGCCAGGTAGACGTCGACGCGGATCACGTCGTCGAGCGAGGCCCCCGCCGAGGCCAGCACGGCCTCGATGTTCTTGAAGGTCTGCACCGTCTGGCTCGCCACGTCCTCACCGGCGAAGGTCCCCGTCTCGCGAACGACACCCGCCTGTCCGGCGGCGGCCACCACGTTGTTGATGCGCACCGCCTGCGAGTACGGAGCCACCGGGGTGGGCGCCTGGTCGGTCTTGCCTTCGATTCGTGCCATGTTGTCCTTCTTCCTCTTCCGATTCCGGGCGTCGTCGACGCTACTTACCCATTCCCGCCGTCAGGCCCCGCACGAAGAAGCGCTGTCCGAAGACGTAGAGCACCGCCAGGGGCAGGATCGACAAGAACGCCGCGGCCATCAACAGGGGCTCGTTCGTCACGTAACGACCCTGGTACAGCGCCAGGCCCGCCATGAGCGTGCGCGCCGAGTTCGACTGCAAGAAGACGAGCGCCACCAGCAACTCGTTCCACACGAAGATGGCGTTGACGATGACCAGGGTCACCGTCGACGCCCCGGAGATCGGCAAGATGACCCGACGAAGCACCCGGTGGTGGGCCGCGCCGTCGATGTAGGCCGCCTCCACGAGCTCCACCGGGATCTCGCGAAAGAAGTTGACGAAGAAGAAGATGGAGAAGGGGATGAGCAAGCCGGTGTAGAAGATGATCACCGAAGGCAGTTGGTTGATCAGGTGGGCGTTGACCATGAGCATGTACATCGGCACCAGCAGGGCCACCGGGGGGATGGCCATGAGCGCGATGTTGGTCCGAAAGAGGCTCTCGCGGCCGACGGCGCGGCTGAAGACGATGGCGAAGGCCGCCATGATGGAGATCACCGTCGACACGAGAACCGACACGCCGGTGGCCACCAGGCTGTTGCGCATCCAGGTCAGTACCGGCCACTGGGAGAAGACGTCCGAGAAGTTGCTCATCGTCGGGTGCAGCGGCAATCCGGTGGGGTTGAGCGTGTAGTACTGGGGGGTCTTGAGCGCGGTGGAGAGCATGAACCACACCGGGTACAAGGAGATGACCGACAAGATGACGAGGGCGACCTGGCGCGAGATGTTGCGGGCGTGCTGCATCAGCGGCCCTCCTTGGCGGCGCGGATCCGCACCCAGAGGTACAGGGCGATGAAGACGCTCGACACCGCCAACAAGACGACGGCCCCGGCCGACGCGATGCCGATCGATCCGTTCTCGAAACCGTTCTGGTAGATGTAGAACTCCATCACGCTCGAGGAGTATGCGGGGCCCCCGCCGGTCAGCACGTAGACGTAGGTGAACACCGACGACAGGACGATGATCGCCTGGAGGATCACGAAGAACTCGATGATGCGACGGATCTGGGGGATGAGGATGCGCCGCTGCACGACCCACCAGCTCGCCCCGTCGATCCGCGCGGCCTCCACCGTCTCTCCCGGCACCGCCAGGAGGGCCGCGGAGAAGACGACGACACCGAAGCCCAACTGCTGCCACACGATGACCCCGCCGATGGAGAACATGACCCAGCTCGGGCTGCCCAGCCAGTCGTGGATCAAGAAGCGCAGGTGCATCGTCGTCAGGAGGTTGTCGAGCACGCCGTTGCCCTGCAACAGGTACGAGAACGACAGGCCCATGGCCGTCGCCGGCAGGATGTAGGGCAAGAAGAGGATGGCGCGGTACTGACGCACGCCACGGAACGTCGTGTTGATCATCAGCGCGATGGCCAGCGCCAGGATCGTGACGATCGGGACCGTCAAGAGGAGTTTGAAGTTGTTGAACATCGAGTGGACGAACTGCGGATCGGACACCAGTTCCCGGTAGTTCGCGGTGCCCACCCAGACGAGCGAGCCGATCGAGCCCGCGTAGAAGCTGTAGTGGACCACTTCGACGAAGGAGTAACCGAAGACCACGCCCAGGACCACGAGGACCGGCGCCATGTAGCCGTAGGGCCACCACTGGCGGCGGCGGTGGACCCGTAGGGCCTTCACCGCCGCCGCGTGGGGGCGTTCACCGTCGAGCGTGGCACTCGCAGAGCTCATACTCGTCCTTCACTCACGACAGTAGGGTCGACGCGACCCCGACTCTCAGCCCGTGGCCCACTTCTTGAACAGCGAGAACTGGGTGGGCTGCTCCAACTGCCACTTCTGGAGCTGCTGCTTCCACAGCGCCACGGCGGCGGCCGGCGTGCCGGAGCCCGAGGTGATCAACTGTCCGGCTGGCAGGTCGGCGTTGGAGTCGATCTGCGGTGGGATGTCGTTCTCGAGCCACACCGAGGTGCCCGAGGTGTCGAGCTTGTCGAGGGCCTTGGCCAAGGGGTCGGTGATGTCGGAGGTCGGGAAGCGGTTGTCCGCGGGGAAGGCGCCCGTCTCCTTGTTCAGCGCCACCATGTTGGCCGGCGTGTGCAAGAAGGCGAGGAACTTCGCGGCGGCGGCCTTGTTGGTCGACCACGAGGCGAGGAACTCGTCGGAGGACTGCGTCGTGTCGTAGGTGCTCGCCAGCTTGCCACTGCCCCAGATCGGCGGCGCGGTGACGCCCACGTTCGCCTCACCCACGGCCTTGGCCCAGCTCAGGACGTTGCCGTCGGTGGTGAAGGACATGGCCGCCTTGCTCTGCGGGAAGAGCTGCCAACCCTGGTTCAGCGACAGGGACTCGACGTTGGAGTTCACGTAACCGCTCTTGATGAGTCCGGCCAGCATCGTGTACATCGTCGTCAGTGACGAGAGCAGCTTGGCCTGGCTCGAACCCACGTTGGCCACGCCCTGGGTGAGCTGGGTCACGGAGTTCAAGAGCTGCTTCTCGTAGATGGCGAACATCCACGCGCCGAAGTAGCCGTCCTGGTTGCCCATGCCCAGCGGCGTGATGCCGTGCTTCTTCAGGGCCGCGCAGTCGGCGAGGAACTGGCTCCACGTCTTTGGTCCGACGTTCGGGTTCAGTCCCGCCTTGACGAAGAGCTTCTTGTTCCAGACGAGCGGCACGCCGATCAAGTACAGGGGCATCGCGTAGACCTTGCCCGCGATGGTGTTCTCGTTCGTGTTGAGCCAGTGCTTGGTCTCCGAACTCGGGACGTAGTTGGAGATCGGGGTGACGTCACCCTGGAGTGCGGGCAACAGGGTCGGCAAGGTGGCCCACTGCGTGTCGATGTCCGGACCACCGGACTTCGACTGGCTCGCCAGCGTGAAGCTGGAGATGATCGTCGTGTTCGACTGCGGCACCAGGGTGATGCTCACGCCGGGGTTCGCCTTCTCGTACGTCGCGATGCGCTGCGACATCCACTTGGTGATCCCGGGGATGTCGCTCTCACCCCAGAACCAGTAGTTGATGTTGGTCTTGCTCGAGGCGCTCGCCTGGGTCGCCGCCGGAACCACAGCGATCGCCAGACCCATCGCGCCCACGCACAGCGCCGAGATCGCCTTGGTGGCGAAACGACTGCGCGGCCGCGAAAGGCGCGTCGATGAGTACGTACTCTTCATTGAACCCTCCCTGAGAAACAATCGCTGAGATGAGCGATTGCCTTCAACGTAGTCAATCGACACTCGCCACGCAATGCGAATCGCCCTTCTCGAGCACCAATTGGGCGGAAAATAATCCTTTCGCAACATCGAGTTCCAGTTGTTGGAACAAACGGACGTTTTCGGTCGAGAACGTTCCGATAATCCGACCGGGTGTCGCACTCGCGCACGGCCCTCGCCCTTCGATGTCACCGTGCGAACTACTACTGTGACCACTAGGCAGGACTACTACTCACGAGGTCGAGATCGAGATGAAGGCACTGGTGTTCACCGGACCCAACGTGGTGGAGGTCCTCGACGTGGACGACGTCGTCGCCGGCGACGGGGAGGTCGTCATCCACGTCGAACGCGCGGGCATCTGCGGCAGCGAGTTGCACGGAATCGCCACGCCCGGTTTTCGCGTACCGCCTCTGGTCATGGGTCACGAGTTCGTCGGCCGGCTCGACGACGGTCGCCGCGTGGCCGTCAATCCCCTCGTGAGTTGTGGCGAGTGCGACCTGTGTCGTAGCGGCCAGCCCCAGTTGTGCCGCAGCCGTCAGCTCCTCGGCGTCCATCGCGCCGGCGGCTTCGCCGAGCGGGTCGTCGTGCCGAGCCGCTACGTGCACGACATTCCCGAGGGGCTCTCCTGGGACCGCGCGGGACTGGTCGAGCCCATCGCCAACGCGGTCCACGCCTGGGCCTTGGCCGGTCGACCGGTCGGTCAGCGCGTCGCGATTCTCGGTTGTGGGCCGATCGGTCTCGCCTGCCTGGAGGTCGCCCGCCACTACGGGGCCCAGCGAGTCACCTGCGTGGACCTCTCACCCGAGCGCCGGACCGTCGCCGCGGACCTGGGGGCCGACGAGGTCGCCTCGGCCCTAGACGGCGAGTTCGACGCCATCTTCGACGCGGTGGGCGCCGCCGCCACCCGCGAGGCGTCGGTCGCGCACCTGATCCCGGGGGGCACCACCGTGTGGCTGGGCCTGGCCCAGCCGGAGGCGGGATTCGACGCGCTCAACGCCGTGCGCTTCGAGAAGACCGTTCGGGGGTCCTTCGCGTACTCCGACGAGGAGTTCGCCACGGCGCTGTCGATCGCCCCGTCGCTGTCGCTCACTTGGTTCACGACCTACCCCCTCGACCAGGGCGCGGAGATCTTCTACTCGCTGATGCGCGGCCAGAGCCTTCCGATCAAGGCGCTGCTGGAGCCATGAACCTCTTCGACGTCGACACGCCGGCGTTGATCGTCGACCTCGACAAGATGGAGGCGAACATCGCGGAGATGGCCACGGCCGCGCGCGAGGGCGGCGTGCGACTGCGGCCCCACACCAAGACGCACAAGATCCCCGAGTTCGCCCGCATGCAGGTGGCCGCGGGAGCCGCGGGCATCACCTGCGCCAAGGTGGGCGAGGCTGAGGTGATGGTGGAGGACGGTCTCGACGACATCCTCATCGCCTACCCCATCGTGGGACACTCGAAGATCTCTCGTCTGGAGAGGCTCCGCGAACGGTCGCGCATCCTGGTGAGCATCGATTCCCTCGAGGTGGCCCAGGGGCTGAGCCGGGTCGGCGTCCACGGGGCGGGACCCCTCGAGGTCTACGTCGAAGTCGACACGGGTCACCACCGCCTGGGTCGAGCACCGGGAGCGGACAGCGCCCGACTCGTCCAACAGATCGCCGACGTGCCCGGGATCGAGGTCATCGGACTCCTCACGCACGCGGGGCACAGTTACGCCGCGGACCTCGCGCAACGTGAGGCCGTCGTGCGGCGCGAGGCGCAGGACCTGCTCGCCACCAAGGAGCTGTGCGCCCAGTTGGGCGTGACCTTCTCCGAGATCAGCGTCGGATCGACCCCCTCGGCGAGGATGGAGGCCCGCCACCGAGCGGACGGGATCACCGAGGTGAGACCCGGCACGTACATCTTCAACGACACCGCCATGGTGAGCCTGGGCGTCGCCACCTACGACACCTGCGCCGCCTTCGTCCTCGCCACGGTCGTGAGTCGACCCGACGAGCACCGCTTCGTCATCGACGCGGGCACCAAGTGCTTCACCTCCGACGGTGTGGGGCGTCCCGACTGGATCAAGGTCGCCGGATGGGACGACCTGAGCATGAGCTTCACCACCGAGGAGCACGGCGTGGGCACGCTCGACACCAGCCGGGGTGGTCGCCTGGAGATCGGCGACAAGCTCCTCCTGATTCCCAGCCACGTCTGTCCCGTCTTCAACCTCTTCGACTCAGCCGTCGTGGTCCGTGGCGAGGAGGTCGTCGACGAGGTGCTCGTGCGAGGACGCGGCAAGGTCCGTTGATCGGCTTCAGCGCACCGCTTCTTGGGTTCGGGGGTCGAAGAAGTGCAGACGCTCGGGGAAGATGCGGAAGCGGGCCATCTCGCCGTCGCGCAGGACGGCGCGCGGCTCGACACGGGCCACCCCCTCACCCGTAGCGACCAGGGTTCCCGTCGTCTCCCCCGCGTCGGCGTCGGCGTCGGCGTCGCCGCTCACGCGCACGGCGTCGATCGAGAAGTGCACGAGGAGTTCCGAACCCAGGGCCTCGACGGCCTCGACGCGCGCCGCCAAGGTCGGTGCGTCACCATCGCCCTCGCCCGCGACGGGGAGGTCCTCGGCGCGCAGCCCCACGACCACGGGACGGCCCCGAAAGGCGGCCAGGCCGGCGAAGCGGGCCAGGACGCCCTCGCCCAGGGGGACCACCTGCGAGCCCAGCCTCAGGGAGCGGGCGTCCTCGCTCAAGGTGGCCTCGAAGAGGTTCATGGCCGGCGAGCCGATGAAGGCCGCCACGAAGAGGTTGGCCGGACTGCGGTAGAGCACCTGGGGGTGGTCGCACTGCTGGAGGACCCCCGCGCGCATCACCGCCACCCGGTCGCCCATGGTCATCGCCTCGGTCTGGTCGTGGGTGACGTAGAGGGTGGC
>CAIORQ010000016.1 GCA_903860745.1 uncultured Actinomycetes bacterium | reverse complement strand
TGGTGGGCGAGGCGGGACTTGAACCCGCACATCCTTTCGAATACAGGCACCTGAAGCCTGCGCGTCTGCCATTTCGCCACTCGCCCTGGAAGTGACAATCTTAGTGCATTCTCAACCGGCCCCGCCTCGAGCCTCTCCGGGCGAAGTCCCGACCGGTACAGTAAAGGATGTTATGGTCCTCAAGAAAGTCGAGAATGGTCTCGAACGCATCTTCGAGCGGACGTTGTCGCGTCCCTTCAAGAACGCGTTGCAGCCCATCGAGATCGGCGCTCGCATCGTGCGCGAGATCGATCTCACACGTCGACTGTCCAGTCAGGGCCCGCTCTCGCCCAACGTCGTCAGGGTGTGGCTCAGCCCCACGGACGCCCAGCGTTTCGATGGATTCCAGAAGGCTCTGGTCGCCGAACTGGAGGAGACCGTTCGTCAGCACGCCCTCAACGAGGGATACAGCTTCGTGGGACCGGTCTCGGTGGAGATTTTCGTCGACGACGACGTCAAGACCAGCGACATCGTCGTCGAGACCGACTTCGTCGGCGGGACCGGCGATCCCCGTCTCTTGGCCAGCGACGGACGCACCTTCACCCTGGGCGAGACGCCCCTGATCATCGGGCGTAGCCCGCAGGCGGGTGTGGTCATCAATGACCCCAACGTCTCGCGTCAGCACGCTGAGGTGTGGCGCACCGCCGAGGGGGTCGCGATCCGCGACCTGCGCTCCACCAACGGGACCTTCGTGAACGGACACCGTATCGATGCGGTGTCGCTGTCGCCGCGCGATGACGTCGCGGTGGGCCAGTTGCACTTCCGAATTGAGTTGGCCTAGCCGTGCTGGCCGCCACGACGAACTACGCCGCTGTGGTTCGTCCGCTACAGGCCCTCGTGATGGTCGTCTCCATCTTGTTCTTCGCCCGTGTCCTGAGGGTGGCGGTGGTCGAGTCGCGTCCCGTCGAGGGCACCAAGCGCGAACGCCGGCGGCGCCGGGTGGCCCTGTCGCTGGAGTTCATCGAGCCCGAGGACTGGGCCACTCAGCGCGTGGCGGTCGACCCGGCTCTCATCATCGGTCGTAGCGCCGAGTGCGACCTCTCCATCGCCGACACGTATCTGTCCTCGCGCCACGCCCGCTTCGCCCTCGACGACGGCGACCTGACGGTGGAGGACCTGGGATCGACCAACGGGACCTACGTCAACCAGGAGTTGGTCAAGGGGCGCGTTCATCTCGAGAAGGGCGACATCGTGCAAGTGGGCGGTGTCTTGTTCGAGGTGGTTCGTTGACGCGTTGGCGCTACGCCGCCGCGACCGACGCCGGACTGGTTCGCGATTCGAACCAGGACGCGGTCTTCGTCGACGACTCGCTCGCCGTGGTGGCCGACGGCATGGGGGGACACGCGGCCGGCGAGGTCGCCTCGGCCATGACCGTGGACGCCATCTACAGCGGATTCCTGGCGCGCCCCACCATCGAGGGGCTCCTGAGCGCGGTCCAACAGGCGAATCGAGCGGTCCTGGCCGACGCGCGGGCGAATCCCGACCGATTCGGAATGGGAACCACCGTCATCGCCGTCGGTCTCACCAAGGATTCCTCGGGGGTCACGATGCCGACCTTGTTGCACGTGGGCGACTCACGGGCCTACCAGCTGCGCGACGGGGCCCTCCGTCAACTCAGCGCCGACCACTCGGTGGCCGAGGAGTGGGTCCGCATGGGTCGTCTCACGCCCGAGGAGGCCCTCGTGCACCCTCGTCGCCATCAACTCACCCGGGCGATCGGCGTGGACGACGACATCGAGATCGACGTGATGTCCCTGCACGTCCAGGCCGGTGATCGGATCGTGCTGTGCAGCGACGGACTGTCCAACGAACTCGACCCCACCCGGCTGGCCGAGCTCGCCAGCGCGCCGGGCCCCCTCGAGGACGTCGTGCAGTCCCTCGTCGACGCGGCCAAGGTGGCCGGAGGCCGTGACAACATCACGGCCGTGGTCCTCGAGTTCGAGGAGGCGCACGAGCCCACGCGGGTGATCAACACCACGATGAGCCCGGCGCCGCCGACCGTCGCGCCCACTCTGCCGAGTCGGCGCCGACGGCGCGAGCCGCGCTTCACCTGGCGCAGCGTCGCGGCGGTGATACTGCTGGCGGCGGTGGTGTGGGCCTTCTTCTTCATCATGCACTGGTACGCGTACTCGACCTACTACCTGGCGGCCGACGGGAAGTACGTTGGCGTCTACGAAGGGCAGCCGAGTGGCGTCCTCTGGTACAAGCCGCACCTCGTGACCAACACCAAGTACCTCGTCACGCACCTGGAACCGTCGTCACGGATCGAGCTGTCCAAGACCATCTCCGAGCCGTCGGTGAGCGACGCGCTGAACTACGCCCACTTCCTCTACAACCTCTGGGCGGCGAGCCAGAAGGCCGGTAGTGGGACGACCACGGGGACCACCACGGGGACCACCACCACGACCGTCGCGGCCACCACCACGACG
>CAIORQ010000015.1 GCA_903860745.1 uncultured Actinomycetes bacterium | reverse complement strand
GAACGCCTCACCGGAGCCACCCTCGACCGGCTGACCCATCGCTGCAAGATCATCGAGACGAAGGGAGAAAGTTACCGACTTCAGGACGCCACCAGGCGGTCCCGAACCAGGAAGTCCTGAGTGAAAGTGGCGTCAGCCACGTTACTGAGGCAGACTTACACATCAACCATGTGTGGCTGTTTTCGATGCGCACGTGTGGCTGTTTTGGATGCGCGTTGACACCATCTCGGGCACCAACATGGTCATCGGGGCCAGTCAGACCAACGGCGACGGGGAGGCCTACTTCTATCGCGACTCCGGCTCGGCGTGGACCCAGGTGTCCCACCTGAGCGACCCCTTCCCCACGGCGGGGGAGCAGTTCGCCGAATCGGTGGCCATCGACGGCACCCAGGCGGTGGTCGGGGCCTTCGGCGCCGCCAGCGGCGGAGAGGCCTTCTTCTACGGACAGTCGGGCGGGACCTGGAGCGAGACCTCCTCGGCCGTCGACCCCGTGGGCACCAGCGGCGACTTCGGGTTCAGCGTCGCCATCGACGCTCACCAGGCGCTGGTCGGCGCGCCGGGTGACGCCACGGATGCGGGCTCGGCGACCTTCTACGAGTACCAGGGCGGAGCGTGGCAGGTCCTGCGCACCGTCACGGACCCGACCAACGTCAGCGGGGACTACTTCGGAGCGGCCGTGTCGCTGTCGAGCTCCAACGCCGCGATCGGCGCCTACGGGGCGGCCTACGGCACGGGCGGCGCCGCGTTGAGCGGTGCCGGTGAGGTGTACGTCTACAACCACGAGGGTCAGTGGACCGACGTGGTGACGCTGTCCCAGGAGACGCCGACGGCCGGGGAGAACTTCGGCCTCTCCGTCGGTCTCGACGGCGACACCCTGGTGTCGGGAGCGCCGGGATCGGGCAGCACCGTGCCCGAGGTGGACTTCTTCTCCCAGATCACCGCACAGTCGATCTACGCCCACGCGCCCGCCTCGATCAACGCCGGCGCGCTGGTGTCGGTCGCCTCGCCCTCGAGCGCGGGACTGAGCGTCTCCTACGACATCGACTCGAGTTCCACGGCCAGTGGTTGCCAGGTGAACGCCGTCGGTGACGTCTCGACCCCGGCCGATTCCACGGGCGGGACCTGCGTGGTCGTCCTCAGCCAGTACGGCAGCGCCACGGTGGCCGCGGCGCAGGAGCTGCTGGTCACGGTGAACGTCGCGGCGATCGTGCCCCAGAGACTGGTGTTCAAGAACACGCGCCGCACGGCGAGCGACCTCAGCGGCGTCGTCCTCGTGGTGAAGGGCGGTTATCCCTCGAGGGACCTCAAGAGGGCCAACGTCAGCTACAGCGTCACGGGGGCGGGGTGCTCCATCTCTCGTGGCGTCCTGCGGGCGAGCCGGGCGACCTCCTGCGTGGTCCGCGCGACGCAGACGAGCGCCAACTTCCCCAAGGTGCGCTCGAGGCCGCTCACGTTCACCTTCGTCCTAGCCCCCCAAAGGCCCCTGACCCTCAGCGCGTCGGCGACGAGGTCGACGCTCTCGCGTGGCGTGCTCCTCGGCGTCCGTGGTGGATCGGGGCCCGGCGCGGTCACTCTGCACCTCAGCGGCGCGGGCTGCACGGTGGTGCTGTCGACGCTGCGCGCGCACCAGGCGACGTCGTGCCGGGTGAGCGCGACCAAGGCCACGTCCGCGCTGTACGCCGCGGCGAGTTCGAACCCGGTGGTCGTCGTCTTCGCCCCGTGAGCGGGCCGGGTGAGACTTCCTGAGCGACGAATCGATGACCTCGCGCGGCGACGCGAGATGGGGGGCGCCGTCGACTCGCCCGAGACAGCGTCGCGCCACGAGTGGCCACCTTCGAGCCCGGTCGGACGCGCTCTCGTTGGCCGGGGCAAGTGACTTTGGCACCTGACGCCGCCGGCCGGCGTCGGCGAAGATGTGGTCATGGGAGTGTGGGGAGGTTGTGGCCCGAGCGGCGTTGGAGTCTCTAGCGACGCTGTTCCAGGGCGACGCGATGGCACTGGCGACGGGTCACTCGATGCGGCGCCCCACCCGGTCACGGGAGGGGCGCGGTGATGCCGAGCGACGGACCCGCGGTCAGCGAAGAATCGTCGGGCGCGAGCACCGGTGAGCGGTCTGCGGCTGCGGAGTATCCCGAGGAGTTGGAATGCGACGTCACCGACGTCCGCGGGACTTCCTTGCACCTGCGACCGATCCGCGCCGACGATGCCGATCGCCTCGTCACCTTCCATTCGCATCTCTCGCCGGACTCCATCTATCGACGCTATTTCGCGTCGCACCCGCTGCTCTCGCCCACCGAGGTCAGCCACCTCACCCAGGTCGACTACCAGGAGCGTCTGGCGCTCATCATCCTCGACGGTGAGGAGATCGTGGCCGTCGGACGCTACGACGAGGTGCCGCCCGGGGCGACCGCCGAGGTGGCCTTCCTCGTCCGCGACGACTTCCAGCGGCGCGGACTGGGCCGCATCCTGCTCAACAAACTGGCCTCGGCGGCCTGGTCGCGCGGGCTGACCAGCTTCAGCGCGGTGACGATGAGCGAGAATCGAGGGATGATCTCGGTCTTCGAGCACTGCGGCTACCCCGTGACGCTGTCCGCCGACGGTGAGGAGCGCTACGTCACCTTCCCCATCGATCCGGCGATGCGCACGAGTGTCGCCAAGGGTCCCGACCAGCCGGGGGCGCGCTAGACCATGGTGCTCATCGTCAACGAGGTGTTCGACGACGCCGAGCACGAGTCGCCCGAGCATCCCGAGCGCCCCGGTCGGGTCCAGGCGGCGATGGCGGGGGTGGCCGACCTGCACCTGGGTGAGGACCTGGTCGTCGCCCCGCGCCACAGCGCGACGCGTGCCGAGCTCCTGCGAGTGCACGCCGGCGGCTACCTCGACGAGCTCGGGGCCTACTGCTACGGCGGGGGCGGCGACATCGACCAGGACACCTACGCGACATACGACTCCTGGTCCATCGCGACGCTCTCGGCGGGGGCCGGGCTCTCGGTCGTCGCCGAGCTGCAGCGTCGCGGCGAGGGCGTCGGCTTCGTCGCCGCGCGTCCCCCGGGGCACCACGCCCTCAAGGACCGCGCGATGGGCTTCTGTCTGCTCAACAACGTCGCGGTGACCGCCGCGGCGCTCGTGAACCAGGGTGAGCGCGTCGCCATCATCGACTGGGACGTGCACCACGGCAACGGCACCCAGCAGATCTTCTGGGACGAACCCAACGTCCTCTACGCCTCGATGCACCAGTGGCCCCTCTTCCCCGGCAGCGGGGCCGCGAGTGAGGTCGGCGGGCGGTCCGCCCTCGGGGCGACCATCAACGTGCCGCTGCCCGAGGGCGCGACGGGCGACGCGACCCGACGCGCGCTCGACGAGGTGATCGCCCCGGCGGTCGACGCCTTCGGCCCCACGTGGGTGCTGGTGTCGGCGGGCTTCGACGCGCACCGCCTCGATCCCATGGCCGACCTCTGCCTGAGCGACGCCGACTACGGCGACCTGGCGGCGAGGGTGTCGCGCTTCGTCGACGGGCCCGGTCGCCTCGCCTTCTTCCTCGAAGGCGGCTACGAGTTCGGGGCCCTGCGGGCCTCGGTCGCCTCGACCCTGAGCGCGGTGCTCGACGCAGGGTTCAGCGGTGAGCCCCGTTCCAACGGCGGCCCGGGATACGAGCAGATCAACCGAGTGAAGACCCAGCGCCTCGCGGCGATCGAGTCCTGGACCCGGGAGTACGAGAAGGAAGGACAGTCGTGAACCAGGTGACATCAATAGCGGTGGGCTTCGACGGGTCGGTCGAATCAGAGACCGCCCTGCGCTGGGCGGCGGGCATGGCCCACGAATCCGGCGCCTCCCTCACGGTGGTGCACGCCTCGGGGATCCTCGAGCGCCTGGGCAGCGCCTTCGACCCCGACGTCGTCCCCGAGGCCGTCGAGAGCATCATGGCGCAGGAGGGCATCGACCCGAGCCGCTACCACTGGGTGATCGAGGAGGGTGACGCGTGCTCGGCCCTGCTCGCCTGCGCGTCGCCGCCGGTCAACGCGCAGGTCCTGGTGGTGGGATCGCGGGGTCACGGCAAGCGACCCGGGACGATGATCGGCAGCGTCAGTCTCGAGGTCGTCCAGCACGCCAAGGTGCCGGTCGTGGTGGTCCCCGGGAGCTGAGAGCTCGCCGCTCAGGCGACGTCGAGCCCTCAGTGCGGGAGTCGACTCACCAACAGGCCACGCGCAGGGCCTGGCCGGTCACCTGGCGCGCTTCGTCCGACGCGAGGAACAAGATGGCGTCGGCCACGTCCTCGGGGAGGGCCGCCGTGCCGAAGGGGTTGAGCGCCATGCGCTGTTGGCGGTACTTCTCCGCCATGAGCGCCAGGCGCGGGTTGTCCACGAAGCCCGGGACCACGCAGTTGACGTTGACCTTGTTGCGCGCCATCTCCCTCGCCAGGCTGCTGGTGAGGCCCACGATGCCGGACTTGGCCGTCGAGTAGTTCACCTGGCCGATGTTGCCCAGGTACGACCGCGACGAGATCAGCACGATCTTGCCGTACTGGTTCTCCATCATGTGGGGCACCACCGCGCGGCACGCGAAGAAGGCCGAGCGCAAGTTGAGGTCGATGACCTGGTCCCACTGCTCGTCGGTCATCTTGTGGATCAGCGCGTCCTGGGACCCGCCGACGGTGGCGATGAGGATGTCGATGCGGCCGAAGTCGCTGATGGTCTGGTCGACCATGGCGCGCACGTCCTCGTCCTTGGTGGCGTCGGCCTGCACGAAGCCGACATCGACGTCTTGCACCCAAATGCCTGGTTCTTCGTGTCCCAAGGGCCTCGTCAGAGGGACGAAGTGCGCGGCGAGCATCGCCTCGCCCAGGGGGTGGTCGTCGTTCAGCTGCGAAGGATCGAGCACCAAGTCCCCGTCGGTGGTGTACGGAGCTATGGCCAGATCGCCGTCACCGGCACGGAGATAGACGGCTTGAGCGCCCACGAGGATCACCGCTGGGCCATGGGGAGCGAGTGCGTAGAGCGCGTCGAGCAGGACTCGTCGAGCGGCCACGTAGCGAGGATCCGCCGATACCATCAATTCTCCGCGGTCGTCAGGTCGAGCAATTCGCTGAGGGAGCCGTAACGCCACAGGGGTTCGTTGAGGGCCATCCACTCGGTGAGCGCCTCTCCCTCCGACGGCATTCGACCGTTCCCCGTCAGGCAATCGGCGGCAGTCTGGGCCACCGAGGCGTAGCGGATGCCGGCCTCTTCGGTGGTGCTATCCCACACGACCTCATCGAAGGGTCGGAGCAGTACGACGTTGGTACCGCGATCGGCCGGCAAGAGTCCCATTTTTTCGGCCCACTTGACAGGTGAATCGCAGTAGGCGACGAGCAGGGAAGGGGCGGCGACGGGCGCGATTCGAACAGCAGAGAATGAACCGGTGATCGCGATCCGACCCAGTTCTGACGCTGGGGAAGCCACGTGGCCCAATACATCATCCAATCCACGAGGCGCGAGGAACGTCGCTGCCGAATTGGAGGCGAAGAGGTCGTAACTCTGAGCCCATCGTCGTACGACTGCGGCGACGTCGACTCTCAGGACGTGACCTCGTGACGAACGCTCGATGAGCGCTTCGTCGTCCAGGGACTGCAAGAGCCGTGACACGTACCCACGGGTCAGGCCGGTGACCTGCGCGATCTCACTGACGCCGTAGGGAGGAGTGACGTCGAGGAGGAAGCGAGCCAGACGTCCGGCTTTGGGCCCCTTGAAGGTAGCTCGTGCTCGCGGAAAGGGTTCTGGGTTTCGAGGGGCACCCTGGCTCGATATGAAGAGTGGGGGAGAGTCCAGGGCGATGTGGGCGTTACCTGTGAGATCGAGAAAGTTGACACCTCGCACCGTCAGAAGTTCTCGGGTGCGCTCCGAGAGCCATGGGGCGACCACGAGGAACGAGAGGCTCTCGACAGCCCCACGGAGACGGTTCTCCAGAGCACCGCAGATGTTTTCGACATCTCGGGGCGTGATGTTCGAGTGAGGCGCCAGGAGGAGACTCAGTCCGCCGCCTTGGGGAGGTGCGATCGTGATTATGCAGTCGCCAGCGGCCGCGGACCGGGTCCCGGGCGCGTCCTGCCGGTTGAAATGCACGTCCACCGGCCAGCTCGTGGGCAGATTGTTGCGAAGCCACGCGACGCATCCGTCGATCACCTCGTTCTGTCGAAGAAGGTTTCTTGCCGGCATGATGAGAAATTCTACAGCATAAGTTTCCTATAATCAATTAATTTGCTGTAATAGTAAATAATGGAACAAAGAGAATCATACTTTCTCGGGATCCTCTGGCGATGTCGTCAAGGGTCCGAACGTCGATATGTCGTGCAGAGGATGAGCCACGGTCACGGCCGCCAGAAGGATCGATCCGAACGGAGTTTGACGTCCCTATCGCCAAGT
The DNA here is from genome assembly GCA_903860745.1 of uncultured Actinomycetes bacterium. GTDB lineage: Bacteria > Actinomycetota > Acidimicrobiia > Acidimicrobiales > RAAP-2 > RAAP-2. The sequence continues at coordinate 2,364 of CAIORQ010000015.1, read as the reverse complement.
CCACGGCCACGCCCGTCGAGGTCGGCTCCGCCCCGTGCCTGGTTTACCCCTTGCGGGCCCGTTGAGAATCGGCCGAGTCGTCGAAACTGGTCTGAGCGAGTCTGTACGCAATACGAAGGGCGACGGTCTCCGTCTTGGTCAGTCCTGGCGTGGGCGTCGCTTGCCGAGGTGGCGTTCACGCGTCAGAAATTCCCACGTGGAGGTCTCCTTGATGGACGGTCCCGGCGAAGGGTTCTCCACCGGCGGTGTAGCTGATGGGAATGTCCGACGAGGGACCACGGGCTGGACCTCTCGCGGGAGCGGAGCACGAGGTTCCTGGCGGTCGTAGATCGCGCACAGCATCCCCAGCGCGTAGCCGATTCCGGCGAGGACGAGGGCGGCGAAGACGCCACTCGCCACGATGCCCCAGACCACCGGGTCTTGGCTGCTCTGTACGCCGATCGTGTTGCCCAGGTGGGCGACGTTGATGGCGGCAATGAATGTTCCCACCAGTGTCACTGCCGAAAGGACTTGGAACGCGATCCCCAGGGTGCGAGCCCCAGAGCGTTTGGCCATCGCCGTTTCTTTGCCCATTGTCATCTTGAACCTCCCAGATCGATGGTGGTACCACGACGCCAGTCAGCGAAATTGGTCAACGAGTTCTTACCCCGAAGATGTCACATCGGGCTCTCGATGGCGGCGCAGTCATCGATATCACATCTGGGTGGGAGGACGTGATGGCGAACGTCGGGCGCGACGGTCGTCGTACTTCGACGACGTCCTCAGGTACTGGGGAGGTTCTCGAGCATGGCCACGAGCTCGTCGCGGCGGTAGCCCTGCTGGCGCGCCAGTTCGACGACCTCTTTGAGCTTCGCCGTCAACAAACCCTTGTCGGGCTGTCCGGTCACTCGGATGCTTCGGCCGCGACCCATCTCGACGAGCCCCTCGTCACGTAGCACCCGCAGTGCGCGCAACACGGTGTTCGTGTTCACGCCGAGTTCCGCGGCGAGGTCCCTCGCCTGGGGGATCTTCTCACCGGGGCCCGCCTCACCCTCCGCGATGGCTCGACGAATCTCGGCAGCGACCTGTTCGTGCAACAATGTCGGGTCGCTGCGGTCGAGAGGAGAGAGACCGAGGTCCGCCTCGGATTGTTCCTCGGGAGTGTTGACAAAACTCATGACGCTAATTATACTAGCGTCATGACCTCGTTGCTAGATGTTCCAGAAGTTTCGGAGTGCGCGAAGGAGCCGTGGGACCCCAAGATCGAGTTGCTCTTTCGCGAAGCCCGACGACGCCAGCGCCAGCGCCGGATCCGCCGGACCTTCGCCGTCGCGGCGGTCGTGGCGATCACGCTCGCGGCCATAGGCTTCGGGATGAGCTCCGTGGGCTCTTCGGCGACGAAGTCCCCTGCGACGCCGCCAGTGATCACGTCCCACGACGCCGCGGTCCTGACCTGCTCCGGAACCACCGTTGTCCGACCGCAGAGCCTCGTCATCACCTGCGCCGACGCCAACACCTTGCTCAAAGCCACGCACTGGACTTCGTGGGGCGCCGGGGGAGCGACCGGAACGGCGACCTTCGCGATGAACCTGTGCACCCCCTACTGCGCCGCGTCGCCCATCACCTACTTCCCCCACAGTTCGGTCTCCCTCTCGGCGCCGATCTCTTCGCGCCACGGCAGTTACTTCTCACGTCTCGTGGTGCGCTATCGCCAAGGGTCGGCAATCAAGACCTTCGCCTTCTCGTGGCGAGAGGGAACCTCACGATGAGACCTATCAGCGCATCGTCCTAGTCCCCTCGCGGGTCCGCACAGTTCGAAGTTTTCCCCACAACAACCAACAAACAAGAAAGAAGTCATCATGTCCCGTCTCGCCCGTCTCGCCGCACCTATCGCGCTCGTGGCCGCGCTCGCGGTCCCTGTCCTCGCCCTGCCGGTGAGTTCGGGAGCCTCGGCTCCCACGGTCCCCAAGCTCCTCACCTGCATGGACACTACGGTGTCGCGACCCAGCAACTTCGTGATCTCCTGCGCCGACGCCAACGCGGCGCTGTCGGCCACCCACTGGGCCACGTGGAACGCCACCAGCGCGGTGGGCACCACGGACTTCGTCCTCAATCTCTGCAAGCCCTACTGCGCCGCCTCCAAGAGGACGGACTTCGTCAACTCCAGCGTCCGGCTGTCCGCGCCCGTCACCACCAAGCACGGCCGTCTGTTCTCGAAGCTGGTCGTTCGCTACCGCTACCAGGGAAAGACCGACAGTTTCAGCCTCTCGTGGGTCGGCGAACCTCGCTTCTAGGAGTGGCTGGGGTGTAAACACGCATCGAAAACAGCAACACTGAGTCCCTAAACGCGCATCGAAAACAGCAACACCCAACAGCTCCGCGCTG